>JANXCQ010000019.1 GCA_025060195.1 Gemmatales bacterium | reverse complement strand
AAAACGTTTATGCACGGTTTCGTAGGTGGCGCGGGCTTCGGGCCATTTGCCTGCTTCCTGAAGAGCCAATCCGTGCTGATAGATCAGTTGCGCTAACCAATCGGCTTTAGTGGCATCCTGGCCCAGTGCGGCTTCGTACCGTTGGCGAGCCAGCTCCAGGACTTTGACCGCCTCGGCCGGGCGGTTTTGATTACGGTGTAGCTCAGCCAGGCGGAGCAGGGCTAACGGAGCCATGTCGGCACGGGAGAACGGTTCGTTCAGAAAGCGTTGCAATTCATTACTGGCAGCGTTAATGTCTCCCTGCAACACGAGCGCTTCGGCGCGTTCTAACACTGCGGCGCCGCGCATCGGATGATTGGGATATTCGTTATACAGACGATCGCAGCTTTGCCGGGCTTGTTGCAGGAACTGAGCACGTTCTTTAGGCTCGGCAATTAATTCTGCCAATTTCCGATAGCAAAAGGCGAGCTTGAGCAACGCTTCCGGCGTGTACGGTGAGGCCTTTCCTGCGGTGTCCACGAAACTGGCCAGGAGTTTCGCGGCGTGAGTAAAGGCTTCCTGGGCGCGTCCTGCCGCGAGGGCATCGGAAGTATCGGTCGGGGCCAAGCGAATCAGGCAGTCCGCCTCGTAAAACGAGGCCAATAACAGCGGTCCCGTTCGGTCAGCCTGCGGAATGGCGCGGAAGGCTTCCCGGGCTTTTTCCCACTCGCTCAGGCGATATAAACACATGCCCAAGGTAAACCAAGCCGAGTGACGTTGCGGAAATTCGGGGTAAAGCTCGACCAACTCGCGATACCTTGTCACCGTCTGCTCCAGGGCCTGACGCAGAGCTTTCTCGCGTTCCGGAGTATTGGCTTCTTTGCTCAATTGCAGAGCTAAAAAGTAGCTGTTTTCCGCGGCACAGAAGAGCACCTGGGGCAGCAGCACGCTTTTCGGAAAACTCTCGCGAAAGCGTCGGCACAGTTCGTCGGACTCTTTCCAGGCACCCGCCAGGTGCAACGCCTGGGCCTGGCGTAACCAGGCTTCTTCGACGCGTTGCGGATGCACCTTTTCCTGCACCACGGAGGCATAGATATTGGCCGCTTCCTTGAATTGCCTGGCTAATTGCAAGGCGTCGCCCAGGTCGAGCAAAATATCGCTGCGCCGCAGCCGTGCTTCGGGATCATTCGCACGCTGGGCGTTACGGTCCAGCGCGCGGCGCAAGGCCTGGATAGCGGCCTGTGCGCGCGCCTCATTGGTCGGCGTCGTCGCGCGGGCCGCCCCCAAGTGGGCACGTCCTAACCACCAACTGGCCCACTCTCCGACAGTCGGATGGTTTTCCAGGGCAGTAAGCACTTTCACTGCCGCGTCGAATTGTTGACTGTGGACATAACACATGCCTAAGCGCAGTTGTGCCTCGGCGAGCACACCGGGCGGCAGATTCAACTTGAGCAAGACTTCCAGGCGACTGGCGCACTCGTTGAATTGTTCTTCTTCATAGAACAACATGGCGCGATACAAGGCGGCTCGCTGGACAAATTCGGGCGGTTGTTGGAGCCACGATTCCAAACGCGCCCGTTGCTCCGGGTCGTTGCCGAAACTGGCTGGGTTCTGCAACATCTTGGTCGCTTGTTCGCGAAAAGTTTGGTAGCCGCTGAGCACCTGGTCGTAATGTAAGGCAGCCTCGGCACGGTCGCCCAGTTCATGGTGTGCTCGCCCCAGAAGGTAGCGGGCGTGTAGGCCGAAGTCCGGATGCGTGAACGGGGCCAGCTCCGCCAATGCTTTCCCCGCACCGGCAGGATCGCCAAGCAACAATCGGGCCTGACCCTCATAATACCGAGCCGCCAACCGATAAGGCGTCCTGGCCAGGTTGGGGTCATGACTAAACGGCTCGACCGCGGTCAGGGCTTCCTTGGGACGGTTGGTGTGTAACAGCATCTCGGCCCAATCGCAGCGGGCACGGGCCAGCCAATCGCGCCAAGGCGCTTGGGGGTCTTTCTCAGCTTGAGCGAAATGCTGCGCGAAGGCGCCCACCGCTGATTCAAAATGTTTCGCCGCCTGCTCGAAACGTGCCTGAGCCTCCCGCTGCAGATTAGCCGACTGGTCGGGCGGTTTGCCGTACGATTCGCGCAGGGCCTGCCAACCGAGTCCACGCTGGGCCCAGCCCGCATAATAAACGGCAAAGGGTCGAAACGGGAAATCGGCCTGGCCGAGAACGGGATGGAGTAACTCAGCGGCGGTTTTATAATCGCGGCTCGGGCCTTCGAGCAAGGCCACGGCCCAACCGTAGCGGGCCTGGTTAGCTTGTGTGTGATTGGGAAACTTTTGCAAGAATTCGCGGTAACGAGCAATGGCCGCATCGTAGTGTTTTTCGTTGAGGGCACGATGGGCAGAGTCCAGGAGCACTTGTGCTTGTTGCTCGGGGGGCAGCTGAGCTTCCACTTCAGGCTGACGAAACAACGCAACTGTCAGCGCCGTGATAACCATCAGACCAAAACGCAACAACAACCGAAGTTGCGAGGTCTTCATGATGCTTACCCTCCTGACGAAAAAGCGAACGGAGGTCGGCTCGGGAAAGGGAAATCGGGACGCCGACGCGGTGGGCAGCGTAAGGCTCCGTCCGCACCAGGAATAGACATCATTATCTAAGAGATAGCCAAGCTAAGTCAATAGTAAAATCAGCGTGTTTTCGCGCATGGCCGGCCGGTCTCCGTGATTCCGAGCGCAACGTTTCAGAATTGTGCCGAGCCTGGCATTAAGTCGGGTCTCGAAGCTGGGGAACCAGTTTATTCAGCGGCGATAGCTGGCTGGTCTTCCTCTCGGCTCGTGATTCGACAAGGACCTTGACAAAAATCCCAACTCCGAGTTGCCTACAATTGACGATAATAAAATATCACATACGTGACTAACATTACTATTTAGCTCAACAATTGCCTCTTTCTGTGAATTTCTAGATCGGTGTTTCGATGCTCCAACAAAGTAAAGCTGACAGACCGCCAGAAACTGATGAAGCCGCCAATTCGGTAAACTTGACCCAACCCTCGGCAACGCCGCCGAATGGGGGAATGATCGAGGAAAATGGCACCGAAATCAACGGCGAGCTGCCCTCGTCACGATGGGATTGGCACGCCTGGCTGTTGAGGCGCATCCCAGCCTTGGATGCGTTGCGCAATTACTCCATTCATGCGGCCTGGGCTGACTTGGTGGCTGGTTTATCCGTCGCAGCGTTAGCCGTGCCTCAAGCGATGGCCTATGCCATGATCGTCGGCCTACCCCCGCAATACGGCTTATATACGGCCATCGTCATGACCGCGGTAGGGGCGGTGCTGGACTCGTCGCGGCAACTGATCAATGGCCCGACAAGTGCCATCAGCATCGCGTTGCTCAGTGCCTTAGCGCCCTTGAACTCAGGAGCTGACGGCGAGCCGGGGATACTTATCCGCGGTGCGGTGCTGATGGCTCTGCTCGTCGGCGCGATTCAGTTACTCATGACATTACTGCGCTTGGGCGATCTCACGCGTTTCATTTCCCCCTCGGTAATCTTGGGTTTTACCCTGGGCGCCAACGCCGTTCTCTTTCTCGAACAGTTGAAGAACCTATTCGGCCTAAGAAGCGTCGGCAGTGGCCATGAGCATTTCCTGGTGCGTTGGTGGCGGACGTTGTGGGAAGGAGGACCGGTGCACGTCCCGACCTTGGCCGTCGGGCTCAGCACCATCCTGATAATCCTCTTTCTAATCTGGCTCAATCGTCGGTTCCGTTTACACCGATTTCGCATTCCCGAATTCCTCACGGCAGTGCTGTTAGCCGGCACAATCAGCTATCTCTTGGGGTTAGAAGAGCATGGCGTCCGCACGATTGGGGAAATTCCTCGACAGTTGCCCCAGCCCACTCTTCCTCCCTGGGACTGGAAACTGGTCACGCAACTGGCGCCGAGCGCCTTGGCGATTGCCATTTTGGGACTGCTGGAAGCGTTGGCTATGGCCAAAGCAATTGCCGCTTACACGCGGCAGAGACTCGATCTGAACCAGCAATGTTTGAGCGAAGCGCTGGCCAATTTCGCGGGCTCCTTTTTTCAATGCATGCCGGGTTCCGGTTCCCTGAGTCGCTCCGCGATCAATCACATGGCCGGGGCGGTCAGTCAATGGTCGGGCGTCATCGCTGCCGCGGCCGTGGCACTCACTGTGTTGCTGTTCGCCCCCTATGCGCGCTATGTGCCCCGGGCCGCTCTGTCGGGTATTCTCATTGTTACTGCAGTGCGGATGATCAACCCCCGCGACCTGGCTTATTATGTGCGTGCTTCGCGCTTCGACGCAGCCATCATCGCGATAACGAGCCTATCGGCGGTGGCGATTTCCATCGAGTTTTGCATCCTGATCGGCACGTTTTGCTCGTTCGTGTTTTATGTGCCGCGCGCGGCCCGCATGCACCTGACGCGCTTGACTGTTACGCCCGAACGAGTTGTACGAGAAGCGCAGGCGGGCGATCCGCCGTGCTGGCGCATGTTGCTTTTCAGTTTAGAGGGCGACCTATTTTTCGGCGCCGCTCCCGACTTGGAAAAACATCTCGACGCCATTCGTGCTCAGTGCACCTCGTTGACCAGAATCATCGTGCTGCGGCTGAAACGAGTACGGAATCCCGATGCTGCATGTCTGCGGTTACTCGACGAGTTCGTGGCTGATATGCAGGCCCGCGGGATCTGCGTCTATTTCTGCGGTGTGCGTCGCGACTTGGCGGAGGCCTTCGAGCGCTGCGGTCTGGTGCACCGTTTGGGGAAGGAGTATTTGTTCCTGGAATCAGGGGCCACCTGGTCAAGCACGTTAGACGCGGTGCGACATGCGTATGCGCAACTCGGTGCTGACCTTTGTCCGCACTGCCCCCGCCGGCAAGCGCCTTCAGAACCCGAGGCTTGGTATTATATCATTTAGCCGACCATTCAGTTTGCTCGGTTTATTCTCCCCATGCTCTGTCTGAATAAGAGATCCGAATGATGGAGAGGATACTGACCATGAGCGAACGCATTCTGAAATTGGGTTTACCCGCAGGAAGCCTGCAAGAGGCGACGGCGGAATTGTTCCGGAAAGCGGGCTACAACATCACTTTTGCCAGCCGCAGTTATTATCCTAGCATTGACGATCCGGAAATTCAGTGCACGTTGCTCCGTGCTCAGGAAATGGCTCGTTACGTTCAAGACGGTGTGCTCGACTGCGGACTGACGGGCTACGACTGGATTCTCGAACAGGACGCCCACGTAGTGGAGTTAGCCGAGTTGGTTTATAGCAAAATCAGCCGACGACCTGTCCGTTGGGTGCTGGCAGTGCCTAACGATTCCCCGATTCAATCGGTCCAGGACTTGCAAGGCAAGCGGATCGCGACGGAGTTGGTCAACGTGACCAAACGCTGGTTGGCCCAGCACGGCGTGGAAGCGATTGTTGAATTCAGCTGGGGGGCCACTGAGGTCAAACCGCCTCGGCTAGCGGATGCCATTGTCGAAGTAACGGAAACGGGGAGTTCGCTCCGCGCCAACAACCTCCGCATTGTCGCCGAGGTTTTACAAAGCACCACGCGGTTCATCGCGAATCGCGAAGCGGCCCGCGATCCCTGGAAACGCCGCAAAATGGACGACATCCTCCTCATGCTCAAAGGCGCGATGCAAGCGGAAGGCAAGGTCGGTTTGATGCTCAACGTCCATAAAAATCACCTGCAGGCCGTGTTAGCATTGCTCCCCGCCCTCCAGAAGCCGACGGTTTCATCACTGTCCGACCCCGACTGGTACGCCGTCAACACCATTATTGACGAAAGTCTGGTGCGAACGATCATTCCCAAGCTCAAAGAAGCGGGCGGCTGCGGCATCGTGGAATATCCGCTCAATAAGATAATTCCCTAATTATCGCGCGCGAGGCTATTGTTGAGAGTCACGGTGGCAGCCGCTAGGTTTTGCTATGCCGAAGTAAATGTTTATTTTCTCGGCTGCGCGGTCAGGCAGTGTTACTGGCACGCGCTGCTATGGCGTCTAAGTACTTCAAGTTTGCTCGTTGCCGAAGAAGGTTATCCCAGTCGTTTGAATCGTAGTGTCAGTATCATCCCCACGATTACGTTGGATTAGGCGTTGCGCTTAGGTTCGAGGCCGACAACGAAACAAGTCCCTCGGCAACACAAAAGGATCAAGACTGGCCTGAGGCAGAGAATTCGCGCTGTCTGAGTTCCTTACGCCGAATTTTGCCGGACGGGGTCTTCGGCAGGGCCTCGACAAATTCGATCTTGCGGGGACACTTGAACGGTGCGATGCGTCCTTTGACGTGCTGCTGGATTTCCTCGGCCAACTGTGCACTAGGCACAAAACCCGGTCGTAAGACGAGGAACGCCTTCACTACGTTGCCACGAATCGGATCGGGACTTTCGACCGCGGCCGCCTCGTGAACCGCGGGGTGCGTGAGCAGGGCCGATTCGACCTCGAACGGTGATATGCGGTAGCCGCTCGCTTTGATGACATCGTCGGCTCGTCCCTGGAACCAATAGTAACCGTCGCTGTCGCGAATTAGCACGTCCCCCGACCAGTACCATTCGCCGCGGAACACCTCGGCAGTTTGTTGCGGTTTGTTCCAGTACTCCCTCATCATGCCCGGATGCGTGTCGCGTCGTACACAAAGGACTCCGGGAGTATCTGGCGGTACGGGCCGCAGTTGTTCGTCCATCAATTCGATGACCGTCCCTGGCCCAGGCCGACCGCAGCTGCCCCGCTTAATCTTCTGTCCCACCATGTTGAAACAATAGACCATACACTCAGTCATGCCTAAGCCGTCCAACGGCGTGATGCCGAAGAAACGTTCCATAGCCTGGATAGTATCTGGGGCCAATGGTTCGCCTGCGCTGACCGCATGACGCCAACAGCTTAGGGCATATTTAGGCGCTTGCGGGGCGGCCAATAACAGCATGCGATACACTGTCGGCGGCGCCGTGAAGTTAGTAATGCGATATTTCTCGAACAGTGCGAGCCATTTCTCAGCATCGAATCTACCGCCCAGGGGGTCGTATAAAACGGCCGTCAAGCCGTGCGCCAGCGCGTAAAGAAACGTCGAGGCTACGGGCAACAACCATCCCAATTCAGAGGGACAGGCCACAACATCATCGGGCTGATAATCATGCCAGTAACGCACCAGGCTTTCGTAGGCCAAGGGATAGCGGTGCAGGTGCACGACGCCTTTCGGATCGCCCGTGGTTCCCGAGGTGTACGCAATGAAGGCCAAGTCGTCGTGGCGCGTGTCGGCAGGAACGAAGTTTTCGTCTCCTGCAGCCACCAGACGCCAGAAATCACTAAAGCGTTCGGGCACGGGCTGGCCCCGATCGGGGTACGCACTGACCACGAGGTGTCGCAAACTGGGACAATCGTTGGCAGCCTCTTCCAAAGCAGGAAGTAAATGAGTGGTAGTCAGGGCGGCCACGGCTTCCGTATCGCGCAGGCGGTAGGCAATTTCATCGCGGCGAAACTGCGTACTGGTCGGGATAAAGACGCCGCCCAACTTGGCAATGGCCAAAGCCGCGATATAGAACTCAGGAACGTTAGGCAAGCGTAGGAGGACTCGATCACCACGGCGCACGCCCAGCCGCGCCAGTGCGGACGCCAGCCGATTGCTTAGCGCATCCAACTCTGCATAGGTGTATTGCGCCGTGTCGCCCCGCGCATTTTCCCACAAAAGCGCTCGCTTGTCTCCTAAGCCCCGCTCAACCTGTCCCCGCGTCAGATGCACGCCGAGATTGTAGCGTTCGGGAATAAACTGCCACGGATTCCACGCCCGCCAAATCTCCTCATAGCTGGCCATCGCCGACTCTCCCTGGTTGCAACCGCCCCTGACCACGTACGCTTACTGCCATTCTAGGGCCAAACTGGTGCACCGACGTTGTGAAACTCGACTCTACCGTCTGCGTTCGTCCAGGTTGTCGCAAGAGATGAGCGCCACCGCAGCACCCCCGCACACGGAACAAAAATTGGTTGACCCTTGAAAATAAGACTCAGGCAGCTGAGCGAGCGCGACTAGGCATGGTTCATCCACATTACGGCAGCTTTTTGGAGGATACCATCCGCCGGAGGTATCCTGGCAAGAATGCCCTCCATGTGTCGTTGATCGAACCTGTCGCGAATCAGGGAGCGTCATGAATATCGGATCAACACACAACCAAGGGGAGAGAATCATGCGGACCGACTTGCTGGGAGGTTTGCTGGCTGTTTGGGGCCCTGCCCACCGTTACGCCCAACATCGCCCCGAAGAAGTGAATATGCCACCGGCCCGAGGCGAACGCAAAACGGACACCCTAAAGGTAAGCGATCTCGCTCCTGATTTCACGCTCCGCAACCCGACTGGTAAAAGCAGTAGTACCCGGTCGGCTTTTCGCGGTAACAAACCAGTGGTGCTGATCTTTGGCAGTTACACCTGACCGTCGTTCCGTCGCCAGGCTGGCGGATTAGAGCAACTGTCTCAGAAGTACTAGGACAAAGTGCAGTTCCTACTGGTTTACATCCGCGAAGCTCACCCGGATTCCCTTCTCCATGTTGCTGGCGACGTTAAGCACGTGTTGGAAAAGATCGGGCAAATCGATACGCTGGTGCAACGTTGGCCCTGCGTGCAGCAGTGCACAGCTATGCTCCAACTACCCATGCCCGCCGTCGTGGACAAACTGGACAACCGCGTGAACTATGCTTATGCTGCCTGGCCGGAACGGCTGGTCGTGGTTGGCGTGGATGGCCGCATTGCCTATTATGGCGGGCCGGGACCCGCAGGATTCAGGCCGGCGAAAGTACCTCGCTGGTGCCCGACAACGTTCGCCAAGTCCTGGCCAGCAACGTCGGCTAGCCCACCCTAGGCCGATGCAGAACCACAAGCTACGACTTCGGCGGCAGTCTCTCAGTCAACGCACGCACCAGTTGACCGAGATTGAGCGGCCGACGCAGAATCACGATTTGCGGGACTTGGGCCAACTGCTCGGCCAAGTCATCCTGGTTTTCGGAGACTATCGCAATCGCAGTGAGAAACAGGTTTCTCGCCTGGGCTTGTTCGACCACTTGCTTGAGGGCCTGAACTCCCTCTTCGCCGACGCTGCCGACATCTACGACTGTTCCCTGGAACGGCTGCTGGGCGAAGCGCTCAAGCATGCGCTCAGGCATACTAGAGAGCAACACGCGATAGCCGAGCTTCTTGAGTTTTTCGCGGATCAGCTCCTGCAAGGGCTCATGCCGTTCCACGACGAACACGGTTACCCCTGAAGAAATCGCAGCCGCGGCTGTGGTGTGATTAGAACTCCCTTTACTCCATTGGCCACGCACATGGCGAATCTGGTCGAGCAATTGTTGCGGGGTCTGCGGGCGCATCTGCGGGTCGAGCGCCAGCATCGAGCGCACCAGGTGCACCAGCGGGTGAAAACCCTGGGCTTCTTCGGGTTGCAATTGGGGGACATTCAGGAACCGTTCCCGACTGGCTCGCAGATGGCGTTGCCGGGTCGGTTGTAATGCCGGTCGTCCCGTAAGCATTTCGTAAGCGATACATCCCAGGAAGAAAATATCGCTCCGCGTGTCGTTCGGGGGCGCATTAGTCGCCTTCTCCAAACCTGCGTAATCCAGGGTACGTTGCACCTGGATGCGCTCTTCTTCACTGAGCAGACTTTCGTCCAGACGGAAGATCTGCGCCAGGCCGAAATCTACTAGCTTCGCCGTTCCCTGCGCCGATAGTAGAACGTTGCTCGGTTTCAGGTCGCGATGAGTGATACCCCGCGAAAAAGCGTAAGCTAAGCCCGAAGCCATGTCTTCCAGCAAGCGTAAGGTCTCGGCAACATCAAACCGTTTCCGAATAGCCAACATGTCGCGAAGATTGCCCCCCTCGACAAACTCCATGACCATGAAATGCTGGTCGGTGGCTTTATCATGATCGACCATTAGTGTCTGCACGATGTTGGGGTGCTTCAACGACATGCCTAAGCAGGCCTCGCGGATGAACAGTTCGACAACATTCTTGTCCTCAGTCCAACGGCGGCGCAGAACCTTGATGGCCACGGCCTGGCCGTTATTCGGGTCCTCGGCCCGAAACACGCGACCAAACGTTCCGGCGGCTATCTTATACTTCAGGGCATAGCCACCCAGAAAATAGCCTGTGGTATCCCCGCGACGCAGCTTTTCGATTTGCAAACCCGTGAGTAACCCGCGCCGCTCCAGGGCCCGCAGGAGGCCCTCGCTGTTACTTGCGGGAGGCAATTCCTGTAAGGTATCCTCGACTTGTTCCGGCCTGACCAAGCCCAGTTGGATGACTCGCTGGGCAAGATCGCTTGCGGTGAGTTCCTGCATGGTTTGTCAGTCCGAGCCGTGGGACAGAGCAAGTCTCTCAGGCACTCCAAGCAGTTTGTTCCCGGCCAGCGAGTCTCTCCCTCCCTGCCATTATACCGAAGTTCTGTCAATTCTGCCAAACGCCTCTTGCTTCGCAGGGCTCGGGCACTAATGTTTACTATCCAGTTACCTCTGCGGTGACTTGTCGGCTCAGCGTAAAAGAATATAAGGGGTGGGAAACTGCTTCTGCTTGACCAACGTGGGGTGGGGATAGCCCGATGGCTATGATTGAAGTCCGCGACCTGACGAAATACTTCGGCAACGTGTTGGCCGTGGACCACGTCAGTTTCAGCGTGGACAAGGGGGAAATTGTCGGTTTCCTCGGGCCGAACGGTGCCGGCAAAACCACGACCATGCGAATTTTGACCACCTACATCTCCGCGACCAGCGGCTGGGCCAAGGTCGCCGGTTACGACGTGATGCAGCAATCCCGTGAAGTGCGGCAAAATTTAGGTTACTTGCCGGAACAAGTACCTTTATATCCAGAAATGCGTGTGGAGGAATATTTGCACTACCGCGCTCGGCTCAAACAGGTGGATAGGCGTCAGCGAAACCGGCGGGTCGAGTATGTGTTGGAACGTTGCCGCATAGTCCCCGTGCGCCGGCGATTAATAAGCTCCCTGTCCCGCGGTTATCGCCAACGTGTCGGGCTGGCCGACGCCCTGGTTCACGACCCGCCCATACTCATTCTCGACGAACCGACCTCAGGCCTTGACCCGGGGCAACAGCAGGAAACTCTTAATCTCATCCGCGAACTGGGCCAAGACCATACTGTGCTGCTCTCCACCCACATTCTCCCGGAAGTCGAAGAAGTGTGCCAGCGGGTCATCATCATCAACCAAGGACGGATCGCGCTGCAGGATCGGCTCAGCCAGCTGCAACGCGACAGTCACATTGTCCTAGAGGTCAAGGCTCCCGAACAGGAAGTACGGCGGCTGCTGCAGCAGGTGGAAGGTGTGCGGGCCATTCAGAGCGTGCCGGTCGAAGACGGCGCGGACGGTTTATGTGCGTTTCAGATCGAAACCTGCGACAATCGTGACTTACGCCTGGCGATCTCCGAACGCCTGTTGCGCCAGGGCTGGCCCATTCGCCGACTCGATCTGAAACGCCAATCTTTGCGCGATTTGTTCATCCAGGTCACCGCGGGCCGCGCTTCCGCCGCTTAGCTTTTCGGAGGTTTCCTTTCATGACCACACTTGCGCCGGATACCCAAAAACCCGACCCACGGCTCCTTGAAGAGGCATATGGGCCTTCGATCATCGAAGAGCGTCCCCCCGAAGTCGCTCGTAGCGTAGGGGTCTTCGGGTTATTCTTGTTATTGGGCACACTTGTCATGTTGGCTTGGAATGCCATCCGCTCTGCCGTGGGCGGCCCGGATTCTAAACTCCCGTTTTTTTCGAATAACTGGATTGTGTTTTGCAGCGTGATGGCCATCGCTCTGCTTTATTACCACGCCGCCTTCGACCGTGCCCTGGAAATTCGCCGGGGCTATGGGATCCTGGCCTGGCTTGTTCTCATTGCGGGCGGCCTGGGCGGACTATTTTGGATTGTTTACCAGTGGTGGGGTACTGTGGCCGCGATTTGTACTGCGTTTATTACAGGCTTGATTAGCGTCGCCGTTACGGTGTGTCCCTGGGTCAATTCAGGAAGAAACGAAACTCCAGAGGAAGGGCTGTCCATGACGTCGGAGGCTTCTCCCTCCGATACCTCGGTCGGCACGAGGAGCGCCTGGGCTGCAGTACTCACCTGGCCGGGTGCGTTAGGACAGTTTTTGGGCCGTTGGAATAACCTGATCGGCACGGATATCGTGGTCGCCCGCATTACCTTCGGTGCGGCTGCGTTAGTGCTCCTGACCATCGTGGTCGTCGCTATGCTGGTCTCGCGGTTCCAATGGCAAGCCTTGCCCACCGCCAGTAGCGTCGCCTTGATCGTAGGTCTTGCCTTCCTCCTTACTGCGGCCAAACATGAAACTAACGAAGTTTGGCGCCTCGCTGCCAGTTATGCACTTGCTTGGGCTGGCTACATTGCCTTCGCTGTCTTAGGACTCTATATCGTGCGCGACTTAGTGGTCACTACCGATGGTGGAATGTTTTCCCCAGTCGGCCTGTTAGCCGGGATATTTAGTCTGCTCTTCTTGCTGGCTCATATTAACCTGGCAGGCAGCGATGCCGACTCCAGTTACTATGCTGCGATGATTTGCCTGGTGTTCGGCGCTTTGATCTTGGGCCTGCTAAGTGTGCTTCGCGCCCTGTTGCCTACGCTTGCCTTTTACCTGAGCGATACCTGGCGCCCCAGTGCATACTTTATCCCCAACGGCTTATTAGCGTTGATATTAGTTCTGGTTCAACTTATTGTCGGCTTAGTAACAGTGTCGAACAATCAACTCGTAGCGATCGTCCGTCGGGAATTATTAGCATATTTCTACACGCCGACGGCATACTTAGTCCTAGCAGGCCTCGCGATTATCGCCGCGATTCAGTATCTAACCTGGGTGGGGATCCTGCATGTCGCCAACCGGGACATATCTCGGCGGGAGGTGATTTTCCGGGAACCGATCGTGCAATATTATTTTTACGGCTTGCTCCCGGTCTTTGCCTTGTTAGCTATTCCTCCATTCCTGACCATGCGTCTGTTCAGCGAGGAAAGGCGCACCGGCACATTAGAGGTCTTGTTAGTGGCTCCGGTGAGCGAAACGACCGTGGTGTTAGGGAAATTCTTCGGGGCCTGGTGCTTTTTCCTGGTGGCATGGGGCCTATGGTTCATTTTCCCCCTAATCTTCCGTTTCCTGATGGATCAACCTTTCGACTATCGCCCCTTGCTTAGTTTCTATGTCGGTACGGCGTTCCTGGTGGTATCGTTTATCGGGCTGGGCGTGTTTTTCTCAGCAATTACCGACAACCAGGTGATCGCCGCTGTGCTAAGTTACGCTGGTGTCTTAGCCTTATTCGTCCCCCAGCTTCTTCATTGGCAGTTTACCTGGGCCGGTCGGGGGACTGGAGAGTGGTTAGTGAAAGTAGTTCAACAACTGAGCCTGTTGGAGCAATATGAGAGCTTTCTGCAGGGGCAACTCTATTTGCAACACTTACTTTACCATATAAGCATCGCGGTACTTTTCCTTTTCCTGACCGTGCGTGTCTTAGAATCGCGCAAGTGGAAGTAAAGCGGAAGTCTAGGGAGTAAAGCGGAAGTCTAGGGAGTGGACTTGCCATGCCGGAAGGTGCGAACGGGCCGACGCAGCAGAGGCCTTGGAGGCCAGCCCTGATAGGGATGCTCGCTGCCGCGGGCGTTGCCGTCGTTGCTGTGATCTGGCTCGCCGTTCGTATTTATCAGGCGGGTCAGAATCAAGAGCCGCGCTATCCTTATGTGCCCTACCTGGTGTTTGCCATCGCCAGCGCTCTGATTTCCGGGATGACGGCGACTTTCTTATGGTTGGCCTATCGTCGCGAGGAGTCCTTGTCGTCCTTGAGTAGCTTGGAACGCGCCAATTTGTTAGGCTGGCTGGCGCTGCAGGCGTTTATGGTCGCGGTGATCCTGGGGGTTATGCCAGTCGTTCTCGAATATAATCTCCAAGTCTTGGGCAATTGGTTTCAGCAGTTATCGAAGGGATTACCAGCGTGGCGCGAATGGGCAACTTGGCGACCGCTGGTCTTCACCTTATGTGGCCTAAGTGCCATGATGCTCGCGTTCCTGGGCCTGGTCGGCGAAGAACGCGATAACCCAAACCTCCGCCGACTTATTTATGGTTATAACACCTTCCTCAGCGCCGTTCTGCTCTTGGGTATTCTAATAGTCGTTAACGCAATAGCGTTCGCGTACGGCACTCGCCCCTTCGACTGGAGCGCGACCGGCATCTACACCGTTCATGAACGCATGCAACGTTTAGTCCGCCAGCTACCCCATCCCGTGGACGTCTATGTCCTGTTAGATCCTCGCGATGATCTTTATACCGAAATGCGGGACTATCTTGAAGTTTGCCGCACCTATAATCGGGAGAAGTTTCGGGTGCATTATCCGTTTTTCGGCCAGGTGCAAGAGACCCTGGGATTGTTGTACAAGCGTTACCGCGTTAGCGCCGATCAATCGGGCGTTCTGGTCGTCTATGATCGAGATGGGCGAGATGCCTACCAGTTCTTACGTCGGGACGACTTGCGTTCGGAAAGCCGATTTGGTCGGGAACCTACCGTGTTCAAGGGGGAAGTAGCGCTGGCCTCTGCTATTGTTACCCTGATGCAAGGGCCGCAAAAGCCCATCATTTACTTTACCAGTGGTGCGGGGGAGATGACGCCTACGCATAACAATCCGGAGCGAAATCTCCGCCGCTTACAGGACCGCCTCGAGCAGCAAGGCTATCAGGTCAAGGTGGTGAACTTGGTGGAACGGGATGCTTTCGGAGGTTTGTCGAGCTCGATCCTTCAAGCCCTTATGGAGGCAGATGTCTGGATCGTTGCAGATCCCCTTTCTGCTCCCCCAGGTTACCTGGACGTGTTGAAAATGTATATGGGGCAACCGAGTCCTCAGGGATTGCCGCAAATTTTGGCCTTCCTACACGCGAATCTCTCCGGAGGCAATTCGTTGCTGAATCCGGCCTTACTCGATTGGTTCCTAGTGCGGCAAGCGCTGCGCGGTAAAGGTCGTTTAGTCGTCTTTGCGGGCGTGGAGCTTGGCAATGACGGAGCGCCATCGGCTTTCCCGCTGGCGGATTATCTCAAAGAATTTGGTGTGCAGACGGGCAAAGATCTGCTCCTCTCATTAGCTCGCCGTGGTGGCGTTATGACGACTGGTGAAGTCCTTCGTCCCGTTGTTCGCATCAGTCCTCAAGCGGATAAACAATTAGTGGCCGGTCTAGCTCGAACCCAACTGGAGACGGCCATTCCGTTGCCTTTGGTGCGGTCCGTGGAAAGCACTCCTGCCGGGGATTACGTTGTCCATTCACTCCTGGAGACGCTTTACCCCGTTTATCCCCTGACAGAACCGCTCCTCGATAATGATCCATTGCTCCATCTTCTAGAACAATTCAAACGGGACCCTGATGCGTTTAAGCAGCGGGTCAAGAGCTCGCCGCACCCGGTGGCGATCACAGTTCGGGAACGTTCCGAGCGCGTGCCCCGCGATCCGTTTCACGCCGGAGTGGCGGGAGAAGGCGCTCCCCGATTGGTGGTGTTCGGCAGCTCCTATCTCGCATTAGCTGCCGACGATGATTTTGTTTTCAACCTGGTCGCCTCGTCTATCGCTTGGCTGCGGCAACGCACGGAACTTGTGGAGGTGGGTATTCCTCCTCGGGAACGCAAGACGTTCCAACCGGGGCCGAATTTTGAACAATACGGTCTCACCTCCTATGTACTGCAGGGCCTGCTGGTTTTCGGGCTAATCATCTTTAGCGGCGTCGGAGTGTATTTAGTCCGCCGACGATAGTATGCCGGCCATCAGTGTGCAAAGTCCATTCCCCCATGGGAGCTGACTGACCGGACGGAGGGAATTGGCGCCTATGAATCTGAAAACCACTTGGATCTTATTCGGTATATTTTGCTTACTGGTGGGAGTGTTCCTGCTCTTGCAATGGTGGAATGTGCCGACTACGGAAGAGCGCACCGAACGCCAGCGTTGGCTGGTCGGCTCGTGGCGCGACAAGTCCAGCGAGATTAACCGCTTGGTGATTGAACGCACCACAGAATCGGGGACTAAGGAAGTCCTAGAATTCACCAAGCAGGATGGCAAATGGCGCATTACGAAGCCCGCCGAATATAAGACCGATAGTGGGGCTGTAGATTCCCTGGCCTTGGATATTACCGGAGCGGAGGCGAATTATACGATCCCAGTACCCCGTGATCCGGAAATACTTGGCTTAGAACAACCCCAAGCCGTTATTACTCTCTATGCGACGAAAGAAAAAGAACCCATGCAAGTGCGCATTGGGAAGCTCAGTGGCGGGGAATCGCCTGTTTATTACGTCAACAGCACGGTCCACCAGCGTCCTTTAGCCGTGCCCAAAAGCCGCTTCGAGCGCGTCTTTGCCAAGTTAGAGACCTTCCGCGCTAAGGAACTGCTTCCTCGTGTGGGTTTCGGCGAAAAACTCTTAAGTGTTCTAGTACAGGCGCCGCAGCGGAAAATCGAATTGCGAAATGACGAGACTCACGGCTGGCTCTTTGTCCATCCTTCCCTGGGCTACGCTGCCGAGACTAAGGCGAAAGACCTCGCGGACGCTCTAGAACGTATTAGGGTCGTTCGGGAAAATGGGTATATAGATGACATTAGCGATGAAAAATTAGCGCTATGGGGACTGAAACCCGACCGGGCCAGCTATATACTTACCATCGAGAAGAAAGGCAGTGATGACAAAGCAGAAGTCACCAAGCATCAGCTTCTCGTCGGCGACATAGACTACGAGGCCAGTGCCGGACTATTTCAAAGTTGTGTAGCATTCTTCATGGGCCAAGTCAATTACGGGGACTGGCTAGGTGGATTAGCGGCCTGGCATACGCGGCAATGGGAACAGGCCGATGAATTGCGTTACTACGCTAAACTCGATACCGATTCCTATGCGGTGCGCATTTCCGGCAAAGACGTGCGCGATGCCATTCCCACTAAGCTCGATGATTATCGCGATCGCCACGTCGTCCGCTACGATGTCAAAAAGGTGGATGCGATCAACCTGGATTATCCTCACCAGGCAGTTAAGCAGGTGCGCTTGCGCCGCTGGCAGTTGTCGAAGGACAGCGACAAATCATCGGAAAAATCCACTGCACCTGTCGAGTGGTATCTCTATACCGACAAGCGGACCAAATTGGCTACGCATCCGCAGGTCGTGACCCAACTAGTTGAAGGCTTAGGAAACTTAGAACTCCGCGATACCGCTGCGTTTCTAGATGATGGATTCAAACAACGGTCCTGGTTTGGCGATGATCCCATTGATTTGGGTCTAGACAGCGGAAAGGAACTGTGTACGGTGCGTATCTATAGTGAGGGTGTCATTCGCGATAAGGAAGGTAAACCCGAAGGAGAGGGAGAACCGAAATTACGCGACGGAAGTAAGCCCCTGGTCACTTTGCGCATCGGCAAGCATGACGAAAAACGCCGCGTGACTTATGTCGAGCGAAGAATTGGCGAACAGACACCACAAATCCTCGCTGTGCCAGACCCTGCCGAAAATGTCAGCGGCATTGTTGGCGCGTTCCAGCTTCACGAGCGTTTGGCGGGTGGTTATTATTATTTCCGCGATCGCAGCCTGAAGAGTTTTGTGACTGATTATGTCAATCAGGTCGAGTTTACTCGCGGCTCTACCACCTTGTTAATCGAAAAGGAAGGTAATGTCTGGAAAATCAAGAAGCCATTCGAGGCCACCGCTGCGAATATAGATTCCTTGCTTAATATCTTGAAAAACATGCAGGCGGACAAACTGGTAACCGACGAAGCCACAGACCAGGACCTTGCTAACACCTATCAACTCGGCGCTAAGTCTTGGTTACAGATCCGGGTTTGGGAAAAACCGAAAGACCAGACGACTCCCAACGAGTTAGTCTATAGCGTGAGTCGTGCTATTGAAAAAGAAGGTGCTGAGAAGGGTCAATATTATGCCCACTTGCAATATAAGCCCCCCACTGCCGATGTGCCCGAATCGAATAAGTTCGTGTTCTTGCTCCGGCGGGAAGTCGTTCGCGAATTAGATATTGAGCCACGCGTGGGAACAATTTTTGAAAATACTAATGCCGAACCGGAGGAGGTTCTATTCCGTTGGAACCGCACCACTAAGGAAAACAAGCCCGAACAGATGGTGCTCCACTTGAGTTATAAGTCCGAAAAAGAGGGCCAACCGAAGCGTTGGCAGGTGGTAAGCTATACAATCGACGGTCAGGAACAAAAAAAGGATGATTTTAGGTTGGATGTTAGCAAATTAGAATCCTTGTTAGCCAGCCTAGGATGGAAAACCGCGGCCACGAACGTGGCCCGATTGAGCACGGAGCGATTCCTGCAGTATAGTGGCAAAATCCCAGCGGAGTATCGCTTAGATGCTCAGGATAGTAAGTATCCTCCGGCATTAATCATCGAGGTGCGTAGTCCCGATAAGAAAATTTCCCATCAACTGATAGTGGGGATGACTTGGGAGCCGAGAACTGAAGATTATCCCGGTCTGAGGGAAAAGCGTTATTATTATGCACGGACCTCCACTTTGCCGGAAGCAGTGTTCGTTTTGCCGGACGATGTCTGGTCCGCACGTGTGCAGGGACCCGATTTTCTCCGCCTGCCATAACAAACCGCCACAGAGTTATCAGTGCATGGAGAGTTATAGATATCTAACCTAATGCTGTAACGACTCAATGGTTGTACTCGCTACAGAACGATTATAATCGCCCCCGAGGTGCTAACGCGTTAAATTTCCAGAACCATTAATCTGGCCGTCGTTGTATCGCCGTTTGTGTCAGGCATAAGTAAATCTAACTTAGGCGACCGAACCTAAGCAATCTATTAGCCCGTTGACTAGCTGAAGTTAGACGGAGTCATTGGGAGATGTCTCGGGTCATGATTTTCAGAACAGAGCTTCACCAGCGAATTCAGGCCATTTATCTTCTTCGATGATATAACGAGCGCTTAGGTGGACGACGCGTTCCCTAAAGGAATGAGCAAGGGTTGTGCAACGTCATTCATTGCGCCTTGGGAGTTTTTCTTTGTGTTACGTATTATCTAAATTATTTCTCACCAACAAGCGGAGAGACTGAGGGGCATGTGCGGAAACATCATGAAGACCAGCAAGGCATAGGGTGATGGGTAGTTGGGCTTCAATTCAGGATCGGGTCTAGGCTGGCAAACAGGCGATCTGGATGTAAGTTTATGCCGGTTGCAAGCGGACGAGCCAAAGGGCAAGTTGAGTGGGATGCCGGTAATGCCGAGGGTATTTCGCTTGCCGTGCTCGGTACGCGAAAATTTCCAGGCCCGCCCCCTTGCGTAATATGAGGGACTTCATCAGTATTCTTGCTGATTGGCTGCCGCTCAAAGAGCGAGCCAGGTGGGCCTTTGCTTGACATCTCAGGAGAGCACAAGTAGGATAGCACGGAACGAGACGAGCCGCCCTTGCGGCCAGGGAGCAACGAACCAGGATGTATCAGCGTACGTTTCAACGGCACAAAACGCGCGAAGTTCGTGTCGGCGATAAGGTAGTGGGGGGCGACAACCCGATTTGGGTTCAGTCCATGACCACTACCGACACGCACGATGTCGAGGCCACGGTGGCGCAAATTTTGCGTTTGGAAGAGGCGGGTTGTGAATTGGTACGGGTTGCTGTGCCGAAGCCCGAGGATGCCGCTGTGTTGAGTGAGATCAAGCGGCGCATCCATATTCCGCTCATTTGTGACATTCATTTTGATTACCGCATGGCCTTGGCGGCACTGGAGCATCCGGTTGACAAGATTCGCATCAATCCGGGCAACATAGGTGGCTATGAGCGTTTCCGCCAAGTGGTGCGAAAATGCCGCGATAAGGGAGTAGCGTTGCGTATCGGCGTCAATGCGGGCAGCTTAGAAAAAGATTTGTTGGACAAGTACGGTTATCCTTGTCCGCCAGCGTTGGTGGAAAGTGCCTTGCGTTACATTGAGCTAGCCGAGGCGGAGGGCTTTTACAACATAGTGGTGTCGTTGAAATCCTCCGACGTGCCGACAGTGGTCGAAACTTATCGGCTCTATGCCAAGCAATGTGATTACCCGACGCATATAGGCGTGACGGAAGCGGGCAAGCCGCCTTATGCGATCATTAAGTCAGCTTGTGGGTTGGCACCGCTGCTGTTGGACGGCATCGGGGACACCATTCGCGTCAGTTTGTTAGGAGATCCTGTGCCGGAGGTGCAAGCGGCGTTTGATATTTTGCAGGCGACTGGTCGACGAGTTCGCAGGCCAGAAATCATCGCTTGTCCAACTTGCGGACGCTTGGAAATTGACCTGGAGAAAATCGTAACCGAGCTGGAGAAGCGTCTTGCGGGTCGCAAGACACCTATTCGTATCAGCGTGCTAGGTTGTGTCGTGAATGGGCCAGGCGAAGCGCGCGAAGCCGATATCGGCATCGCCGCGGGACGAGGCAAGGGGATGATTTTTCGTCGCGGCGAGATGATTCGTACGGTCTCGGAAGCGGAGATGGTGGACGCGCTGTTGGAGGAAATTCAACGCTTGGAGCAAGAAGAACAGGCGATGCATACACCAAGGATGGGAAACTCAGTCGCGGCCCCAAGTAAGGAGAATCAGTCGGGTACTAGTATGCGAACTTCCAGGTCGTCGTCTGTGTCCTTACCAATAATCGGCTCCTAGGCTGGGAAGATTTGTTGGAACACCTCCCAGATTTAGTTAGAATATGACGAAAATCACCAACTCAGGCCGATGTGAAGGGGCGCTGCCTAAGGAAGCTCACCCATGCCCATCCGATTTACTTGTTCGCATTGTAGTCGCCAGCTAACGGTGCGGGATGAACTAGCTGGCAAGCACGGCCGATGTCCCTATTGCAAAGGAGTGGTGCTGGTGCCGGCGACGCGGGCCGTGGCACCTTTGCGGGATTCGAAGAAACCCGACTTAGAGAGTTTAGCGCTGGCCGCTTTGGGATTAGCGGGTGGAGAGGCAAAAAAGACGGGGGAAACAGTTGTGGCTGGAGAGACGGTGGCTGCCCCCGCGCCGACGGCGGTGCCTATCAAAATGACCTGTTCGTGGTGCGACCATGAGTTTGAGGTGGAAGGTACCCTGGCAGGAAAACAGACGCCCTGTCCGGAATGTCGGCGTATCGTGCGTGTGCCCGTTCCGCAAGCGCAAAGTCCGCGCGACTGGCGGCAAATGGCGCTGAGGCCAGCCGCGGCTGCCCTGAATCAGCCCCGATTAGAGGGGGAGTGGGGCACGGCCACGGCGCGCAGTTATGTCAGCGCGGAGGCCCTTGAAGAGGCCCAAGTTTTGCCCGTCGAACGGGAACCACTGACGCCGGGACAATGGGCGCTACGCATCGGGTTAGTCATCTCGGCACTTGTTATCGCCTACGTGAGTTATCGCTGGTACACGTCGTACCACATCGAGAACCGAAGACATTTCTGGCTCACGGAGGCTCAAGCTGCCTTACAAAATGAACGAGTAGCTCCCGAATTGGCGGCCTGTGTGCGTTTGGCACTCATGCGATACTGGCAACGCACGGAGGTGGATGCCAACCGAGTCCGTCGGGTCTCTCGACTTGCACGTCAAGAAGCAGGGCAGGCCTTGCAAGCGATTCGCCAGTTGGCAACTCAGCAGGACTGGTCGAGTCAGGGGCTGGCTCGGGATTTACTCGTGGAATACCTGGCACAATGTAGCACTGCGGGATTGCTCCCGGAAGACATCCAAGCGGGCGTGCAATTGTTGCATCGCTTTCCGCAGCATGACGCACTGATTCGGCGGGTGGTTCAGCGCATCACGCAATTAGCAGATAGTCCTGAGGAACGTAATGTAGCGCTACAGCGTCTGCTACATAACCTTGCTTATCAAGGCTCCCCCGCATCAGCAAGATCGGCTGAAAATAAAGGCCAAGCGAATCCACCCGTCGAAGAAAATCCGATCTCTGAGAGTTGTTTGGTGGCGTTGGCAGAGTGCGCCACCTTAGGGGCGACCGAGGCGGCGGAGGGATTTCGCCAACGATTCGAGGCCTTGCGTTCTAAACAGCTAGATCAAAGCGTTGGAGCAGCCACCAGCTTGAACCTCGAACCAAACCGCCGACTCGTGTTTCACTTACTGAAAGTCGAAAGTCGAGGTGGTTCCCTTTCGGTGCTGGAAGAAATCGAGTTATTGAGCCGCAACGGCCAGTTGCAGGATGCTTGGAAACGTTATGAGAAGGAGCTGGTAGGCGTCGCTGGTGCCGTGGAGCGCTGGCAGGCGTTGCGACTCATGGTCGAGTGCGCTTTATTGCATCATGAGTGGTCGTTCCTCGAAACGCTGCTAAAGGAACTGGATGGCATTGCCCCCAGCTTGCCGCCGCAATGGTCCACTGATGTTTTGACCTGCCGCATGCGATTGGTGACTGCCCTAGGCCACGAAGAGCGGATAAGTGAAATGCTAGAGCGCGTGAATCAGACCGAGTTGCGACGGGCGCTACTACGTGCACACGCGGAGACTTTGTTGCTGCGTAAGTCAGAATATCTGCCTCCAGAGTCCTTGCTGCTGCTTGCAGAATTGTCCGAGAGAGAGCGGGCTTACTTGCTGAAGCGAATCGCTTGGCATAACGTTCGCGCAGATCGCGATAGAACTTTGGGTTGGCTCCGTTCATTAACCGGAGCAGATCGCGCAGTTGTGGCAGCGGTAGTCTTAGCTCACGAGGCAGCGCAAACGCCCCGCTGAAATGCCGCTAATTGTTGCCGAGGTGTCGAGTTGGTGGCGGGATGCCGACTCATTGTCTGGCGTTATTTTCTGGTTCCGGCGCTAACCTTTTTTCGTCTGGTAAGGCTGCGGATTGGCGGACGTTGAAGCGGTTCATCGCTGCTTCGATGCCTTGCGTTGCCCACACGAACACGGCTTGCGCTGCTCGCTGCACCGCTTCTTCGATGACGGGTTGTTCCTCGGGATGGAAGCGCTGCAGCACATAATCGGCTGCGCCTTGTCCCAGAGGTGGACTGCCGATGCCAATGCGCAGGCGGGGATAGTCGGTAGTGCCGAGTTGACGTTCAACGTCGAGTAAACCTTTATGTCCGCCACAACTGCCACGAGCACGAAGTCGCAATTGGCCGAGGGGCAGGTTTAAGTCATCGCATATCACGAGCAAGTCCGAAAATGGAACTTGATAAAATTGCACTAACGCGGCCACGGCCATTCCACTGCGGTTCATATACGTTTGTGGCTTGACCAAGAGCAACGCTTGCGAATCCGCGACCGCCTTGATCAGCAAGGAATAAAAATCCCGTTGCCAAGCTTGCCCTGGCGCTAGCTGCGAAGCCAACCGATCCACTACGTCGAAGCCAACATTGTGCCGTGTTCCCTGATAGCGTGGTTCAGGATTTCCCAAACCGACGACGAGTTTCATGTCCTCTCCAGCCTGCCAACCAAAAGCAAATCACGCGGCTCGATTTCAGACTTACAGTTTTGGGACATCATACGCTTAAGGTTCGGATGTTACTCTGCCTCTTCTTCCTCCTTAGCGGGCCTGCGTCCGATCACTTCTGGTTCCGTGGGACCGGGCGTTACCTCCGTCGGTGTGACTTCGGCCTTGGGCGCAGCGACCTGTACTACCACGGCCTCTGGATCGACCAGTGGTATAACACCTTCAGGGAGCTTCAGATCGCGTACATGAATCGCCTGGCCCAGTTGTAGGTCAGCTACGTTGACCCGAATGGCTTCCGGCACGTTCACAGCCAAGCATTCGACTTCCAACGAATGGAGTGGTTGCTGAAGAACTCCGCCCGCTTGCAGGCCAACCGGCGTACCGCGAATGTGAATGGGCACAGTCGTACGCACCCGCTCATCAGTGCGGATACGCACAAAATCGACATGCAACACTTGCTTGCCAAAAGCGTCCCATTGCACGTCCCGCACAAAACATTTTTCTGGTGGCCGATTATCCACGCAAACATCCACGACGCGCTCACCACGGCGAATCAACGACCAGACATCTTCCTGCTTCACAAGAATGTGAATAGGTTCAATTTTGTGTCCGTAGATCACCGCGGGAAGTTGCCCTTGACGGCGAGATTTCCGCGCCGCATGAGACCCTAAGTCGGTTCGCAGCTTGGCCATAATAGTCGTCGTTGTGCTAGTGGCCATGACCCGTTCTCCTACCAGCATTCAAGGTATTTATGGTTATCTATGCTTCAGCCCCGTCCAAATTCCACTAACGCGAAATTGTCATAACCTGCCCATGTCAAATATCTTGTATGCCAAATTGGTATGGCCCCTTATTATCGGTTCCTCGCTGATTGCTGGCAAGGGGACGCGGTGCTCTGCTTGTTAGGAAGTTGACTACGATAGATCCTGACTCGTAAACAAGTTGAGTCAGCGAGGGAGTACGCATCATGACAGAGTATCTCCACGAACTCCCAGGGCTGAGACGCTACTTAGTGGGGTTTCATGGTCGGCGTCTGCCACACTATTTCACGGACATTCTTATCTTAGGCGCCGGATTGGCTGGTTTACGGGCGGCGTTAGCTGTGGATCCGGAGCTAGACGTTTTGGTGGTCACCAAGGATCGGTTACCCGAGTCGAGCAGTTTTTACGCCCAAGGAGGCATCGCTAGCGTGATGGATGCTGGCGATCGGTTCGAGGATCATGAACGAGACACCCTCCAGGCAGGCGATGGGCTCTGCGATGCCACCGTGGTGGCCCGGGTGGTTCGCGAAGCACCGCAGGAAATCGAGCTGCTCCAGAGTTGGGGAGCTCGTTTCGATGAGGAAGGACCGGGTAAGCTGAAATTAGGTCGCGAGGGAGGACACAGCTATAACCGCATCGTGCATGTGGGCGATGCCACGGGCCAAGAGGTCATGCGCGTGGTCATCGCTCAGGCCCAACAGCGACCCCACATCACCATCTGGGATAACACCTTCACGCTTGACTTGCTGACCGCGGAAGGCCAGTGCGTGGGTGCCATGGTTCATCGCCGTGGTGAGCTGATGCTGGTTTGGGCGCGACAAACAATCTTGGCCACCGGCGGAGCTGGTCAGCTTTACCGAGAGACCACGAATCCTGCGGTGGCCACGGGTGATGGCATCGCCATGGCTTGGCGAGCTGGGGCACAGGTCCGCGATATGGAGTTCATGCAGTTTCACCCTACGGTGCTCTACGTTGCCGGGTCGGCTCGCTATCTCATCACGGAAGCCACGCGGGGCGCAGGCGCCGTCTTACGCGATCGCACAGGGTATCGTTTTATGCCCGGAGTTCACCCCATGGCCGAATTGGCGCCGCGCGACATTGTGGCGCGGGCCATCGTGCGGCAAATGGAAAAGACCCAACATCCTTGTGTATATCTCGACATGTCTCATCTCGACGCGGAACGGATTCGCAGGGAATTTCCGGGCATCGTTCGCGTATGTACCAGTTTTGGTCTCGATATTTCGCGCGATTGGATACCCGTGCGACCGGCGGCGCATTACCTAATTGGCGGAGTGTGGGTAGATGGAACCGGCCGCACTAGTTTGCCTGGACTATGGGCGTGCGGTGAAGTAACTTCCAGCGGTTTACATGGTGCAAATCGCTTAGCTTCGAATAGCCTTTTGGAGAGCCTGGTCTTCGGACGCTGGTGCGGCCAAGGGGCGAGCCAACAGGCCGCTATCGAATCCCGCTGGAAGCCACCTTTGTCACTATCTGCGCCGAAAGCGGCATGTGCCCCTGATATTCAGGTCACCGATCTTCGCAACGCCTTGCAAAGTCTACTCTGGCGCAAAGCAGGCATCCTGCGCACCGGTCCGGCGCTGCAAGAAGCGCTGCACGACGTACTCTTCTGGGCCCGCTACGTGCTGGCCCAAGAATTCGGTACTCCCGCGGCCTGGGAATTACAAAACTTGATGACTAATGCCTGGATGCTCGTATGGTCGGCCTTGCAACGTCGAGAATCGCGTGGCGTCCACTACCGCGAGGACTTTCCTGAGCGCGACGACCAGCACTGGCTACGCCACATCCATGTTCCCGCGCCACAATTCGTCGCCCGCGCGGAAAGTCACTCGCAGGCCAAAGCGTGAACAGAAACTCCCTAGTCGGCATTCTGACTTCTAGGGCCGAGAAAGCCGTAACCAAGAGACTGAGCCTTCCGCCGAGATTGGTATGTACCGATTCGCCGACGCTCAGCCCGGAAGCCGGTTTTTTACGCATCATCGAAGCGTGGGTAGGAAAAAGCTGGCCCAGCTGTGTCAGTATGACGCTTGACTAAGTGCAGGAAATTCTCTGTTGTGAAGACCTCTTAGGGTGCCGTACTCGCTTAGAAGCTACCTTAGCCACCTTCTTATAGCCAATTTGCAAAGAAGCTAGGATCCTTCTCGCTGACACGGCCTACCCAGTATCTTCGTAGTTCGGACCAATTACGTGTCTTTTCATGAAACTGGCTTTGTTGAGAGCACAAAAAACGGTACCTAAATTGAACAAAGCTAATAGCTACGTCCATTTACCAACGTCTTCAGAATTGGAAACCGTTGCAACTGGCGCTTGCATAGCTAAGTGAGTGAAACGACCGCGAAATGCTTGTTGCGGACTCTCGATCAATCAATGTCCACGTGCTCAGGAAGGCTGAAGTGAAGCTGAAGTTTGCCAGACTCACTTAGTCCAGTTTGATGCAGGATGCGTAAGCGACGGAGTTTCTTTAGTTCTTTCAAGTGGATGATGCAGGCATCGGTGATGCGTGTGTTCGTAACGTCAAGTTCCTCTAAGGCGGGAAGTTCCTGGAGACGCGCGAGCCCTGCGTCGGAAATGCGTGTGCCCCGCAAATTCAGCTTCCGTAGCTTTGGCAAGGCCGGCAACTGGTACAAACCTTGATCGTCGACATGGGTTGCGTCGAGGTCCAATTCGATTAACGACTTGAGTTCGCGTAAATGGGGCAGTCCCCGTCCTGTAATTGCAGTCCGCGCCAGAATCAAGCGTTGCAAGTGCGGAAGTTTGGCCAAGTGCACCAAGCCATCGTCTCTGACATGGGTTCGCGTTAGATCTAAGACGCGCAGCGATTCGAGAGCCGACAAATGTGCCAGTCCTTCGTTCGTTACCTGCGTGTAACCTAAGTGAAGCTCCCAAACTTCTGCGAGGAGAGGTCGCCCCTGCCGCGTGGTCGTTCGCAACCGGGCCAACAAAGCCAACCCTCGGTCGCTTACCCCCGTGCCCGTCAAAAGGATGTCCAGGGGGCCTGGCAGCCCGATGAGCGCGATTAAATGGTGATCGCGCAATTGCTTTTGGAAGCTCAGTTGGGCTAGAAAGAATTTTCCCTCTTCTCGTTCGTACCAAGAAAACGAGACTTCCCAATCGCGTTGCAGTTGGTGCCGCAGGGCAGTAACATCTTCGGGAAGATCGCCCAACAGCCTTTCAAACTCATCTTGGATAGGCCTAGAAGAAGATAAGTTCGATGGGATCGGCTTCGTCATTGGAATGTAATTACCCGTTGATGTCGAATCTACTGTCCCATCCTCCGCCTGCCCGTCGTGGCTTTGGCGGCTGCATCCTTGTAAGCAGACCAGCACCATGAGGCACCAGAAAAGACTTCGCACCACCTGCGATAAGCAACGTGTAATCACGTAACCCCAGCGGATGGACGTCATGGTTTCGTTCCTAATTAGCAATCCTACCATGCGTATGTTATGAATATGCTATGCGACACCGTGAGATGTGCCACAAAGCCGAGCAGAGGGGAGAGCCAAATGCGTCATTACCGGATCGCAGTGATTGGCGGTGACGGGACTGGGCCGGAAGTAGTCCGCGAAGGGCTGAAGGTGCTCCAAGCCGTGGCGCGGCGTGAAGGCTTTAGTTACGAAACTGTCGAATATGACCTGGGCGGGGAGCGGTATCTCCGAACTGGAGAGGTACTTCCCGATTCCGTGCTGCGCGAACTCGGCCAGTTCAAAGCTATTTACCTCGGAGCCGTCGGGCATCCAGACGTGCCGCCGGGCATCCTTGAACGCGGCCTGCTGTTACGGATTCGTTTCGAGTTTCAGCAATACATCAACTTACGTCCTGTGAAGCTCTATCCGGGTGTCGAAACGCCCATCAAAAATAAGGGGCCAGAAGACATTGACTTTGTCGTCATTCGCGAAAACACTGAAGGACTCTATTGCGGTGCCGGAGGATTTCTGCATAAGGGTACACCCTATGAAGTGGCAACTCAGGAGCTGATTAACACACGTCAAGGGGTCGAGCGTTGTTTGCGGTACGCCTTTGAGTTTTGCCGACAGCGCAACGACCAGAAGAAGCTCACCCTGGTGCTCAAGACCAACGTGCTTACTTATGCCCATGATTTGTGGTGGCGTGTGTTTCAGGAATTGGCCAAGGAATATCCCGACATTAAGACGGATTACAACCACGTGGACGCCTGTTGCATGTGGATGGTGAAAAATCCGGAATGGTACGACACCATCGTAACGGAAAACATGTTCGGCGACATCATCACCGACTTAGCGGCCATCTTGCAAGGAGGCTTGGGAGTAGCGGCCGGGGCAAACATTAATCCCACCGGTACCAGCATGTTTGAGCCGATGGGTGGCTCAGCTCCGAAGTACACAGGCACAGGAAAAATCAATCCCATAGCAGCCATCTTGGCCCTGAAACTGATGCTGGAGTTTCTCGGCGAACGTCGCGCGGCCGAGCGAGTGGAACAAGCGGTGGCCTACGTTTGTGCCCACAAACTGAAAAGCATGGCCGCGGGTCAAATGGGATACACCACCAGCGAAGTGGGCGATTTGGTCGTACAAGCCATTGAAGCACAACCTGTTTAATCGCGCTTACGGATCTCGCCGCTTCACTTCTTAGCGGTGGGGGCTAGTGGCGAAGCAATAAACTGGCGCAGCAGTTTGCCGTCGTCCACACTCCATAGGCGCACCTCGCCGTTCCAGGCGCCGCTGGCGATACGCTGGCCATCCGGACTGATGGCAATCGCGAACACGGCGTCGGTGTGGCCTTCCAAATTACGCAGTTGTGCCCCGCTGTCCGCGTTCCACAGGCGTACCGTTCGGTCTACGGAACAGGAAACCAGAATCGGCTTAGTCGGATGCAGCCGCACTTTCTCGACGAAATCGGCATGGCCACCGGCGGTGCGAATCTGATTGGGATTGCTGGCGATATTCCAGAAACGAATCTGCCGATCGCGGCCACAACTGATGCCGATCTTGCCGCTGGGGTGCACCGTAATGCCGGAAACATATTCTTGGTGCCCCGGAAAGGTGGCTAATGGTTCTTTGGCTGACAAGTCCCAGACTTTCGCAGTCTTATCGCGGCTGGCGGAGAGTAAGTATTTCCCATCGGGCGTGAAGCATAAGTCGAGCACCCAATCAGCGTGATTTTCGATGGATTGCTCCAGCGCCCACTTTTCGGTGTCCCACACGCGGACAATGCGGTCGCACCCGCCAGCAGCCACCCGTTTGCCGTCCTTACTGACTGCTAGGGCCAGCATTTCATCATCGGTCTGCACTAATTCGCGCAGCAACACACCTGCTTTCGGATCGACGCCGTCAAGGTAATCGATCGCCCCATCTTGCCGTGTCGGTTTCGCAGAAAAGTCATACACGCGCACATCCCCTTCCTGACCGGGTCGTCCGCCCGCAACAACGAGGGTCTTACCATCAGGAAGAAAGGCCAGCGCATTCGTCCGCTCAGCGCGGGTGCGAATACGTTTCACTAACTGCCCGTTTTCCCAGTCCCAAACTAGGATTTCAAAGTAGCCGCCGACGAGGAGATGTTTCCCGTCCGGCGTGAAGGCTAAGGCGCGAATGACCGCAGGGAACCGATATTGAGCGGGTGGCAACGGCGGGTTCCAACGTTTCCGTAATTCCACCAGTAGGTTTGCCTTCGGCGAAGGGCCGTCAAATTTTGCCCCCTCGCGAATCCAACGCTCAATAATGCCAATTTGCTCCTTGGTCAGGCTGCCCCCTGTTTCCCGCGGCGGCATGACCGGTTCTTTCTGGCCCGTGATCAGCAAATAGAGCGGACTCTCCTCGGGCTTACCTGCCACTACCGACGGTCCGCGGTCGCCACCGGTCAGCAAACCGTCAAAAGTGGTCATGTCCAAACGGCCCTTGCGAAGCTTGGCGTCGTGACATGCGATGCAGTTTTCCTTCAAGATTGGGGCCACCTCGTCCAAGAAACTGACGAGCTTGCCGGCTTGCGCTGGCTGCGCAGGGCTGATCGCGACGAAGCGCAGCAGCCCCAGATAAGCCACCAGCAGCGCCACGATACCGCACCAGATACACAGTCGCACGCCACGCATGTTGTCAACTCCTTGTTATTAGGTGGGGGGAAATTCGTGAGTTTCGGCGGGTTTGCGATCTAAAAGCTCGTCGCACTCGGCGGACTAAACGAAAACGAGGCCAGGCACCTTCTCGTTCTGCCTGGAGCATGGCAGGCTTCGTCGTCAAGCCATGGTTACCAACTTATTATCAGAGGTGACCAGGGTCGCGGCGAGAGTGGCCCTTGCCACCAACCCGTCGAGATTCGTAGGAAAGCCTGAGAAACCGACGTCATGCACACCACACCATGCCCGCCTGCTACGAATCTTTCCCTCCGGAAGCCGAGGGTTGACGTCATGCCGCCAGCGCTTCCACGCGGTCAGCTTCAAACTGGTCAGAAGCTACCTTACGGTGCCGGATTAGCCTTACCGCTAATTACCGTAATCGGCCTGCTGGCGTTGACTTGGCAACTATCAGCCCAACCTAAACCTGGCACACTACCGACGCCTAATCCGCAGGGACCTGTCGTTACGTCTTATTATCCGCCCGGAGGTCAGCGGGGCAGCATCGTCGAAATATCGCTCCAAGGTCGCGAGTTAGCTGACGCGCTTGGCGTACTCGCCAGCTTCCCGGTACAAGCCAACATCATTCCCGATGCTAAAGAACCCGCCAGTCGGTGCGTCGTCAAGCTGAACTTACCGAAAGATTCTCCCCTGGGTGTGCATGCTGTGCGATTGGTTACTCGCCGTGGGATCTCCAACTTGCTGCCGTTCTGCGTGGACGACCTTCCGGAAGTGGCCGTAACCGGCAATAATCGCACCGTCAGCGAAGCTCAAAAAATTACGCCACCGTGTGTGCTAACGGGACGTATAGACGCAGAAGCGACTTACTATTTTCGCATCCCACTTCAAGCAGGGCAACGCGTTTGCTTCGAGGTCATAGCCCGCCGTCTCGGTTCGCCTTTAGATAGTCTTCTGGTGCTCCAAGATGCAAACGGTCGGCAAGTGGCTTTCAGTGACGACGCCCCCGGGTTGCACCGCGATGCTCGCCTCATCTACGTCGCCAAGTCGAGCGGCGAGTATCTGCTACAACTTCGGGATGTTCGTTACCAAGGAGGCGGGAACTATGTTTACCGCTTACGCGTCGGCGACTTCCCTTGTGCGACTACGACTTTTCCGCTCAGCGTCAAACGCGGGACCACTGCGAACATCACCTTCGCTGGCCCCTTCCTCGACGGTGTTCCGCCCGTCGCTCTTCAGGCCCCCGCCGAGCCGACCGTGTTGGGGTTGCCGGTCAGTCCCCAGCGTCCCAGCGCACCTCCTGGTTGGCCAGTGATTCTCGCATTATCCCAGCTCGATGAAGTACTCGAGCAAGAGCCGAACGACTCACCCGAGCAGGCACAGCGTTTGGCCGTGCCCGTCGCGGTCAATGGCCGACTGGAAAAACCTTTAGACCGCGATTGGTTCCGTGTCCCCGTGCGCAAGGGACAGCGCATTAGTTTCGAGGCTCAAACGTGGGAATACAGCTCGCCCAGCGCCGTTTATCTGACACTGCGCGATGCCATGGGCCAACAACAACTTGCCAACTCCAACCCGATGCAAGATCCGCCCCGCCTGGAGTACAATCCACCCGCTGATGGCGAAGTTTTCCTGACGGTGGAACATTTGCAGTACAGCGGGGGCCCCGAGGAGACTTACCGCGTTGCCATTCAAACGGCCACACCAACAATCCGGGTCGAAGCTCTACAAGACCGCGTCGAAGTTCCCGCTGGTGGTGTGGGCGTCTGTTTTGTTCGGCTGACACGAACCGATTATACTGGCCCAGTGCGCTTACAAGCTCAAGCCGGTCCCCATCTTCGAGGCGAAGGGGTTATGCTCGGCGAACAAAATGTCGGAGTGGTTTTCCTTCAAGCGGAGCCAAAGTCTCCGCTCGGTGCCTGGCCGTTGCAAATCCTGGCCCATGGCAAAGCCGAGACGGGCGAATTCGTTGTGCCCGTTACCATGAGCGAGCCATTAGCTGCTACTTTCAATAACTTGCGCTACCCGCCTCGGCACCTGCAGACGGCCTTAGCGGCCAGCGTTACTGAAGTGCCGCCATTTCTCCTGGAGGCCAAATACGCTACAGATCGTTTACCACGCGGCCAAACGGGCTTGGAAGCGGTAGTACGTGTAAATAGGCAGCCGGGCTTTGAAGACGAAATACAAATCTTTGCCGTGGCTCCGCCTCCTGCGCCGAATCAACCCGTTGCCCTTACCGCTCCTGCCAGCACCAAGGTCGCCCGCGGCCAAACCGAAGCGAAACTGGCCCTCAAGCTCCCTAACAACCTGCCCACAGGGCCGCTACCGATTGTAATCCTAGGCCAGGCGAAACACTTAGGACGGTCGTATCAAGTTTACGCTCGGGCCAGTCTGCCGGAGATCGTTGTCGCCAAGTGATTTCACCCGGTGAGCGCTTGGCTCTGCGTAGAATTGACTGGAAATCAGTTCACGTGGGGCCAGGCATCATGACCCAGCACCGATTCGACCTTGCCAGTTCGCACGAAGTTGACCTTCTGGCAGAACGTCCCTGGCTGCGATTTTATCCACCAAGCGTACCCGCCAGTCTGGAGTATCCCCGAGGCAATCTTCCCAGTTTGCTCGCGACCGCGGCCTCCGACTTTCCGCACCATCTCGCCTGCACCCTGTTAGAGCAACGCTTGACTTACCATCAACTTTACGACCAAGTTTGCCGCGTCGCTCATGGACTACAGCATGCGGGCGTGCGTGAGAACACAGCAGTCGGCGTGTTACTCCCAAACGTGCCCGAATACCTAGTGACACTTTTTGCCGTCTGGTCGTTAGGCGGACATATCGTACAACTCAGCCCTCTTTATGTTCCCGAAGAAATCGAACGCCTCCTCGAACTCACCGAGTGCCGATATGTCGTTACCCTGGATTTGTTCACGCCTCATCTTAGCCTCGCTCTCCAACGCCAACGCCTCGAACGCGTGTTTGTCATTTCGTTGGCCGAGCGACTGCCGGTATTCAAGAGTCTGCTTTACCGCATCGAACGGCTCCGCAAACAGGGCCATTTCCACCTTGTCACCCGTGAGCCTTTTGTGTCGTTCCCCCATCTGCTCGACTATGCCCCGCGCGACTCTTTGGGTGCCCACGGGGATTTAGACGCGTTAGCGATCCTGGCTCCGACCGGTGGCACCACAGGTTCGCCGAAAATCGTCATGCTCTCCCATCGCAACCTGCTATGCAACGCCTGGCAATTACGGGCCTGGAGCCTGGCTCACGACGGGCAAGAGCGCATCCTCGGCGTCCTACCGCTTTTCCATGCCTACGGGCTGACCGTGTGCGCGTTAGCGGGGATTGCTATGCGCGCCAGCATCCACCTCCATCCCCGCTTTGAAACCCATGCCACTTTGCAGCTCATCCACCGTTGGCGCCCGACAATTTTCCCCGCAGTCCCCGCGATGTTAGCCGCGCTGAACCGCGTGCTGCGTCACTGGCATGACCGTGCCTCACGTCCTGACCTCTCCTCGATTCGCACGGTGATCTCCGGGGCCTCGGCACTCGATTCCGCCATCCGCGAAGAATTCGCACGCTACGGCGCCCAAGGAATTATCGAAGGCTATGGCCTCACCGAAGCAGGGCCTGTTACCCACGCCAATCCCCTCGTCCCCGAATACAACCGCCCCGGAACCATCGGCATCCCCTTACCAGACACCGAAGCCCGCATTGTGGACGCCTTGGACGGCAGCACCGAACTTCCTGTCGGCGAAGTTGGCGAATTAATTGTCCGTGGCCCTCAAGTCATGCTCGGATACTGGCGCAACCCCACGGAGACAGCCCTCGCCTTACGCCACGGTTGGCTCTACACTGGCGACCTGGCCCGACGCGATGCCGACGGTTATTTCACTATCGTGGACCGCAAACGGGACATCATCAAAACCAGCGGCTTCCTCGTTTATCCCGCCGAAGTGGAAGAAGTCATACTTCGATTTCCGCAGGTAGCAGAGGCGGCTGTGATCGGAGAACCCGATCCCCAGCGAGGCGAGGTGGTAGTGGCTTACGTTGTGCCACGCGAGGGTCAACTCGACTTAAAAGCGTTAGACGATTTCTGTGATGAACATCTGGCCAAATACAAGCGACCTCGCAAATTTCACATCGTACCACAATTACCGAAGAACTTCCTCGGCAAAGTCCTGCGCCGTCGTCTGCGGCAGTCCTAATGCCCAAGTCTGATCATCCTGCGTCTGCACTTAGGTAAACTCCAGATCAGGTTGCAAAAGATCGGGGCAAAGCACTTAGCTAAGTTGCGATGACACCGTCCGAATTAACTATGCCGCTTAGACATGTATAAACACTAACCACCTAGTGAACGGTATGCCCGCACGCCACCAATATAGCTGATGGTCGCTGGCCCACGCCAATTCATATTAGTCTGCATTACAGTCTAAGCTAATAATCCGCGACTATACTTATCATTTTCCAACAACCGAAAATACTCTGCGTTCACACGCAAGATCTGCTCATTAATTTCTCTCATGCTTATGTAAAGTAAGACATGAGCCGTGGCACATGCCGTCCGCCGCAGTTCTGGCCTTGCATAGATGCGACCGTAACTTGCGCGACTTATTAGGTGGGCCTCAGCAAATGAAGACACGAGGCGACGCCGTACTACGCGGCGATTATGCTTATACCCCCGACTTAGTCGGGGCTCCGAGCGGCAGTCGCTATTGGTATACCCGATCGCGACCGTCTGTCTGACCGTGTATCCGTTGCCTAAGCTTAATTCTCGGTTCGCCCATCGCGACATATTGCATTTTTGCTACGTCTTTCTATGGCCGTGGGGAGGCTAACCCCTCTGCCTAAGGGCTCATTTTCAATTTGTATTTTCCGGGAGCAATAACGTTCTGCCCGGCTAGTTATCCCAAAAGCGTGCTTCCGCGCGGTGCTGGAGCACCATTTCGATCAACCCAGTCATGCCGCGTTTAGATACAGCGGTAATAAATCGGGCAACGATCGGCAGCGTCAATGAGCGAGTCCGTAATGGTCAGCACAAGAACCCGGACACCTCGGCAGGACGTGGCTTTTTCACTATAATGCGAGCCAGAAGCAAGTGCCGAGCCGCAAGGTGCGACCTCGGTCGCGATGCAGACACTGCGAAGGAGACTACATCTATGGCGCGTAAAATGGCCCGCACCCCTCAGGTCAAAAAAAGCCCCGAAGCGAAAAAGCCCCGTGTTACTGACGTCGTTCGCCGACCCGCCGTCACTTCCCAACAAATCCGCGAAATCGTGGAAACCGGCGAGGGAATTGTCCGACTGGCCCCCACCTGGGTACCGCGTTCGTTCCTGATGCCTGGCAAACGGCTCAAACTCCATCCGGATGATTACTATGCCCTGGGCGCTCATCGCGGCGGCATTGACGAACGTTGGTTTGCCTCAACCACGCCGGCAGCTAATGAAGGCGCTCCCTGGGACGAAGGCCTGAGTTATATCGTTTACCAAGGCCGGAAGTTTGTCACACTCAAGGAAGCTATCGAACTGGAAGGTCCCCTGTTTATTGGTCAGCCAATGTGGGACAAATATAAGCGCTGGCCCGTCTATAGTAAATTCTTCGACAACTTAGGCCCCATCCCGCATCATATGCATCAAAACGATAAGCAAGCGGCCTTAGTCGGCCAGCAAGGTAAACCTGAAGCCTATTATTTCCCGCCACAGCTCAATAGCATCTGCAACAATTTTCCCTATACTTTCTTCGGCTTAGAGCCAGGCACGACTAAGGAGGACATTCGCCGATGTTTAGAACGTTGGCATCAGGGAGATAACGGCATCCTCAACTACAGTAAAGCCTATCGTTTACAACCAGGAACGGGCTGGCTCGTTCCGCCCTGTATCTTACATGCACCCGGCTCCTTAGTGACTTATGAACCGCAATGGGGTTCCGACGTCTTTGCCATGTACCAATCCATGGTCGAAGGCCGACCTGTACCCTGGGATCTCTTAGTCAAGGATGTACCTCGTGAAAAACATCAAGATCTAGATTATCTCGTCGAACAGCTCGACTGGGAAGCCAACGTCGATCCCTATTTTAAAGACCATCATTACTTAGAACCTATTCCCGTAGCAAACACCCAAAGCGAGGGCTATCTAGACCGCTGGGTGGTGTACGGGAAAATAGATGGGAAGGAACTATTTACCGCGAAGGAACTGACGATCCAGCCGGGAGTCAAAGTTACCATTCGCGATAACGGGGCTTATGGACTCATCACGGTGCAAGGCCGTGGCCGCATCGGTAAGTTTGACCTAGAAACCCCTGCGATGATTCGTTTTGGTGAACTCACGAACGATGAAGTCTTCGTAACTTATGATGCTGCACGCGCAGGAGTCGTTTTCGAAAATACCGGTACGGAGCCACTAGTCACCTTACGCTATTTCGGCCCAGATACTAATCCCGACGCTCCTAATGTCGGTGATCATAAGCGACTGCGCTACTAAGTGCGCTTCCCCTTATCGGATGAATCATAATCCAGCTAGCTATGCATCCCTGTTCCTAAATGCTTAGATATTTCCCTAATCAGGAGGTAAGCCGATCATGAAAAAAATTTCCATTGGTAGCTGGGCTTATGTCTTAGGGCCTTATAAGAACAATCCCGTAGATTTTCATACAGTGCTACACCGACTCCAAGACATGGGCTTCGACGGCGTCGAATTAGGTGGTTTCCCGCCCCATCCCAACCCCGACCAGTACGATACCCCGAAGAAACGACAGGTGCTCCGCAAGGAAGTGCACGACCACGGCTTAGAGTTTTCCGGCCTAGCGGCGAATCTATGGATGCATAAGCTAATTAGCGTCCCTGATAGTGGGCCTTATATAGCGGAGTTCGCTCGTAACGTATTTTTTGCTGAAGATTTAGGGATCGATCTCATCCGTGTGGACACGTTAGAACCGCCTGATATCTTCGAGAAAACTGGTATAGATCCTCGTTTGGGTCGCGAACGCATTGTCAAAGCATGGGATCGCTGCGCTAAGATCGCGGCAGACCGGGGTATGCGCGTCGCCTGGGAATTCGAACCAGGATTTGCTTTCAACAAACCGTCGGAAATCGTCTCAATTGTTGACGAAGTCCGCAGTCTCGGTAATCCGAACTTTGGTGTGCTCTTTGACACCAGCCACGCCTATATGGTGAGCGTCATCGGCGCTCGCCAACCTGGAAATAAAGAAACGTTACCAGGCGGCATACTAGAATTACTGGAAAAGCTTCAAGGCAAGATCACCCACCTTCATTTAATTGATTCAGATGGCACCTGTCATAAGGACGAACACGGTAACGACGAAACCAGCACCCACGCTCCTTTCGGCAAGGGACTGATTAACTGGGACTTAGTCATCCCGGCACTTCTCAAGGCCGACATCCCCTCCGACTGGTGGTGTATAGATCTCTGCTTCTGGCCCGACGCTTGGACGGTGACCGCTGATTGTAAACGCTTTCTTGACCAGATGCGCAAGAAGTACGCGGCCTAACTCTTTTCCTGAGGATAGCATACGGAAGCTCTGCAATAGAAAAATTTCGTGTTGATTCTTAGATGAGAATATAGTGCTTCTCCATGAGGTAACTTATCGGGCAGTAGATTTTTTACCGGTTAAGCAGCTATCATCCTTGATGGTCACAGGACTACAGAATTGCAAGGGCTTAGGAGAAGTGACATGACATCGGACTTGTCGTCGAAAGACCAGTTGCCCGAGGATCCCCAGCAATTGATTGAGCTTTACTATGAGAAAAACCGTCCGGAGGAATTTCGCAACGAGTGCATGCGAAAACTGTTACCGATCATCAAGCAAATTGCGTTGGTTACAGCCATGAGGCTGGGACTACCGAAAAACGACGATCTGGTGGAATGTGCAGTGTCCCATGTGTGCTTAGGGATCGTGGAGGGAAAATACCATCTTAAGAAGGGCCGCTTCGTGGCGTGGTGTCGCCAAGTTTGCAGAAACTACATCCTAGATGAGCTGAGAAGTGGAAAAGGTGAAATCTTAGAAAGCGACCTAGGTGGCCTCATGTGCACACAACCGCCGGACGACGAAAACGGAAGAGACCAGGTGAGGCCGTTCGATCTCTTATCAGGTAAAGCAAGTAAAACCGATCAGCCTGATATCTTTCGGTTCGAGTTTCTGGAGGAGGATCTACAACGCGTCCGCACGTGGCAACCTTTACGCGACCGCCTGATTGTTTTGGTTTGTTCTGGACTGTGGGTGTGTGTGCCTCGTTCGGAATGGCAAACTTGGGTGCAACAAGCTGGTCTGGCTCAACCTTTCCCGCCCCCGAACTTGATCAACCTTGATGACCCGAAAGAACGCATGCAGGAAGTAACTAGGATTTTTGGTATTACTCGTAACCATCTCTCGGTAATTTGGAGGCGGCGCCGCGAGTGGCTGCTGCGGTTATCCCGGATTCAAGAGCTTATAGGAGATTTGGTGGCATGAAAATTTGTAAGTGGGATGGTTTACCCGACGCACGCGATCCTCAGACGCCTCATGGCAAGAATTGTCGAGTGACCTTTGACGAGAAAAACCTTGCCTATTTCGTCGAGCGTCAATTATTAAGAGCTCGTGCCCATTGGGAAGAATGGCTAAGCGAAAACTTATGTCTGCGTTTAGTGCAATGGTATTATAAGGAAATTGAGCTAACGCCAGAACTGAGCGATCAACTGTGCCAGCAATTTCGGCAACAAGTCGAGGCAGCTCTTTGCCGGCCTCTAGTACTTATTCAAGAACTATCAGCCCACTCTAGCGTCTGGACCTTAGTGGGCCCCTGCGGAGCAGTTTTTCATGTGCGAGCTCAAGATAAGCAACTAATGTTAACTAATGCATACTATGTGCGTCCGTCTTTGTGGAGTCGGCCAGCCAGGCGTTGGCGGAGTGCGGTGCAACATCTGGTCTGGCGCTACTGTGAACTGCGCGAGCTAGGCGGATGCCTCGTATTAACACCAGCTGCAAGCTCAAACCTACGTTGGGTGCACTTAGAAACCTGGGGCTTCGATACAAGCGGTCCTATGCCCATTTGGCGTGGCCGCTTAGGTTCCTGGCCTGCTGCAGAAAAGTTGTCATCGCCTGAGCCTCTCCGCCGTATTAAGCTTAGGAAACGACAATGGACGCTTGCCCCGGAATGGGATGATAGTGAATTCGGAATCCGTAAACCTCCCAACCACATATGAAATCTTAGCATGGAATAATAGCCATGACTGCCAGTGCTCGCCTTGCTGAGGAAATTCGGAAAACTATAGCTGACGATCTGTGCGATGCCCTGTCCAGCGCGAAGCTGCAAAGTCTGTTGGATGGCGCCCCGGCAGACCAGGAAAGCCGAACACGAGCTCTGGAAGCCGCGGTGGCACTAGGCTTTTGCCGACTTTATGATATTCCTCTGGGCGACGAGGACGGTGCGTTGCCTACAGTGATCGCCCAAGCGGCGGCGGTAGCGTTAGCGTCCCAACTGGATCACTTGATTCATGACGCCGAGGATCTACCCCAAAGATGGGACGAGACCGAAGAGCCGTTAGAACGCGATGAACTATGTTTGAGCCTCTTGGAAGAACGTATGAACGCTCAAGCCGCCTATATTGCCATTGAGGAAGCGCTCTTAGAGGCTTATAGCGAAGGGGAAATTTCCTGGGCCGAATACAGTAGGACATTGGATAGTCTTATACAGCGATTTGAGCAAATAGATCAGACATTACGGACTCCAGACCGCTTGCACATTCTCAGCACCGTAGCTCAGTATCCTTTGTTGCGAAATTGGCGTCAAATGTTAGGAGGTGACTATCGCTTCGCGCAATTCTGGTGGCTTAGTGGTCAATTAGAGCGATGGGCAGAAGCACTGACTCAGCACGCTGAAGCAGAATTACCATCAGCTTCAGTTTGGCAACAGGTTCGGCGGGTAGAATATGCCAGGTATGAAAACGCGCTCCTGCTTCTCCGGCTTTTCCTCTTGAACAAGGTGTTTACCAAACGGATAGCAGCAGCAGGAGAAACCTTAACCGTTACCTTACGCTGGCTCTCTCCTGACGGGCAGTATGAAGCTGTGTGCAGTTTGTCGGCGAATGAGCAATTTCCGGAACTGTTACGACTCCACTTTCTGCGTGCCACAGGCGAGGCGGCTCCTGAGCTGGTCGGCGCTCCAGTTTCTTGGGCTCATGTAGTTACCTGCATCACGGAAGACGGCGTAGCTGCTTTTCCAGGCGCAGACTTAGAGGCAAGTCTGAAGGCGCAACAACCTCCGGAGCTGGTAGTTGGTTCGAATATGCAGGTTTGGAGCTTAGATCCAGAATCGGTAGAAGTCCTCCAGCGGCTAGGAGACTCCTCCCATGGTGGAGAGGATTCTCGAGTTACTTAGTCGTCACCCAGAACAGCTAGATAAAGCTGGTCGAATTAAGTTATTGCAAAGCCTGGGAGACTTAGCCTATTGGTGGTTGCGCGACGAAGTATTGGACAGGTTGCCGCCGGAGTTTCGTAGGGGGGTAAACGGTACATGGCGGTGTAAGCCGGGAAGTTGTGCCATTTTGTTCGCCCAGAGTTACCCCCATCATTTTCCCGCATTACGGCCTGCCTTTTTACTTCCCTTGCGTTGGTGCGCGGCAAACGGTCCTGATAGTTGCCTGCCGAAGAGTCTAATCAAATTGGCCGAGCAAGTTTCGAAGGCCGTCGCACAAACTTGTGGCAAGGAAAATGACCCAGGAATAGCCTGGCACCTATATTTAGACTTGAAAAATAAACCTCGTGTATCGTTTCCTGATTTGGCGGAAGCTCTCAACTTGTCGGTAGAATCCGGCTGGGGCTGGTTAGCGGCTGGTCTTCTTCTTGTTAGAAGTGCGCGAGTAACCGACGATTTAGAACTTATGCCTATACCTAATCCGGATGTTTGGATTACCGCGAGCTGGGATGGTCGCAGTGGCTTTATCCCGGTCAGTTTATTAGAGGCAAAAGTCGCCTGTGCTGTCAGGCATAAGGCACAAATCTTATTCGTGCCCGAGAGCCAGGTCGCGGAGGCCCAGCGTTATTGCTGTGGCGACTCGAGCCTTAGAATTATGGGTGTGCCCGAACACACGACCAACCTAGGCGAGGCATTGGCTCCGTGTCTCCTCGAACTGGAGGTACCGCCCCCCGACGATGCCAAGGAACGACAATTACAAGGTTATTTTCAACGATTAGCTCAGCGCAACCGAGAACGAGCGAAGGCTTATTACCGCCAAAAATTGCTTCCCCGCATTGCCTCGCGATTGAAAGCGCAATGGTCTAAGCCTTCATTAGCCGGGTTAGTTACTATACTGAGCGATAATCCTGAGCTGATACACCTTGCCATTGAAAGTACAGGGGCGGAATCGTGCCTGATCTTAGCTACGCAAGATAAGGCAGAGCGCTACCTTCCAATTTTGCAGACTCTACGTTGCAAGAGCACGCATCTATGTCATCTAATACCACGTGTGTTCAGCGATACGGATGAATTGTTGAGTCAATTGCGGGATTGTGTCCATGAGTTTATCGGGAGCAGTGAACCTGAACGCGTTGGTCTTGACCTGACGCCGGGCACCAAGGAAATGACCCTCACTCTCGTCTTAGAGGGCGCTCAACCGGGGAATCAGTTAATTTATCTGCGCCATCGCCTGGAGCAGGGTTTAGTAGTACCTTTCTCTGAAAGTTGGAGGCTATTTCCGAATCCGAAACTGGTATAGGCTTGGTCGGCTATGCATGGGAGTCCTAAACTCTTACTAATCCGTAAAATGTCCGATAGGGAGGAGTTTTCTCATGCCAGCTACACCAAACGTGTCACAGAAGCCGTATTACCCGCCAAGTCCACCTGTAGTTCCTGACAATCTGACCGCCTTGCCCCGAGGTTATATTGGCCGAGCGCTCCTCGTGTTGATGTGTCTGTATCTGTTTGTGCTGGTGTATCTGGGGTTGGCGGCAGGCTCCGCGTACCTGGTTTATTGGAGTGTCTGGAAGCTGCCCTGGGCACCGGAAGGTACACGCGGTAGGGCAGCCGCAGGTTATTTCTTCTTTGTGAAAATACCTGCCATGCTCGCCAGCGGAATGCTATGTCTCTTCTTAGTGAAGGGCTTGTTCACGCGTTCTCGGCGAGACCGCGACATGCTTATGGAACTGCGGGCCGAGGAGCATCCGCGATTATTTGCCTTTCTTCGTAAGCTCTGCCAGGAAGTGGCGGCGCCGTTTCCGAAACGGGTTTTTGTCACCTACGACGTGAATGCCGCGGTGTTCTATAACTCGTCCGCCCTTGGACTTTTCCTGCCTGTACGAAAGAATCTTCTCATCGGGCTGGGATTAGTAAACGTGGTGAACCTTTCTGAATTCAAGGCAGCCCTAGCCCATGAATTCGGTCATTTTTCGCAACGTACGATGAAGCTAGGGAGCTGTGTTTATACGATGAACCGACTAATCGTGGACATGGTGTTCGAAAGGGACTGGTGGGACGACCTTTTAGATCAGTGGAAAGGTTGGGATTTGCGAATCAGCTGGCTCGCCTACGTGTTGGCTGCGTTTACCTGGATGGTGCGGAAAATACTCATGGGCATATTTCTTCTAAGCAACCTAGCCGAGCGGGGATTGAGTCGGGCTATGGAATTTCATGCCGATAAAGTGGCGGTGGCCGCAGCCGGCAGCGAAGCTCTGGTGCGTTGTCTCTATAAATTGCATCCTGGGTCGGAAGCGCTGCAACGGGCGCTGAGCGACCTATATTGGGCCAGTGAACGCAAGCTCTATAGTCGCGATTTCTATTATCATCACTCGCGTGCCTTAGAGCATCTGAGTAAGGAAAAGAACGATCCTAATTACGGCGTTCCGCCACCGCTACCCAAAGATCCCGGACAACGACAACCGTTATTCAAGCCAGAAGAGCGACAGGACACTAATATTTGGGATACGCATCCGCCGGATTATCTTCGAGAACAAAACGCATGCAACCCTTATATCGTAGCGGAACAGGACGAGCGCTCACCCTGGTTATTATTTGGTCGGACTGATGAAGACATCCGACGGCTGCGCGAAAAGATGACACTGCGTGTTTATCGCCACATCTTGGAAATTCGTGAGAAACAATTGCCGCTACAGGCGCCGGAAACTGTTCAGCAGGAAATTGATGCCGAGCACGAGGCATTAACTTTCGATCCCAAATATCAAGGTCTTTATGAGAATCGTTATTTGTTCCTGGAACATCTTGAGGATTGGATGCAGGAAGCAGATGCAAATCCGACTTCTGTAGGACAACTACGCGAACGGGTGCGGGAAATTTATAGTCGGGATTGGCGTCCCGTGATGAAGCGTTGGGGAGAGTTACTTGAGGAACGACAAACGGCTCAGGCGATAGCAGAAGGCAGAGAGCGGCCGGAAGAAGGTCGCTTCTCGGCTCTCGGTACGACCTGGCCCGTGGCCAAAGCCGAGCAGGTTTTCCGCAAATTGGAAAGTGAAGTGCAAACCATCGAGAACCAGATTCGGGAAGCAGATAAAGCTATCTTCCAGGCACATTATCTCATGGCGAAGGAAGTTTCACAGCAGGCCCGTGATGCCCTGGTGAAATATTATCAGTGGGCACGTCGGTTGGAAGACTGGTGCACGAAATTGAAGCGCCATGCCGAGTTGATGGATATGATTGGGCATCTAATCAGTTCCGACGCCGATTTCGCGCGCCAGGAAGGAGCTAACATAGTAGAAACTTTCCTGGGGATACGTCGCGACTTAGATCCCATTTATATGGAAATTATGCAAGCGCAGGTGCCGAAATTGATGGGATTGCAAGATCAGCCCCGCGCTTCCGCGGTGATTTTGCCGCAGGGCCTGGTGCCTAGGGAGCCTGATGAAAACAGGGGCTTGCCTCTAGGTGAGTGGTTAGAGAAAATGTGGCAGCAGTTGAGTGGTGCACGAACCCGCTCCCATCGGCTTTACGTTCGCACCCTGACCACGATATTAGCTATAGAGGAAGAAATCGAACGGCGCTGGCAGAGACGCCAGTCGCGCTAATTGGGGTGCATTAACTGACCGTAGGCATCAGAGGAATCTCATGGGATGTTGATACATCCGCTATCGACGGCAGTGGCTTGTTTCGCGTTGTGGTCGTAGGTATTTAGAGAGTCTTCTGGGATATTGATAAATCGGCCTGATGAGAATCATGAGATTAGGGTTTGTAAGGCCAACCTATTTGCATTAAAGACATACTGGTCTTGCAACCCCCGGCTAAGAACTAATGTCATGCTAATGAAAGGGCCGCTGCCAAATCGAAGCGTATTTATAACAGGGCCGTGTTCTTCTGTGTCGGAAATCTTACCGTACTAATTTATGGGCCGCTGCTCAACCGAATGATGTACGACAAATTACGCGCATATCCGGCAATAAGTGCGCTCTAGTGAGGAAATAATATAAGTTGGCGCCGCATAGTTGGGCATAAGCGGCGTGGCATCGGGCGAGCATGTATAAAGTTTAGTTTTATGCTCTTACCTATTAGCAGTTATAAGTGAATCTATAGGCTAGACACACATGGAAATTAGCATCGATAGCTTCCCCATCGCCCCTAGAAAAGCGTCCTTAGTTGTAAGTGAATCTAGGCTAAATACACGGAAATCAGCGGATGAGACAGACTTAGTCCTGCGATAATCGGCCTAATCCGCGGTCGAGCTGGCAACATCGCCAAGAGTGAGGGCGGGCAACACTGCCAATCCTTGGTCGGAGACAGTGTGCAGAGACTAATTGGCGTCCGCCGTGATAGGATAGCATGGGTCATGAACCGCGACGTCAACCAAAACTTTTGGCAATATCAGCGCTTATTGGTAGCGAGAGGCACGAAAATTCTACGGCGCCCGACAAGGTTTCATCGTCGGCGCCGTCGCTGATAAGGGAACGGTTTGGATGTAAGCAATCAGCGGTATCGGCAAAAAACGGCACTTATTGCCACAAGCAAGTGGCCATGCGCTTTTCAATCGGCGAAGTGTGTGAACAAGAAGACAGCTATATCCGGTTAGTTCTTCAAGTCGAGATTACGGGAATCCTACGAAAGCGACAGGTCCCGCTACGTCATCAACATCTCTGTTATCGTTCCCGGGCCCACCATTAATCACGCTGGGCACTGCGAAATTCACTTCTTCGAGCTCTATTGAGTCATTGCCGGCACCTAACAAGACAGTGACGGCAGCGGCAAAATCAGTATCTTCGATGCGTACCTGGTCATTATGCCCGCCCGTATCAACCTGCACAATACCTGCAACTGTTACGTCCTCAATCTCGACTTTATCATGGTGCCAACTGGTCAAGACTGTTAAGTTCCCACCAAAACTTGACTCAAAAATATCTACCTCATCATTATTCGTGGCAGTATTTATGGTGATGTTGCCCAGGAAGTTAGAGTCCTCGATTTCCACCAGGTCATGACCAGCCAAGCCGACAACATTCACTGGACCATTCACCGTTAGATTATGCAAGTCCACTTCGTCGTTTCCCACCCCTAAATTGATGTTAAGGTTTCCTGCTAGGGGGCCGCCTTTCACCAGGAGTTTGTCGTTTCCGGCGGCTAAGTTGACGTTCACGTTGATTACACCGGCGAAATTCGTGGGTCCTATTATGGCAGTGTTGTCCTTGCCATGTACGGTGACATTACCCCCGTTTATGTGCACCTCGACATGGTTTATTGAGGGTCGCCCGTAATGGTGAGATTGCCCAATGCGAAAGCTGTCGTTACCGTACCCGCGGGCAAGGAGCGATCTTCTAAATGTTCCATGCGGAGCAAATTACTGCGGCTTGTGTACATTGGTGAGTCCTCCTTCTTATAGGATTTCTGGCTTTCCGCCGTTATTCGCTAAGCTTCGAGCGATCTCGTTTTGGCCACGTTGATTGATTCCGTGGCTACTGGTTTCCTCACTACTAACGCGGCATTGGAATATTTTTGCTCTGAAAATTTCCAAAATGTTTGCTTTGCCAAGTTTGATATTCGGCGGAGCACCACCTGCTCCAAGGTTTCAAGCTTATAAGCTTGCAATGTTGAAGCAAATCGGGAAAAATTCCAGAATCGGCCGAAATTTGGTCGCCGAGCCCATTACTGCAAGATGCGAGGATTATTATCATTCACACAAAAGACGGCAACTATAATTTTTGATTATACTAGTTTAGCGCTTTGCCAAGCGAAGCAGGACTTCGATGCCGCGGTGGAGGGTCTCGTCGTCGGCGGCAAAGCTGATACGGAAGTGCGTAGAGCGCTGGCTGAAAACACTGCCGGGGATGACGAGCAGTTGTTCCTGAATGCACGCGGTCACGAATTCCTCGTCTGAACCCCAGGGCACTTTGGGAAATGCGTAAAAGGCGCCTTGGGGGGTAACCAATTCGTAATGCTCACGAAGCGCCTGGCAAATGAGGTCGCGTTTGCGGCGATAGTCGGCGACGATGGGCGAGACATCGTAGTCGAGAGCGGTTATGCCTGCATGTTGCACCATGCTGGGAGCACAGACGAAGGTAAACTGCTGGAGTTTGGCCATCTCTTCGATGAGGCGTTTCGGTCCGTGCGCGTAACCGAGGCGCCAGCCCGTCATGCCATAGGCTTTGCTGAAACCGTCGAGCACTAGCACTTCCGGATTGAAGACTGCTGGGCTGGTGAATTCGCTGTCGTAACAGAAGGCGCGATAGACCTCGTCGCTGACCAGGAGTAAGCCTTGCTGTTCGGCCAATTCTGCTAAGGCACGGACGCGTTCGCGTGAGGTTACCGTGCCCGTCGGATTGGCCGGACTGTTAAACAGGATCATCTTGGTACGAGGTGTAATCGCGCGGCGAACGCGTTCGGGGTCAATTTGAAAGTCGGGATAGGTGTCCACGAAAACCGGGATGCCGCCCGCCATGCGAACGAGGTGGGGGTACATGACGAAGTAAGGGTCGAAGATGATTACTTCGTCGCCGGGATTGACGCAGGTGAGCACGGCCAGGACTAAGCCGCCACTGGTGCCGCTGGTGATGAGCACTTCGCGGTCTTGTTGGGGAAGTTGCTGACGCACTCGTTCGCGGATTTTGTCGCGCAGCTCTGGGATGCCTTGCGTGACCGTGTAGCCGTTGTGTCCCGCGAGGATGGCGGCGATGGCCGATTCTTTGATCGGCGTCGGGACATCGAAGTGAGGCTGGCCGATGCTCAGGTTGATCGGGTTGGTCAGCTCGCGGGCTAAGTCAAACACACGGCGAATCCCGGACGCTTGAATGAAGCGAGTACGTTCCGCCAGCCAGTGGTCGCGCATGATCGGGTTCCTGAAAGCTGAGGGAAATCTGCGAAAGCCACTTGCGAGCGTGTGGCTTGAGTTCGTGATAAGCCTCCGTAATCTAACGGAACGCTGCCGCGATTGTCCACGGCGAGGGGAGGTCATGAAGCGAACGAAGCACATATGCTCTTGCTTTGTGGTGATGGTGCTCTTGGGTGTTACCGTGTGGGTGGCCAGTGCAGTCAGGAGTCAGATTCCGCAGGCGACCGATCGACCCAAGCCCCTGTCGCCGCAGGAGAGTGCTCGGCAGTTCGTGATCAATCATGGCTTGGTCGTCGAACTGGTCGCCTCGGAGCCGATGGTGGCGTGTCCGACGGACTTGGCCTTCGACGAACGGGGCCGATTGTTTGTCTGTGAGTTACATGGTTGGAACCTGGAGGGTTACTATGACGTTGTGGAGTTGAATAAGACGGGGAAGCTCGACCGCGAAGTGCGGCGGATTCGTGCCAGCGGGGCCGCGTTAGAGAAGGCGCGGCAAGGTCAATACGGCACGGTCAAGGTGCTCGAGGACACTGACGGCGACGGACGGATGGACCGTGTTCAGGTCTGGGCGGAGCGTTTGCCGCCTTGTTACGGGCTGGTGCCTACCCGAGGCGGCGTGATTGTGTTGGCTGCGACGAAGATTGTTTATTTGGCTGACCGAGACGGTGATGGTCAGGCCGAGGTGCAGGAAACGTTGTTCGAAGGTTTCCCATTCCATTTGCTGGAGCGGGCGATTAATTCGCCGCGTTGGGGACCTGATGGCTGGATTTACGCCGGTTCGGGAGGTACAGGGACCACGGTGACCGGGCCACGATTGGCCAAGCCTGTATCGCTCGCTAATTCGGACTTTCGTTTTCGCGCGGACGGCTCGGCAATTGAATCGGTGAATGGCCGCGTGGGCACCGTAGGCGTGACCATGACTGATTGGGGAGAACGCTTCATTGTGGTGCATGGAGGTCAGCCGTTTGCCTATGCCACACCCATCGAGACACGATACCTGTTGCGGAACCCATACATCGCAGCGCCCGAGGTCAACGTGGTGGCCGCTGATTACAATCGCGTGTTTGCAATTAGTCCGCCGGATCCATGGCGAGTAGCGCGATTTCAGGACCCCGCGTGGCGGAAGTTTTACGGCGAGATTGAAACCACGCCGCAGGGATATTTCACCTCAGCCTGCGGTCAGTTGATTTATCGGGGCGATAATTTACCTGTCGAGTATCGTGGGAATTATTTTGTTTGCGAACCAGCCAACAATCTGGTACATCGGGCAGTGGTGGAACGGCGTGATGGGCAGTTCGTTCTACGGCGTGCCGTGGGAGAAGAGAATCGGGAGTTTTTAGCTTCGCGTGATCCCTGGTTTCGACCGGTAAATCTGATCGTCGGACCTGACGGGGCCTTATACATTGCTGACTTTTATCACGAAATCATTGAGGACTACTCCGCCATTCCGCGCTTCTTACAGCAGCAATATGTCGAAGGGCTGATCGCTGGCGAGGATAAGGGCCGAATCTGGCGGGTGCGTTCGTCCGAGCAACCGTGGTCCAAACGGCGACCGTCGCGTTGGCCCGCAGAGCTTTCCAACAGGGAATTAGTGGCGTGGCTGGAGCACCCCAATGCCTGGGCAAGGGAAACGGCGCAACGGTTATTGCTGGAACGGCGCGCCCTCGACGTGGTGCCTGCGTTGGAGCAATTGGTCGTAAAGAGTACGGTGCCCCAAGCGCGGTTACTGGCGCTCTATGTTTTGGAAGCCTATGGAAAACTACAGCCTGAACACATCCAGGTCGCTCTCGATGCCCAAGAATACGGTTTACGTCTGCATGCGTTGCGATTAGCGGAGAAATGGTTAGGCGAACACGAGCGGCTGCAGCGGAAGGTCGTCAGCTTGGTTGATGATGCGGATCCTGCAGTGCGTTTGCAGGCGGTGTTGAGTTTGGGTTACGCTCCTAAGGACGTGGCGGTGCCTGCTCTGGTGGAAGCCACGAACCGATACGGTCGGGAGCGCTGGATAGCCACGGCCATCGCTTGCTCGGCCACGCCGTGGGCGGGCGAGATGCTTAGCCAGTTGGCTAGCTCGGCGCATATGCCGAACATTTATCCCGTAGTGTCGCTCTTAGCACAAACGGTGGGGGGCAAGGGCGACCTTGAGGAGATGACACAGCTGCTACGCCGCCTGTCGGCTGAACTGACGAATCGGGATGCTGAAGCAGAGCGCGAGTTTATGACGCGTGTGCTCGACGGACTTTTGGAAAGCCTGAGCCGACGACCGCCGCGGAAAGCTCCGCCGCCAATGAGCGTGGCCCTGGAAACGCTGGTGCAGACGCCGAGCACTTCAATACAAGATCGCGCGTTTCGACTCCTAGCCTACTTGCGGGTAGAGAGTTCGCCCGTGTTGGAAAAAATCTGGCTGGAGTCTCTGGAGCGGGTGGGGGACGACAAGCAGCCGCTCCAGGAACGGATTCGCGCGACCGAAAGTCTTGCAGGTGCTCCTTGGCCAATTGCGCGGCGGTTACGACGTTTCCTGAATCCCCAGCATCCGCCCGAATTGCACCTGGCTATCCTGCGCACCTGGATGCTCCGCGATGAGAGCGAGATGTACAACGTTCTCTTGGAGCAAATGTTGAACACTTCGCCGAAAGTGCAGTCGGCCATTCTCGAAGCAGTCATTTCGCGGCAAGCAGGTCAGAAAGCAGTCTTGGAAGCGATCGGGAAAAAAGAGATTCCGCCGACCTTGCTCACCAGCACGCAACGGTCGCGTCTGCTGGAGGCGAACGACCCGAACATCCGCGAACTTGCCCGCAAATGGTTACCAATGGGTTCGAGTCAGGAACGGGCTGAGGTGCTCAGGAAATACCAGGAAGCGCTCCGCTTGCCACGCGATCCGAAACGTGGTCGAGCTATTTTTGCTCAACATTGTGCGGTTTGTCATCGGTTGGAAAACGAGGGCGTCGAGGTCGGCCCGCCGTTGAGTGAGGCCAAGGATCGGCCCGATGAGACGCTGTTAGCCGATATTCTCGATCCCAGCAGCGTGATTGCGGCGGGTTTTCAGACCTACGTTGTGGCGACGGTGGATGGGAAGGTTTATTACGGTGTCCTGGCTGCGGAAACGCCCACCAGCGTGACGCTGCGCCAGGAAAAAGGCCTCCATACGGTCATCCTCCGCAAGGACATTGACCAAATGCGCGCGGTGTCCAAGTCGCTCATGCCCGATGAAATGGAGAAACAGCTCAGTCCCCAGGATGTAGCTGATTTGATAGGTTACTTGCGCTATGCGATGAGCGCGAAACCCGCGCCAGCATCGTCGGCCAAGCCCTGAGCCATAGCTCTTCACTTGTCCATTGCCGCATAAAGAGAGCGTGACGCGTCGCACATCTGCGGTCATGCACCCTCTTAAAATTGAGCGCGGCACGCAATCAGGTCGCCCGAGGGGAAAACGCCGATAGCAGTGCGTTTTCATTGCTTAGCGTTGGGACTACGGGGTCCCGAAGGTTGCTCTTACTGACAGAATCCACTCAAGATTGAACGAAATAGAAATGACGACACTTTCGCGACCCAAGGCGGATGCGCAGGCAAGTTTCAAATCCCACGGCGAATAAAGCGCGTGGCAAAACCGAGGGCATCAAAGCTATAGAACCCGCCCTTGCCTCTGCGCCATTGGCGACCTTAGATGGAACATAGTCAAAACAGCAACGTTTCGCCGTTCAGGAGCAATTTCCGACTTTTGCGAATTGTTTCGTAACACAATCAATCATTCAACCTTGCATAGGCCGAATCCGAAAAAATTGCTTATACCATCTCAAAAACCTCAAATTCTTACGGCGCGTGTTTGCCCTCTGTGTTTGCATCATAGTCCTCGTACACCTTTAGACTCGTATGATTGTCCGATGGTTGGAGCTATTGAACGCATAAAAGGGTCGTTCGATGGCATGAGGATGCCAGTGGCCTGGAAGATTGGCGGTGCGACTGTAGGCAGACCGGTTAGGGAAGTAGCGTTGCTACCAGCGGTGGCAACGGCGAGGCGAAGGGCCACGCCGGTCGTCGAGGGGCATCAAATGAAGATCTGTCGGGATGGCGGTCAAGCAGAGCAGGCCGTAAGTGCTGGGTGTTGCGGGCGCGAGGGCTTAGCGCGTTATGAACCATTATTTATGGCGCCCGGTTCGTGCGGGCTGTCGGCATTGCTACGGAGCGACTTGATCTGAGGCCCACTTTCAGTTGACGAGTACGCGGCGCGTATCTGGAGGCGTGAATGTCAGGATGGCGGAATTGCCCGCCAAGTCGTGAATGAAAGTGAAGTGGGGCACTTGGAGTGGACTGAGGATTTGGATACCATCGGTGTCGCGGTCGCTGGCGGTAATGGTGTAGATAAATTCCATAGTTCGAGCGTTAACCATGCGAGCAAAGCTGGCACGCCGAATTGCGGAACCAATACGCACGTTCAGAAACGGCCTGGAAGGTCCAGTGATGGCCACGTCCTCGCTAAACTGGACGCGGAAGGTCAGCCGTTGGCCTGTCGTATATCGGTTGTTCGGGGGTGGTACAACGGCCTGGATAACAGGTCGCACACCGTCAAGCACCACTGCACTAAATGTTCTTTCCTCAAAGGTAGTAACCGCAGTATTGTTGCCGGCATCCTGAATGGAAGCGCCGGCAGGAAGGTGCAGTAAGCCGACGACGCGGAGAGAGCCGAGGTCGGTTGAAGCCACCGTGTAAACGAATTGCAAGGTGTTCGGGTCGATTTGGCTATGGTAATGGGCAACGCGCGCCTGAGTGCCGACGCTCAGCCCCAACTGGGGTACTGCGGAGCCGCTGTTAACCACCTGGACGGGTTCATCAAAGACGACCTGCAGGAACAATTGGGTTCCCGAGCCATACTGGCCAGGCGCAGGTCCCAAGACCCGGACGACGGTAGGGGGCACTTGATCGATGCGGAGGTGGTTCGTCAAGGGTGCGGCAAAACCTAAGGCTGCGGGTCGGTGATCGCTGGCAGCAAGGATACTGCCCCCATGCAGGTAGATCGGAGCCTGCAAGACGATACCCTCGGGGGCGTGATCGTCGGGTTGGACTACGTAGGAGAAGCTCAGCGTGTCAGTGCCGCTGCCGCTTTGATAATTGGCCCAGCGTCGAATACCGCCTACCATGAGAGCCAGGCGGGGTGTCCCTGATACGATTACAGGCTCGTCGAACTGCACGGAAAAGGTGAGCGTGTTCCCCTGGCGGTAGTATTGCGGATAGTACGGATAACCCGGGGCATGGACGATGAGGATACGCGGCCCGGTAGCGTTGACGAGAATCCCCGCTGTTTCCGCCTCGAGGCCCAGGAACGCCGCATCGTGCCCCGCGCCGTCCTGAATGCGGTAATCGCCCAGGTCGATTTCTCCAGGTTCAAAAGTGATGCCATCCGAGTCCGCATCAGCGGCGCGCACAGTATAGCGAAATACCAGCGCGTCCGTGCGCGAGCCGGAGACGTATTCGGCATAACGGGTTTCCGCGCCGATGCGCAGCGGCAGTCGCGGCTTTTCCCCCTGGCCCCGCACGAAGACTCTCTCGTCGAAGCGGACGGTAAACTCGAGCACGTCGCCGGCATGGTAAACTCCCGGGCTGGGCGGCGTAATGCTGACGATCCGTGGGGCCCACAAATCAGCCGCCCAGAGTTCTACGCCCTGAGTCCCGTCGTTGGCCGCAAAAAAGAGCGTACCGCCGTGGAACAGCCCCGGAAACTGGTCTCGCATGCCCAAATGACCCAAATTAAGGAAACCACTGTCGGAACCAGGCCGAACATCACGAACAAGGTGTTGGACGCTGATATATTCCGATTCGAGGAATTTGGCGCCCCAGAGTTCGGTGCCCAAGTCAGCATGGCGTCCTAGAAAGAAAATCTGGCCATGGGGCGTGGGCACGGGCTGCGAGGCAATTCGGTCCAGACGGTGCGGACTCTCCAGGTCGCGGAGCATTGCGATAATCGCCGCGCCATCGGTCAGGAAGTGCCCATCGGCCGTTTCCACGAACAGCCAGCGGTCCGAGATTGGGCTGAAGTTGAGCCTTTGGGGATGATAAGGAAAGGAGCCCAGACGAGGTACGGAATAGGTGGTTGACTCACTGCCTTGGCTAGTCCAAAGTCGCCCTCGGTGGGATGACTCCTCGATTACGAAAAAGAGCCGTTCATTATGGACTAGCAAATCGCGCGGGTGGCTGCTCTCGTAACCGGCTCGGATGTCCTTGACGAGCACTGTGCCGCTCGAAGTCCCGTCGCTCTTGAACAATTCCACGCCGGAACCACCGTTATTTGCAGGAAAGAATAAAGTGCCCTGGTAGTTGGCCATATTGATTCCCGGTCCCGGATTTGGGATGGAAGAACCTGGACCGCTGAGGATGTCGCGGACAAGTACAGTGCCGGCTGAGCTCCCATCGCTTTTCCATAGCTCCCGACCGTGTTCGTTCGTGACTGCGGAGAAATACAGTGTCCCGTTGACATTAGTCAGGTGTGCGATGTTTTGCGCCGACAGGGGGCCGGTGCCGAAGTTGCGGAGCATGACGGTGCCAGCCGAGGTGCCGTCGGTCTTCCATAATTCAAACCCGCGCGATTCGTGCCACAAGCTGAAATAAAAATACGAACCCCCCACCAGGGCAGTTTCGAGGATCTGTCCAGAATCGGAACCGGGCACTAAATCGCGAACGAGCTGCGTGCCCCCGTGGGTACCGTCTGTTTTCCAGAGCTCAGCCCCGTGGCTGCCGTCATTGGCCACGAAGTAAATGTTTCCACCAAAAGTCGTCAGCAGTCTGATGAAACCGTTCCCGCGGCGGTGAATGTCGCGAACCAATTGCGTAGAGGCGGCGGTGCCGGTGGTGCGCCATAACTCCCGGCCGTAACTCGGATGTGTGGCCGCGAAATAAAGAGTATTACCGATACTGAGTAGTGGTTCAGGTAGCGCGCTGGCTCGGCCCGGCGCCAGATCCACCACCAACCGCGTTCCCGCGCTCGTGCCATCGGTCCGCCACAGTTCCTTGCCGAATTGATCCGTAGTGGCCGTGAAGTAAATCGTCCCGTCAACCTCGGTAAAGTTACGCGGCCAGCTGTCAGGCGTGGTACCGCCATCAGGTTGGAGGTTGCGCACCAAGAAGACAGACGGGGTAGTCCTTTCTTCCAAGACTTCCAGCTTTAGGCGATACCCCAGATTATCCGATCTTCGATGCCGAGAGGATTTTTGCTTGGGAAATGACCATCGCTTCCCGTACGGCAAAATCCGATCGAACATGACTCAGCCTCCATCCAAGCATCCGAATAAGCCTGGGAGCCTTCCCGATACTCCACGAGCAAAGCCGCGTAGCTTTTCGGAAGTCCGCACGTTCGACGAACTCCCGAAGCCTGACTTCGACAAAAATGACTCGATTTTACAGACTCAATTGCAGCGCACAAGCTCAAATGTCCGGCGCAGCATGCAGCCTCGGGGCGAGCGGAATAGTTCCTGCGCAACATCAGAGCTACATGGCTCAGCGTCGGCGAATCCACACCAATAGCGCCAGGCCCACTACGCCGAGCAGCGCGTTGCCCATCCACATGCCGTAACGCGGATCCAACTGCCCCTTCTTGCCCATGTTGATACCAAACATCATGAGCGGATAGTACGTCAGCACGATGGGCAGAAAGCAGGTGACGAAGCTGCTCAGATAATCGCGGCGATGAAACCAGATGCCCACGGCAGAGCCGATAAGGACGAAAAAGATACAACTGCTGGCCAGCGCCGGCCGCTGGGCCAGTTCGGTTCGCAATTCGTTCACCGTATTACGCAGGTATTCCAAGTGAGCCTGCTTTTGTTTGAGGCTGGGCGAGGTATTCGCATCGTCACCGCGCGCCAGGGCTTCATGTAGTTGACGCGAGACGACGCTCTGCTCGTAGAGAATGCTCGCGAGTCTGTCGCGGATTTGGCGATTGGTCATTTCGCGAGGGCGTGGCGTGCGTCGCAGTCCCGTCGGCGGCAGGGGAACGGGCAAGACCTCCTCATCAAAAGCGAGGCGCACTTCGCGCGGCCCCTGATAATCACGGACGATTTCCCCTTGCACCATGTACACCCGCAGCACTTCTTCCTGCATATCTACCTGCAGCTCCGCCTCGCGAGCCACGGCAATAATCTCATCACGGCCTTGAGCATCCCGTCGCACAAAGGTAGGCGAAATCAGCCGACGCCCCTGGACTTCCTTGACCCAGATGGCATAGCCTAACTTCGGTTCGTTGATCCGTCGGTCGCGCCGCAGCCGCGCGTAGAGCCATTCTTCCACATCCTCCAGGATGATGCTGCGCAAACGATGGTGCAACCGCGGAATGGTGTCGCCGACGAGCAAGAACAGCCCCGCGGAGCAAGCCACACCTAAGACGAAGGCGGGCCATATCACGCGTGTGGCGGGAATACCCGCCGCCTTGAGCGCGGTGATTTCATTATCGTGGGCCATGCGGCCATAAACCACCGATACGGCTAACAAACAAGTGGCTGGCACCGTGTATGGCATGAATCCCGGCACTAGCAAGGGCACCAAACGCAACGTTTGCTCCAGGGCCAGCCCTTGTTGCGTGGCTTCCTGGATAATGCCGACTAATACCAGCACGCTGGTGATGGCGACCAGACCTAAGGCGAAGACACGCAGCAAATCGGCAGCTATAGTACGCTGCAGGATATGCCACGGTAACACTTTCCCCTCAATTCCTCTTAGGATTGGGAAGCGGCTGGTCTATCCGGATTACTGCTTCGATAGATTGCGACGGGAATATAACTCGCAGGGATTCGGGGTCAAGCTCTCCACTCTGCGGGCAGGCGCCCAGCGCGGCTTAGGCTTGTCACATGAGGTTTGTTCCACAGGACGCCACTGTCCAGAAACGGCATCTCTTGTAGACGAGGTAAGGAGGAGGCAGATTGTAATAGTAACGTTCGCTCATGCCGATATAATACGCCTTATTCTCAAAGGGAAATCACGCTAAACTCGCGACGCTGTACTGTCGAGTAAATCCGCCTCAGCAGCGCAAAGAATGGCACCGCGGGAATCGGGCGAGGCCGTGGATGTGAGGTCTGCTCAAACCTGAGGAGGACAAGATGCTTGCCATGATGCCGAATCCAACACATCGGGCGATTTTGGGTAAAGCGCTGGTTGTTCTTTGGGCGAGCTTAGGAATCGTAAGCTCGTTGCAAGCCCAAGCAGTGAATTTCACCTGGAAACTGCGTGCAGGTGACGTGTTTTACCATTTGACCGATACGGAGGTGACCACGACCGTTGCCCTCCCGCAGGGAGATAACACAGAGCGCAGCCGCCTCATCATTCTCCATCGCTACGAGGTTTTACAAAGCGACCCGAAGGGTTACGTTCTCCAGCAAACCGTCGAAGAAGTGGAAACAAACGACTCGGGAATTTTGGGCAACATTTATAATCAGTTCCGAGGTCTGAAGCTCAAGCTGACCATCGACCCCAATTTCCGTATAACGAAAATCGAGGGTCTGGAACAATTGTTGGAACGGCTGGGTACCGAGGACCCCGTCCTGGGCAAGTTTGTGGCTGAATTGGTGAACGAAAACGTTATCCGTCAGCAGCTACAAAGCGAATTTCATTTCTTACCGGAAAAACCCGTGGCTCCAGGGGACAAGTGGCAGCGACACCTGAGCCTGACGGTCGGGCCTTTGGGCACACTGAGCTTAGACCAAACATTTACTTACCAAGGCACGACGAGTGTCGGAGGCAAAACCTTAGACCGCATTGAGATGTCGGCCCGCGCCACGTTCAGCCCTCCCAAGGGCAACGAAGACTTGCCAGTACGGGTCACCAAGGGGGAATTACAGGAACAGTCGTTGAAAGGTTCCTATCTATTCGATCGCGAGGCCGGCCGACTCGTTAGCGCGCAGTGGGAGGGAAAATATCGGTTCCGTTTATACCTGGTGGAGGGTAAGCCTAACCCGACTAAAGAGCTAGTCATGGATCTCACGCAGCACCAGACCCACCGCAGTGAGGTAACCACTGAGCGGCCGCGTGTGCCGAGCCTGCGCAACCGCTAAGGATCGTCGAGAGAAGACAAGCGTTGGTTTGTCATGCCTTGGTCGACGCCACGCGACTGGCTGAGTGTCCTTGGCAATAACGGTTCAACATCTGGAGTCGTGCCACCTGCCAGGCCGTAGCCCCGCCCGTGAGAACCACCAAGACCAGGAACAATAAGTGATGATGAGGCCGCGATAACGCATGCCAACCGCCAGCGCGCAGGGCATATTCGGTGATGAGCGCGCTATAGGCTAAGACAGAGGCCCAGGTCGTGAGCCAGATTAGCGGTCGTTGGCCCCACAAACCGGAACCGACTACAAATGCAGGATAGGCCACGACCAGCGGCGTGAGCTGATCATTGGCCAGCCATAAAATCAGGGTCAGTAACATCACGTCCAACAAACACCAACTGCCGGGCAGATAGCGGGCCCAGGCAGGAAAACGAGCCAGCCAACGCAAAAAAAGCACCAGCCCCAGCCAAATCAGCATGACTCCCAAGACCCAGCTGGAGACGCTCCGTTGCACTTCGGAGTTGACGATACGGGTCACCTGCACGATCCCAGCTACCGCCGTCAGGCCGAGCAAATGGAGAGCCAGGGCAGGCTCACGTCGAAACCATCGGCTGACCCGTTCGACCAGAGAGTAAGGCGCGATATTCGGCGATTCGCCTCGCAGCACACGTTCCAAATCCTCGGCCAACTCCTGAGCACTGGCGTAGCGCCGGGCTGGATCTTTTTCCAGGCATTTCAAACAAATCAGCTCGACATCGCGAGGGATCTCGGGACGCAACTGCCTGGGAGAAGGCGGCTCGCTTTCCAGAACCTGTAAGATGATGTCAATGGGGTTTTCGCCGACGAAAGGCGGTCGCCCCGTCAGCAACGCGTAGAGGATTGCCCCTAAGCTATAGATGTCAGTGCGTGGCGTGATGGCGGAGACCAGGCCCTGGGCTTGTTCGGGCGCCATGTAACTGGGCGTGCCCAACACAGCGCCGCTCAAGGTGCGCGGTTCGCTTTCCTGGAGCCATTTAGCTAGGCCAAAATCACTCACGTGAGGTTGGCCATGCTCATCGAGAAGAACGTTCGAGGGCTTCAGGTCGCGATGGATAATCCCATGTTCGTGCAGATGAGCTACGGCGCGGGCAATCGTTGCCACCAGTCGGACAGCTGGCTCTGGTGGTAGCGGGCCTTGCTGAATCAGTTGTTGTAAACTGGTGCCCGCAATATAATCCATGGCAAAGTAATGGTGGCCCTCAGCTTCGCCGTAGTCGAAAACGCTGACGATGTTGGGATGGCGAATCCGGGCTGCCGTGCGCGCTTCCTGCTGAAATCGGCGGATTTGCTCGGCATCGGCCAGATAACCGCTCAGAATCATTTTCACCGCCACCACGCGTTTCAACTCCACATGTACCGCACGATACACCACGCCCATGCCGCCGCGACCAATTTCGTCCAGCAATTCATAACGCCCAAACTGTCGAGGCGGTTTCGCCGCAGACTCACCAGGCCGTTCGGCATAAAGCAAAGTCAATCCACTGGCTCCAGGGGCAGGTTCCGATTGCTTCGCCCCAGGCTCGGCTGGCCGCTTTGCCATGCCTGGAGATTGGCCCAGTGCATCCAGGCAGTCGAACAGTGAGGCCAACTCCGGATGTTCTCGGCGTAGCCGCGCGCGCGTCTGGCTATCGCCATCCCAATAGCCCTCGAGTAATGCGGCCTCTTGGAGTAATTCGGGGTCGTCTGGTTCCGAATTGAATACCGCGGAACGATCCGTTTGAGGTGCGTCAGCCATACGCGACTCCGTTTCGACGTGAGCGTGTTCCCCGACGTAGAGGCTACCCCGCCGGTTCTCTTCCCCGGGTACCGCGCTGATAGGCTCAAACCCGCGAGTGGAAATCCTCATCTAAAGGTGAGCCTTGCAACAAGGTCCGCAAGCGCTTGATGGCACGCACCCACAACATTTGGGCTGCCGGCCGCGAACGACTCAGCCGTTGCGCAATTTCTGCAAACGGCACTCCCTCAAAGTGGCGCCAAACGATCACTTGCCGATACAGTTCCGGTAACTGCGCCAGGGCCCGTTGCAGGAGATCGTCCCGCTCCCAGTTAGCAACCTTGTCTGCAGAGGGCGTGATTTCACAGGCGGGGTCCCAGCCGAGTTGCCCAGAGTCGCTAGCGCTTACCAGCGGTATTTCTCGTTTCGGGGACCGTTTGCGCGCTAACACCCAGCGACGTGCCGCATCTGTTATCCGGTTTTCCAGAATTTGGCGCAGCCAGGCTAAGAGCTCCTTGGGACTGGTTCCGCGAAAGTGGCGAAAGGCGCGATAAGCGTCGAGTAAGGTTTGTTGCACTAAGTCCGAGGCATCCAACCGCGCCTCTGGCAAGCGGTGAGCAAAGGCTCGTGCCACTCCCAACAACAGGCTTCGACAGCGGGCAAACAAGGCATTACGAGCACTCTCAGCCCCAGTTTGGGCCCGGCACAATAACTCCCCCAAGACCGACTCGCTTCGTTCCGCCACAGTAGGCTCCCGAACCGTTGCAGTATTACTGTCATCTTGGGACTTCCACCTGAGCCCGTCAAGTCCCACTTACTTTCTCACCACCCGGGTTGCCGATGTTCGCTACGCGGAATAAGACGCCCAGAAATGGCAACCGTACCCGCCGCTGGAACTAGGCAGGTGCGCGGTCCTATTTGCATGAGTGGGAGGAACCGACTATGTCCCTGCGGAAAATCCTGTTCGTGAGCATGAGTATCCTGATGTTAGCTGGCTTGGCTTACTTCGGGCACGAAGCCGAACCCAGCGGTTTGAAAATGATCCAAGCGGCGCAGAGCTTCCTCGATACGCTCTCGCCTGAGTTGCGGCAGAAGGCTATGTTTCCTCTGAACCATGAGGAACGTTACAACTGGCACTTCATCCCTCTCGAGCAAAACCGCAAACCCACGCGCAAGGGAGTCGGCCTGTTTGAAATGAACGAGGCGCAGAAGCAGGCCGCGCTTCATCTACTCCGCTCCGCCCTCAGTCCCGAAGGGTACCAGACGGCCCTGACCATCATGAGTCTGGAAGCGATTTTGCACGAACTCGAACAAGGCAAAGGCCCAACACGCGATCCGCAATGGTACTTTTTCACGATTTTCGGCCAACCGTCGCGGGACACCGAATGGGGCTGGCGCGTCGAAGGGCATCATCTATCGCTCAACTTCACCATAGCCCGGGGTGAAGTGATTAGCTCCACTCCCGCATTCTGGGGCGCCAATCCAGCTGTCGTACCCAGTGGGCCGAAAAAGGGGCAACGCACGATTATGGAACATGACGAACTGGCCCGCCAATTGCTCCGTTCTCTGGATGAACAGCAACGAAAGCTCGCTTATCGGCCCACCCAGTTTCCCGAAGTCCAGGCGCGCAATCACGCCGCTCAGGTCGGCGCAGCCGTGGGCTTGCCCGCCGGGCAAATGCGTCCCGAACAACAGGAATTGCTGCGACAATTGCTCGATGCGTACTTGCGGAAACTACTGCCTCAGGTCGCGGAAGCGGAAAAGAAACGCTTGGAAGCGGCAGGCTTTGAGCGCATCCACTTCGCCTATGCCGGCGGCACGGAAATCGGCCAACCGCGTACTTACCGCATTCAAGGGCCGACCTTCCTGGTAGAGTTTCTCAATGTGCAGCCCGATTCAGCCAAGAATCCCGCGAACCATATTCATAGCGTCTGGCGTAGCTTACCTACCGACTTTCCTCAGGGCGCCAGGAACTAAACGGTGGATCGTGACCGTCATCCGTAACGGGCCGCAGATGTTTCCAGGCATGTTGCGGCTCGAGTATTCCCACCCGCACGGTAGCAAAGTGGATTCGGAGTTGGTAACGGGGTATGGCCCAAATCCGAGGGCTAGCCAGAGCCTGGGGCGTTAGGTATCCGGTAGTAGTGCGGCGCAGCTTTCAGGGGCGTCCGTTGGCACATTGGCGGGCAGCATTCGCCGACTCGCTGGGAGCTATGGTTTCCCGACTGCCCGCCGCGGTCGGTGCCACCTGGGAATGCCCAAGATCACAGCGAACTGGCTCGGTGTGCTGCGGGGCGCGCGAGGCGGCCTCATAGCCGTCGTAATCATCCTCTGTTTCGTAATCATCATAACGACAAACATAACCCGGCTGTTTAGCCCGTTCCAATTCCTCGTAGTAGGCCTTGAGGATCGCGCGTTCGATATACTCGCGAGACTTGGCATTAATCGGATGAGCCACATCGGCGTGCAGGCGAATACGACCTGAAGCATCGCGCGGGGCGCGGTTCTCGTTAAGTCGGCGGCCGCAATGATTACAAAAACGGGCTTGCAGGTGGTTCTTGCAGCCACAGGTCGGGCAACGGTCAGCCAATTTGCGGCTGGGCATCGCCACAAACTGCCCTTTCGCACCCTCGATGATCTTCAAGTCCCGCACCACGAACATGTTGTCGAAGGTGATGGAACAGAACGCCTGCAAGCGTTCGTTGCCTCCCTTCTTCTCGTCCATGAGCTTGATGCGGATTTCGGTGATTTCCACAGCTGTCCTCCTTTCCTGTGTGGACCCGAATCCTGGTGTTAGCCAACGACCATCGGCCCCACACCGACGGCCGCATTTCCTTGCTTGGAAATCCTTTCCTCTTAGCTTGCAGGGCGACTAACCCTGAATACTGCTTATAAAAAGAAACTTTTTCCCCATCTGTCAAGCCCGTTTCCTGCTGCCCAGTACGAGAACGAAAGCCCGGTCGGCGTTTACCGAGCGGCTCGTGCAGGACAACTTAGTATGAGGTGTTAGGCTGGATTGGGGTCAGTTGCGGCTAATGAGGGGACGAATCCGCACATAAACTTGCGTGCCTTCTTTCGGGGCCTTAGACAGGTCGAACTTCACCATGGGCTTCGGATCATAAACAGGATAGCGGTTATCCGCAATGATGCCCCCAGCACAGTCGCACGGACAAGCGATGCAGCCCGTGCCGGATTTGTGAATCACCCCGGAGCCGTGAAACACGAAGTGCGGCGTCCAGGGCTTTTCCGTCGGCTTGCCATCCACTAAGACGCGTTCGGTAACGAAATCCTGGTAAGGCCTCTCCACCCATCGTTCTCCCTCCCGCCAGAAAATCGACAGCTGGACAGGGTCGCCCTGCAAATAGTCCTCCGGCGTGGTCGTCGGCTTCAGGCCGCTGCGCTTGCGCCCTTCTTGGATGCTGTAATGCACACGGGGCTTACAGCCGAGCTGGATTAGCGCTTCGTACACCTGCTCGGTGGGCACGTCCACCAGGAACACGAAATATTCAGCCATTTTCGCTTCTCCGCCGGCGGCCTGAGCGCAGCCCACGAAAGCCTGAACGCGTTCTCCGTACTCATCTATGCAGGGTTGGCCACGGGGATGTTGCACCTTAGCCGAAAGGATCACTTCGCCGCGGGTTCGGTCAATGATTAGACTGCCCGGCTGGGGCAAGGCTGGCGCTGGAGCTTCCTCCGCAGAGCAGGCCCAGCCAAGTATCAGACCGAGGTAAGCGAGCATCGCGTAGCGCATGCTTATCCTCCTTTCCTGATTTCCTTAGGATCGAGCTAGTAGTCACCAGACACGGGGTTCCCCGTCGAGTAGGTTTGGGTCAGTTCAACACAATTTACGAGGACCGAACGGACACGCCGGCTTCAACGCACCGACGCTCAGGTGAAACCTGTAAGCGCTGGCTTACTCTTATCGGAGCATACGCGGCTCAAGTTCCAAGCGGTTCGGCACATCACAGGAATGATATCAAAACGCTCCTTTGGTTCAACATACTAGCCAGTCGGCGGAAAATGAAGCCGCTTAGCCAGTGACGCGCTCCATCTCGGATGCGCTTGGCTCGTGCACAGGTGCGCAGATTATCAAAACGAGTGCACCCCGCTCAATTCTTGCAGATTGTAGTAGCGCGTTTTTATCGGGAAAATCGCTCTTAGCGGATGAATAAGCCGCATGAGCAGCCCAATAGCGAAAGTGTGAAAACAGTGCTTGTTAGGAGACCGCCGATGCTTCCCTCAGTGGTGCTCACAGCACTTGACGACGCCTGTACGGAGGAACGACCCTATGGATGGGATCAGACACTCCCGCAACTCCCGGAAACTCTTACCCTGGGTCTGGGCCCTCCTGATCGTCTGCACGTTACGGAATTACGGGGCGGCTCAGGAAGCGGCGACCTCTCCCTCGCCTTTGGTTTCAATGCCTCCTACGGAATCAACGACCACGCTCGAGGAGGTAAGTTGTCCCAAATGGGGGGAAAGCGGCTTGCTCGGACATTTCCTCTACGGCGAACAACCGTTGGATTGGCGGCAATTGCCGCAGGCACGGATTTTTCCCCGTACAGGAAACTTTCCGATTCTTCCGGCTGGCCCGGGGTATTATTCGCTGCATGACTGGCTGACGGGCAACTATCGCCAAGCCCCGCCGAAGTTTCCTTATCCGCGTTTCGCTCTTATGCCGCCTTCCTTTTTCGACGCCGATTTTCGTTATCTCGAAGATCCGACTAACACCGATTACGACTGGTCAGATTTTCTGCACCGAATTCACATCGGCGATGACTGGCTCTTTGCCACGGGCGGCAACTTCTGGGTGCGCTATATGCACGAAATCAACAGCCGGCTCAGTGGCGTAAATCAAGACTATACGTTGCTACGCACCCGCGTCTGGACCGACCTATGGTATCGCGATTTGGTCCGCGTTTATGCGGAATTCATTGACGCCCACTCGTTGGATCCAGAATTGCCACCCCTGCGCGTGGACGTCAACCGATCAGATTTCCTTAACGCCTTCGTCGAGGTTAAGCTTGGGGAATGGGAAAATTATCCCATGTATGTGCGGATTGGTCGGCAAGAATTGCTATTCGGTTCGCAACGGCTCATCTCCACAGTAGACTGGGTCAACACGCGTCGCACTTTCGATGGTATCCGTGGTTATCGGCAAGGCGAACGGTGGGACGTGGATATTTTCTGGGTCCAACCGGTCATTCCAGATCCGTCGCGTCTCGATTCCAAGGACAATAATCAAAACTTCGCGGGCGTTTGGACCACCTACCGTCCGCGCCGCGGTACTTTCGTGGATATGTATTACCTGTTCCTGGACAACACGAACGACATACTCTTGCGTGGGCTGCAACTGGCACCTTATCACGTCCACACCTTGGGCGGACGCTACGCGGGCGATTATCAGGGAAGGTGGCTGTGGGACTTCGAGGCAGCACTCCAGTTAGGTGAACGCGGTGCTCAGGACATCTTCGCGGGCATGGCCACTGCCGGAATCGGTTACTCGCGCAGCGATTGGTTCTGGAGTCCGACTTTCTGGATTTATTACGACTTCGCCTCGGGCGACCGTACGCCCAATAGTGGCGATTATAACACCTTCAACCAACTCTTCACCTTCGGTCACTTCTACTTAGGCTGGATTGACCTGGTGGGCCGGCAAAACATCCAGGATTTGAACATGCACCTATATCTCTATCCCGCGAAGTGGATCACGATCTGGATTCAATATCATCGTTTTTGGCTGGTCAGTCCGAAGGATGCGTTGTACACAGTGGCCGGGTTGCCTAACCGTGTGGATTTGACCGGCGCGGCAGGTACCGATGTCGGGCACGAACTCGACCTGATTTTCAACTTCCACCTCTCGAATCATTCCGATCTCATGGTGGGTTGGTCGAAGCTCTACGCGGGGGATTTCCTCAAAGCGACCGGTCCGGGCCAATCGCCCGAATTGTTCTACCTCATGTATTGCTACCGCTGGTAAGCGCTCAAGACCCCGCGTGGCTCGTCGGGTCGGGAGTTCACAGTTGGTCATGCGGGGCGTCCCGGGAGAACGATGCTTGTAATAATGATTTATGGAATCATCCTGGGCAGGCTTCCTTTTCAACCTGCTCACCCCCAGTGTGGAGCACCGGTTCCCGTGGACGAGGCCCCGAAGGGATTTTCGTGGATTGATAAACCCTGCCTGGCAGCGCTGGCGCGACCCGCCGGTCTGGAAGACTTAAGGTGGTTGCGGCAACAAGGCTTGGACGTGATAATTTCTCTGACCGAGGAACCGCTCCCGCGACGTGAGGTCAACGAAGCTGGTCTGCTAGTCTATCATGTGCCTCTAGAGGACATGATGCCGCCGAGTCAGGAGGATCTCGACCGCTGCGTCTCCGCCATTGAGCGTGCCCAACGTTCGGGTTTGGGCGTGGCGGTGCATTGCGAAGCCGGGATGGGGCGAACTGGCGTAGTCTTGGCATGTTATCTAGTCAAGCGCGGTTTGTCGGCGGAGCAGGCCATACGCCGCATTCGTCAGCTTCGTCCAGGCTCGATCGAGACCCCAGAGCAGGAAGACGCCGTTCGCCAGTTTGCCCAACGCCATAGCGAGCCTCAGGCTTTGTGAAAGTCGTCACCTTGCACCTGCCTCCTCGTCCCTTCCAGGTTCCTGCCGAAGCATGATTGCGCTTGTTCTTTTGCGGCTTTGAGTTATAAGGGGATGGCCGAGGAGGGGAATAAACATGACTGAGCGAAAGAATCCCGGAAGTGCACGATACTCTGTTTATCCCCCAACCCCTGAGTTTGATCGCTTGGAATACGCACGGCAAATCCTGCGCACCGAGGCTAACGCGTTACAGGAAGTGGCAGACCGACTCGGAGATACTTTCCTACAAGCCGTGGATTTGATCTTCACATGTCCTGGCAGGGTTTGCGTAACCGGGACAGGCAAATCAGCGGACGTGGGACAGAAAATCAGCGGGACACTAAATTCGACTGGGACGCGCGCTTATGTGCTGGACGTGACGCGCGCTGTCCACGGCGATCTCGGAATGGTGGCACCACAAGACGTAGTGTTGGCCCTGTCCCATAGTGGCGAAAGTGAAGAATTGCTCCGCTTATTGCCGAGTTTAAAACAATTAGCCTTAGGTATCATCGCCATCACCAGCAACGGTCAGTCGAGCCTCGCCCGACTGGCGGACATAGCCATCGTGCTAGGGCCGATACAGGAAGCATGTCCCCTTGGCCTGGCACCCAGTACCAGTACGACAGTCATGCTCGCTCTGGGAGACGCCTTGGCTTTTGTCCTGAGCCGAATGCGTAATTTTGGCCAGGACGATTTCGCTCGCTTTCACCCCGCAGGAAGTTTGGGGAGACGTTTGATGAAAGTGGAACAAATCATGCGGCGCGGTGAGCAACTGCGCTTAGCGCGTGCCAGCGACACCGTGCGCCAGGTCTTTGCTTCTTGTGCACGGAAAGGTCGGCGCACGGGGGCCGTGATCCTCCTCGACGATACAGGCAAGTTGGCCGGGATTTTTACCGATAGTGATCTAGCGCGGCTCTTTGAGCAAAAGCGGGACGAGGCTCTCGATCGGCCCATCAGCGAGGTCATGACCCGCCAACCCATTACTGTTCCCATAGGCACTCGCGTCTGGGATGCTGTGCAGATTATGAGCCAACACCGCATCAGTGAGTTACCAGTGGTGGATGCGGAGGGTCGGCCTTTGGGACTATTAGATATCACCGATGTGTTAAATTGGATGCCGACCGAAAGCACTGCATTGCAAGCCACGCTTTCCCAAGCTGCGTGAGCCGTCGCCTGTCGCGCAAGCGGGCCCAGCCGACCCTAAGGAGCGGCTGAGCGCTTGACCATGCTGGCTGTGAAACGGCTGCTGGGAATAGTTGCCTGCTTGGCGGCGTGCCTGGTGTTGTACCAGGTGTATGTGTTCTTTCTGGGGGGCTACGACGGATTCGCCCCGTTACCCGCCGAGTTCTGGCCCCGTTCTGGTGAGGCCCTGCCTGCCAGTCCTCGCGACCAAGTCGCCTGGGAACCTCCCGTGGTGCGGAAACTCCGTCAAGCCTTCGGGCCACTGGCTAAGGAAGCCGAACGACCCATTCTCATCGAGTCGGTGCAGCATGGCCTTCTCTTGGCAGCGCAGAAAGTATTCCTCAGTCAGGAGGGCAAACTGGAACTGGAGCAAGCTTCCTTGGCCATCTTCGGTAAAAAACGCGGCGAAGACCAGGTCGAAATCTGCACGCTCCAAGGCGAACGGGCGATCATCGAATTTGATAAACCGCTGACCAGTGTACGCGACGTGGCCCATCGCAAGCCCGTAGCTGGCCGAATCGAAGGCCGCATTGATCCAGTTACCGGTAAAACCCATCCCGTACATCTTCGGCATAATCGCCGGACGGCCAACCCGGACGACGATCTCCATCTTTACACCGATTGGTTGCAATACGACGACCGTCAACATCGCATCTGGACTGACGCCGCCGTGGAGATTGTGGATAGTGATCCGGACACAGCTAAAGTCACCGGTCTGGGGCTGGAAGTGCTCCTGGAAACCCAGCCTTCCGCCAAATCCCCGGCTTCCTCCCAACGCCCCACCATCACGGGAGTGCATAGTGTCGAATTGTCCCGCAATGTGCAAATGTATTTTCAAGTCGAAGCCGGTGCTGCTTTGCTGGGAAAAAGGTCAAAACCCGACGCCACGATCAACCCAGGTCGCCAATCGACAAGTTCGGCCACTTCCCCTTTGGCCGATAACGCATCTCAGAAAGCGAAGACAACGCGCCCGAGCTTCGTAAAAGTTTTAGCCGGCGGCCCCTTCATCTATCGTGTGCCGGACGACAGGGCTGAGTTTCATCATCGGGTTCATCTCCTTCACATTGTGTCCGAGGGTCACTCGGATGGACGGCAGCAACTGGACGAGTTGCGGTGTCATTCCCTCACCTTACAATTTCGTCGCCCTCGTGCTGAGAAAAAGCCTGCCAATGAGGATAAGGAGACCACCATCGAACTAGTCGCAGCCCGGGCCGTGGGTGACCCCGTAGAAATCGTGTTGGAGAGCGAAAATCTCCAAGCGAGCGGCAGCGAATTAGTTTTCGACCGAACCAATCACTCTGCGTCGCTAGTGGGCAAGCCCCTGGAAGCGGTTTATGACGGGCATCGCTTGCAGCTCATGGGTACGTTGACCCTGCAAGCGCAAGGCAATCAATTCCGTGAGTTGCGGGAAGCGCAAACACGCGGACCCGGCACGGCTTGGCTTCGAGGGCGTCAGGGGAATCCGACGGCTCTCATCGTGCGTTGGCGCGAACAAATGCAGTTGCAACGCGATGGCACCATGGAGCGCTTGCTCTTGACCGGCAACGTTCTACTGGAAGAACCCCAGCATGGCTCGCTCCGCGCAGATCAGTTACTGCTTTGGTTGGAAGCGAAAGCGGTAAGGAGTGCTCACGACAACTCGCCGAGACATAATTCTCCCGCCGAGGCAAAAACCTCGGCTGAAAATGCGCCAAACCGAGCCGCATCCCACGGGGTTGCTTCTGCACCCGAGCAAAGCACTCGCGGTCGCGTGCCACGCTGCCTGGAGGCCTCGGGCAATGTTTCCCTCCAATCGGAAACGCTCATCGTTCCGCATGCCGAGCGGCTTCGCGTGGAGTTGCAAGAAGACAGCTCCGAATCAGCCGAAAAACCCGACCGCCCATCGTCGTCGGCCACAGATACAGCTGCATTGGCCCAAGCAAGGTCTGGCTCACCCCTTCGAGAAAATTCGTCGCAGCACTTAAGTCCAGCGCCAGCTCAGGGCCAGCCACCGCAGCCTGCCAGTGGTGCCCCCGACCGGTCCGCCGACAAAGCGCCACAGCCGGCTTCGCAGTCCGGCACGACACCGCGTACCGAAGCAACGAGTCGTCCACCGCTGGTGCTGCGGGCCCGCACCATTGAAGCGGTGGCCGCTGGGACGCCGACCCGTGCCGATTTGCGAATGGTTGCCGCGCACGGCCAAGTGCAAATCGATCAGGCCCACGCCCAGGACCGCACCTTGCAAGTTCGCTGTAGCAGTCTCCGGCTCACTCGCACGGCTCATGGCGACATGTTGCGCCTGGAGGGTACGCCCGCTCAACCCGCTTATGTGCAATTAGGCGCCGTGGCCTTACGCGGACCCGTGATCAAACTGGATCAGGTGCTTAACACCATTGACGTCGAAGGTCTGGGTTCGATGCGGTTGCCCAGCCGCAATGATTTTCAAGGCCAGCCCCTGCGCGAACCGGTGGAAGTGGTGGTGGATTGGAATCAGAGCATGTTTTTCGACGGCCGACTTGCTGAGTTCGATGGCGGGGTGCAAGCCGTACAAGGCCAGTCGCGCCTCGCTTGCCGACGCTTATCGTTATTACTCGATCGCAAAGTTTCCTTCCGCGAACAAAAGACCTCCGACCTGAAACGGTCGGAACCTGCTGCCGGATTATCGCGCCTGATGTGCGAACAGGATGTCCGGCTCGAAAAGGTAATTCTGGAAGAAGACCGTTATCGGCTGCTGCAACGAATCGAAGCCCGAGAATTGGCTTATGACCACGAATTAGCCACGCTCACCGCTTACGGCCCTGGGACGGTGACAGTGTTCCAACCGCATCAAGCTGACCAACGGGCTTCTGGTGCTCCCTTGCCGATAGCTATAGAGCCGCGCTTAGCCGAGCCTGCGCCAGCCAAAGTCCAAACCGACAGACCATCGTTCAAGTTGACGCGCATTCACTATGACGGTTTTCTCCAGATAACCAAAGCCGCAGATAAGCAAACCGACATAGTTAGCTTTGCCGGGGGTATTTCCCTGATACATCTGTCGGCCGACGATCCCGACATCGCGGTTCCCCCTGAACGCCTGCCCGAAGACGCGCTGAATTTATCGTGCGGGCAACTCAAAATCACCAGTCGCAAGGTGGACAACGGGAGCACGGCCCAGGAATTATTGGCCGAGCAGAATGTTCGCGTGCGAGCCAAACAGTTTCACGCACTCGCGGACCGCGTCTCGTTTGATGAAGCTAAGGATTTGCTCATTCTCGAAGGCGCCAATGGGGCGACGCTCTATCGGCAACGGGTTCCTGGAGGAGAATTTGAGCCGGTACGAGCCAAACGCATCTGGTTTTGGCGTCGCGAGAATCGTGTCCGTTTCGACGGCACCGAGTCAATTCAGCTCAATCCCTGAAACCCGCAAGGTTGAGCGAGAACGCTGCGAAACCTTTTTCAGTTTTTGGCGTATAATGATTTAGCATCGCTGACAACGACAAACCCCCCTTTTTGCGGCACCTATCCTGCCGCCCTGCGGAACAGAGAGGATTCCCGCCAAACTCTTTCATTTTTCTGCTTTCTTCTTCACGTGTCAGTGAATCCTCCTCTTTAGCTGCTTAGCGCTAGGAAAACCCACCCAGCCGGAGCCTGGGCCGGGGAAAATGCACGCGTCCCGCTTGGACTAAGCACGGGACGTGAAGGCTTATCGTGTCGCTCGCTCTCTCGAAACCCCATAACACAGGAGGGAATCACATGATGCACCGGCTTGTCCGACGACACGCTTTCACTCTCGTCGAATTGCTTGTGGTAATCGCCATCATTGGTCTGCTGATGGCCTTACTGCTGCCCGCGATTCAGCGTGTTCGCGAAGCGGCTAACCGGATGCGCTGCGCCAGCAATTTGTCGCAAATGGGCATGGCCGCACATAATTTCCACAACGACTACAACATTTTCCCCAGCGGCGGTTGGAGCTTTGCCAGTCCGCGTACTTTGGTGAACGGTCAGCCTGCCATGGCTCCCATCCAGGGATGGGGCTTCGGTTATCAGCTGTTGCCTTACTTAGAGCAAGAGCAGCTTTTCCGTTTGCCTGCGGGCCAGGAGGCCGCCATATTTGCTGCACCCATTCCCGCCTATTATTGTCCGAGTCGCAGACGTCCCACTGCGGTGAGCACTACGGTGGGTTCGTGGTGGGGGAATCGCTTGGGTTCGATAGAAATTGCCACTTCCCCACCGACGTTGACCACACCACTAGCTGTCGGCGCAGCTGTTCAAGTGGCCCAGATGGACTATGTCTGCGTGACCGCAGCTAACACAACTTTGGCTGTTACCACAATTCCTTACGTCCCAGCAACGGATCCCAGCGCTTTGGGACCCGCTTACTCTCCGCCCTACGGCACCTTCGAAGCGTCTGGTTTGATTGTCCGTTCAGGTTTCGATCACGGCTCGAACACAGTAATCCGACGTGAATGCAGCTTAGACGGCGGGGTGCCCGACGGTACTTCTAATACGATCCTGTTTGCCGAGAAATTCATTCGTCCCATGGATTACACGCGTTTCGGCGAGGCCGATTTTGGCTACACCAGTGGCTATGACCGCACTATTCGACGTTTGGGGAACGTGCAACCCGCCCAGGATAACAACATTGACTACACCGCAGGTGGAAGTATCTCGGCTTGGCAGCATCCTTATAACAACTTCTCGCTAGGTTCGGCTCACCCGGGGAGCTTCAATGCTGTGATGGGAGACCGATCCGTGCGCCGGATTCGTTATTCGGTGAATTTGGGCTTACTGGCTCGAGCTTGCGTACGCGACGATGGGCAAACGCTCAATCTGCAAGACCTCGAATAATCTAGAATTTTCAACCAAATTTCACTGAACGCTCTCGCTTGAGACCTTGACTTTCGCAATGAGGTAGGAATAATACTAACGAACATGGCACCTCCACTAACCCCGCCAGGGCGGTCGATTCCCCGCGTCGGCCGCCCTGTGTTGTTTTAACTAGTTGATTCCCGATGGGACTCCTTGATATAATAGCCGCTAAAGCAGAGGCGGGTAATCAGAATCGCTCTTTTTAGGGCCCATCGACCAAGCTGTGTGTGTCCTTGCAAAGGAGGTCGCATCATGTCTCGTAAATAGAAATCGCGTCATGCTTTTACGCTAATCGAATTGTTGGTGGTCATTGCCATTATCGGCCTATTGATGGCTCTCTTGCTGCCAGCAATTCAGCGAGTGCGGGAGGCGGCCAACCGCATGCGCTGCAGCAACAACTTGTCGCAGATGGCTATGGCCGCTCATAATTATCACAACGACTATAATCTGTTTCCCAGTGCTGGTGTAAGTTGGGTGAATCCGCGTACGTTGACCAATGGACTGCCCGCACAAGCCCCGTTCCAGGCTTGGGGTTTTGGATATCAGCTGCTGCCTTATCTCGAACAGGATCAGTTATTCCGACTGCCTGCGGGTCAAGAAGCTGCAATTATACAAGCGACCATACCAACTTACTATTGTCCAAGTCGGCGCCGTCCCTTTGTGCGGGCGGGGATAAATCCGGGTTGGGGTAATCATGCTGGTTGGCAGGATACGGCTACAGGCCAAACGGGGAACGGTCCTACCTCTGGGCTCAATATCGCCGCGATGGACTATGTGTTCGCCATGGCCGAACCGCGAGGGGGCCAGACTATTGCCCCAACTGACCCGACAGCATTGGGTTCAGCCTACATCCCGCCTTATAACGATTGGACAGCTACTGGAATCATTGTACGATCCGGTTTCGGCTTCAACACCAACCGCTGGTGTAGCCTCGACGGCGGGGTGCCCGACGGAACCACAAACACAATCATGTTCGCAGAAAAATTTATGCGACCTAATGAATACAACGGTTGGGGGCAAGGTGATCAGTCTAGCTTTACTTGCGGTTTCGACCGGATCACCCGACGCAATGGTAACTTTCAGCCAATGCAAGATCACAATATCGCTAGTTGGGTTGCTTGGAACAGCCCTCCAGACGGTGCATTTGGCTCAGCTCACCCCGGCAGTTTCAACGCGGTTATGGGCGATCGCTCCGTGCGTCGCATTCGTTACTCAGTCAACGTCGGCGTGCTCACCAGAGCTTGCGTGCGCGATGACGGGCTACAGTTCAGTCTGCAAAACCTCGAATAGCGATTGGTTTCCGGGAGATATGCCTGAGCAGTTCCGCATAATGGTAGCTGACGACTTTTTCTCCTAAGCTAATTACCATAGTCGACGCACAGCCTAAAAAGCAAAGTCAATAGCTACCCCGACATTGCATTCATCTCTGGGACTGTTTGCGCTGGTACTATAGTTGGCGCAAGCTGCATACGGCTGCGACTGCTGAGCTGGCTCAGCGGCGACGGTTTACTGAGCGGCCTTTCCCTTATGTTCTCAGCAATCTTGATAACATAAGTACAGAATTCCTCTTGACTCCGTACTGTGGTACGGCTGGCATAATAGTGGGGCCCGGTAAGAACAAAGCGCGGGATGTTCGCGGGCAGAGAGGGCGCTTCTATGGGTCGCAGCGAAGGCCAGATGGTTTCCGCCCGAGATGAAAGTCTGCGGAGTGGCGAGGTGGCACGACTGGCTGGTGTAAACATCGAGACGCTGCGCTATTATGAACGGCGCGGGTTGCTGCCACAACCTCCACGTCGGCCCTCGGGATATCGCATGTATCCGATCGCGACGGTCGAGCGGGTACGCTTTATCAAGCGCGCACAACAACTAGGCTTTTCACTGCGTGAAATCCAGCAACTATTGCAGCTTGAGGAAGCAGCCTGGGCCTCGTGCGAGGAGGTCTGTGCGATCACCGAGCGCAAAATTCAGGAAATCGCCGAGAAAATTCGCGACTTACAGAAAATTCGGCGGGCTCTGCAATCGCTATTACGGCAATGTCCGCGGGTCGCTCCCATATCCAAGTGTCCCATCCTGGCATCGCTGAAGAATGCCAAACCTTGAAGGTTCAACGGATCAGGCCAACGGGGTCTAACGCATTAACAGGAAGGAGGTGTAGCATGATGAGTCGGCGGAACTGGCTGATGAGCCTAGCGGCCTCTGTGGTGTGGGCATTGGGCGGCGCCTTAGGGACTTCGCCAGCGCAAGCTACTCAAGAGGGTTGTCCATGTTGTGTCAGCTGTCCATGTCCCGAGTGCTGCCCATGTCCTGCGTGTGAAGAGTGCGCTGATTGCTGTGAGGACTGCGAATGCTGCGCAGACGGCTGCGTATGCCCGACATGCGAAGAGTGTTGCGCTTGTTGTGCCAACGGGTGCATCTGTCCCGGTTGTGAGGCATGCTGTGCTTGCTGCGGCGCGGGCGGCTGTATTTGCCGGATTTACGAGGAGTGTTGCGCGTGTTGTGCCAACGGGTGCATCTGTCCTGGTTGTGAGGCATGCTGTGCTTGCTGCGGCGCGGGCTGCTATGCTTGCCCCACATGTGAGGGGTGCTGTGGCTGTGGTTGCTGTGCGTAACTTGGTCGTGAGGGGAAGTAAATTTCCTTTCACGATGGAGTTGCCCACGGTGGCAGCTCTCCGAAGAGAAATGCCACGAGCCAATCTACCGACTTGTGGCGCCGCGAAGCAATCCTGGAGCACGCCGTGCTTGCGCGAACGGAAGGCGGCGAGGACGTTGACTCAAACGGGTGCTAAACGGCGACATGCTCGGAGTGTTAGGGACAACTGGGCTTCGCAAATGCGGATGAGCCCAACGCTGGGGGACTACTTGCGCAACGATTGTTCGGCTTCGGCGATGACTTGGAGAGCCGCTTCTGGCGAGTCGGCCTGACGAAGTTGTTCCAGAAACCCTGGCTTGAGGAACATCCGTGCCAATCGGGCTAAGACACGAAGGTGGGTGCGGTCATCGCGGCAGCAAACCAGGAAGAACAGGTCGCACAGTCCGCCGCGGTCGCCGCCAAACGGGATGGGCGTCAAAGTGCGGCCGAAGGCAATCACCGACTCGCCGAGCGCCTCAGGTAACGGACGGCGCGGATGGGGTAAGGCTACGCCGCCCGGCATAGAAGTCGGTTGCATAGCTTCGCGTGCCTCGACCGCTTTGAGGATCGCTTCGGGGTCATACACTTGCCAGGAACGTTCCGCCAACTGCACGAGTTCGCTGAGCACGGAAGCCTTCGTGCGCGCCTGGAGCGGCACGGCCACGCATGCCTCGGGCAACAAATGGCCCACGAGTCGTTCTTCTTCGGCCTCACGCCGGTCTTCTAACTGGGCTAACTGCTGTTCGTCCCAGGAGGGCAACTGTGTCTCGACCCAGTGGAGGATTTCGGCGCGCGCAAAGCGCCACTGGCCCGCGACCTTGCGTCCGGGCAGATAGCCGCGATCTGCCAAGCGTTGGATTTCGCGGGCATCACGGCGCAGGTAACGCGCTAACTCCTCGACCGTCAAGACGTCGGGATTCATCGCCGTTGTTGCACTCCTACGGATATATTGTACACATGTTCAGAGTTACTTTGCGGGAAGTATCTTATTCTACCGCAAACGAGCCAATCCGGGAAGCTCAAATCCCTGGCCCGATTTGAGCCACTGTAACTGAGCCTGAGTTTGCGTCTGTAAGCCCCAGAGTCGAATGAATCCTTTAGCCGCTTCGTGATCGAAAAGGTCTTTGCCTTCGTAAGTGGCTAGGCTGCGGTGATAGAGACTGTACTCGCTTTTGCGGCCTACGACCGTAGCGGTGCCTTTGTAGAGTTTGACTCGCACAGTGCCTGTGACGTAACGCTGATTACTGGCGACGAAGGCGGCCAGGTCTTGGTGGAACGCGCTGAACCAGAGACCGTTGTAAATCAGGTCGGCATATTCCTGGCTTACGAAGGTTTTGAAGCGCTGCGCCTGCTTGCTCAGCGTAAGCGTTTCCAAGTCGCGATGGGCTTCGTGGAGAATCACAGCCGCAGGCGCTTCATACACTTCGCGGGACTTGATCCCAACGAGGCGATTCTCAATGTGGTCAATGCGTCCGACACCGTGTTTTCCGCCAAGACGGTTCAGCGTCTGGATCAACGCAACGCCGTCCATGGTTTGGCCGTTGAGCGCTACGGGCCGACCTTGCTCGAAATCAATCGTGATATATTCCGGTTCGTCGGGCGCTTGAAGCGGGCTGACGGTCCAGGCAAACGCTTCCTCCGGTGGCTCGACCCAGGGATCCTCCAGTGGCCCAGCCTCGATACTGCGACCGAAGAGATTCTGATCAATGGAAAACAATTTTTCCCGCTTCACTTCGACGGGGATGCCGTGTTTTTCGGCATACTCGATGGCCTGGTCGCGGGTCATCTTCCAGTCACGTACTGGAGCGATGATTTGTAAGTCCGGGGCTAACGTTTGAAACGTGACATCGAAGCGCACCTGATCGTTCCCTTTGCCAGTGCAACCGTGAGCCACGGCTTTGGCGCCGCGTTCCCGCGCTAAGTCCACCATGAGTTTGGCAATGAGTGGCCGACCTAACGCCGTCGCCAGCGGATAGCGATTTTCATACACGGCTCCTGCCATGAGCGCCGGCCAGATGAAATAATCCACAAACAGGCTCTTGGCATCCACGACCACGGCGTCTTTCGCGCCCGTACGCAGCGCCTTCTGGCGAATCGCTTCCAGGTCTTCGCCTTGGCCTAGGTCGGCGGTGAAAGTGATCACTTCGTAGTTGTACTTTTCCTGGAGCCAGCGCACCATGACCGAAGTATCCAGTCCCCCGCTATAAGCCAGAATCACGATGTCCCGCGCCATGTGGTTCTCCTGCGATTGCTAAAGCTTTATTCCTCGAGCAAAATATGGAGCCGACGTTCTTGCTGGCGAGTATGTGTCCGATTGGTTGTCGCCAGAGTGCAAATTAATCCGACGGCAGGCGTTCTTATAAAGCTCCTTTAGCATGCGGAATATGTCCATTGTACCTGAGTGCCAACGTAGCGTTCAGGCGGGCAAAATTGTCGTATGGGGACGGTAATATTGTCTATAGCGGAGGGAATGAGGCTTACCGCATTTGCGCGCGTGCGGCCAGCCACGCAGTAAGGCCACTTGGCCCCGGAAAGGTGCCGCATCATGGCAGCGATTTCACCCAGCCGATTGTGGATACCTATCGCCGTCTGGCGGCAAATCTGTGTCCAAGCGGTGCGAGAGTGGCCTAATGAGTGTCTCGGAATGTTGGTAGGCACGTCCTCGGGACATGTGCGGGCTGCGTATGAATTGGTCAACGCCCTGGCTCACCCCCACCGTTTTTTGAGCGAGCCCGCAAGCTTATTCGCGGCTGAACGACGACGCCGACAGGAGGGCTGGGACTTGCTCGGTTTTTACCATTCGCATCCCGGCGGTCGCCCCGTGCCCAGTCACGTGGACACCGATCCGGAGGTCAATTACTGGCTCGATGGCAGCGTCGTCAGCGTGATTGTGGCGATTCGGTCGCACGCCTGCGATTCCGCGGCGTCTATTCGCGAGCCAGTTTCCGAATTGAGCGTTACCGCGACCGAACAAACGCCGACAAGCTCTGGGATTACCGCCACGCTCGGACATTACTCGCTCCAAGCCCGGGCATTTCGATTATTTCCTCATCGCTGGGAGGAACTGCCCTTGGCCTTGGAAGACTGAGAGAGCAACTCAGTGAAAAGGCTGACGCGGATATACCGTCAACCCGTTGTCCCATTATCCCGGGGGCCAATGCATCCGTCGGCCGCCAAGTAGGTGCAGGTGCAAGTGTGGCACTGATTGTCCGGCTTGCTCCTTACAGTTGAGCACGAGGCGATAGCCTTCGTTCAATCCGAGTTGTTGGGCCACTTGCGCTGCGACATAGTGCAAATGCCCGAGCAGTTCCTTATCTTCCTCCGTGATGTCCGCATGCGTGGGAATGACTTTTTTCGGGATGATCAAGATGTGCACGGGCGCTTGCGGATTGATGTCATGAAAAGCCAGGCAACGGTCGTCTTCATAGACGATCTTAGCGGGCAGCTTCCGCTCGATAATCTTGAGAAAGACGTTATCCTGCATCATGGCTCGTCCCCACGGCACAGCATCGCAGACGAACTTCATAGGCCCCTTGCCATGAGGTCGCTTGGCTGACTCTCAAAAGGCGCCGTCAAAAAAGAGACACTGACAATATAAGCGTGTATTGTACTCGACGGAGAAGTCGGGCCAAGATTTCGCGCTTTGGGCAATATGTTGTGGCACATCGGCATTGACGAGGCTGGATATGGGCCGATCCTAGGGCCGTTTGTCATGACGGCGGTAGCCATCGGTTCCCGCTTCCCGATGTCGGCCGACGACTTTTGGCATCATTTGCCACGGGTTTGCCGCAACTATGCCGCTTCGCAGAATAAAGCCACGAAGTCCGACGAAGCGTTGTTCTGGGTCGTGGATTCGAAACAGCTTCACCGCGGTGATCAGGCCTTGGCCCGGTTGGAATATCATACGTTGCCCGCGCTTTGGCCCTGGGTGGGACGCACGCGGCGATTGGGCACCTTGCTGCGTTGCCTTCGTGCAGCGAAAATCACAGGCCTGCAGCTACCCTGTTACCGTGTAGTTGGCCGGGTTTTGCCTTTGTGTCATCCGGCCGAAACCATCGCGGCTCGTGCCACACTGTGGCAGGAAATGTTCACCTGTGCTGAATTGACATTCCTGCCCCCGCGCGTGGTCGTGTTCCTTCCACAAACAATCAATCAGCTTCTCGAACGACATGGCACTAAGGCCGCGCTGCCGTTGGAGGCGCTGCGACACCTGCTACCTGCTATCTTGAACGATATTGCTGCGCTCGAGCGACGTGCCCCCTTGAGCATAGATATTGCAGCGGCGGGCGAGCACCCCGTTGAATATGAAGTCGTCTGCGACCGTCTGGGAGGACGAGTTTGTTATGCGACGGTGTTGACAGCGGTGCTCGAAGGTTGGCAACTGCAAAGCTATCGTGAGAGTCCCGCTTGCTGTGAATATCTGTGGACATCGCGATCCGCCGAAGGGCGACAACCATCTCCCCGTCAGCGACTTCGGTTCGTGATTACGCCGTGCGCGGAGAGTCAGGCCTTTGCTGTGGCCTTAGCCTCCATGATGAGCAAGTACTTGCGCGAAGTTTTTATGGACTTCTGGAACGAGTATTGGCAACAACAGGTTCCCCACGTGCGTCCGACGGCGGGCTATTGGACAGACGGGGAGCGCTTCCTGCGTGCGATTCGGCCGGCCTATGTTCGTCTGGGACTGCCCGAATCAGCACTGCGGCGTTTTCGGTAGTTTACCTCGGTGGCAACTTCGACCGCGATCATGCTGCGACGACGGGCCGATATGACATGGCGCGACCTGAGCGGCTTACGACGACGGCCACTAGGCTTTTCGCAACCGGTCATGTATCTCTCCGCTTCCGCGAGAGAATCATATCTTTCCAAAAGGCATACGCGCCGTCATATGCACGAATATGGAGAATGCTCCATGCCCGACGGACTGCGTTTGGCTGTGGTGCTCGCCCTGATAGCGAGCATGATCGTCCGCAATTGGATCGAGGCACTGGTAGCGGATTGGCAGGGCGAATCAGGTCCGCGACTATATGGGCAGACGGCCTTGGATCCGCGGGCTCACGTAGATTGGCTCGGCACGATCCTTTTGCCGTTGTTGTTGGTGCTGACGGGTTCCCCCGTACTCTTCGCCTCGCCCAAACCCCTGCACATGCTTTACCTCGGCGTGGCATCGCCGTATCGGGTGCTGTTTTTCGTCCGCATGAGTGGCCTGGTGTTTCACTTTGTCCTTGCAGCGTTACTGATGTTATTCCTGCGACCAGTGCTGGAGGCGTTAGCTCCTGGCAATCCGACACGCGACAAGTTGGCTTCGTTCTTGTTCATTTCTGCGCTGAGTCAACTAGCCATTGGTTACATTCTGCTTCTGCCAATTCCCCCGTTGCCTGGTGGGCTGCTCCTAGGTTGGCTGCTTCCCCAGCATTGGCGGGAACATTTCATTTACAATCCAAAACTGCAATACCTCGGCGTCTTCGTCGTCCTGGTCGTCCTCGTATTGCCGCCGACCGGCAAACTTATTTTTAGCGCCGTGTTCAAAACTGCATTGCTTTACTTTCATCTCTTGCAGATACCCGCACTGCAACTTCTAGCAATCCTGCTTCGGTGATAAAATGGCATACCTTGGACGAATTGCATGGGGTTATTCACAAACAAGGTACTGTAGGGGTAGCTAATGTCCACATTAGCCACGAAGCAGCCAATACGAATTTTGTCGGGCGTGCAGCCGTCGGGCAAACTTCATCTGGGAAATTATTTCGGTGCGATTAAGCAGCATATCGAATTGCAGGATCAGGGCGAATGTTTTTATTTCATTGCCGATCTGCATGCCCTCACTACGATCCAAAATGCTCAGGAACTGCAGGCGAATGTTCGCGATGTGGCGTTGGATTACTTAGCCTTAGGACTCGATCCGAAACGCACCGTGTTTTTCCGTCAATCGGACGTGCCCGAGGTTACCGAACTGGCGTGGATTTTCGCCACGGTTACCGGCATGGGCCTATTAGAACGCGCCCACTCATATAAGGACAAGGTAGCTCGCGGGCTGCCCGCTAGTGTCGGTTTGTTCTTCTATCCTGTCCTGATGGCCGCTGATATTCTGATTTACCGTTCTCACCTGGTACCCGTGGGTCAGGATCAGATTCAACACATCGAAATCACCCGCGACATTGCAGGCTATTTCAATCGCACTTACGGCGAAATCTTTCCGTTACCGGAATACCGCCTCGGAGAAGCCCCTGTAGTGCCGGGATTGGACGGCAAGAAGATGAGTAAATCCTACGGCAATACCATCGAGATTTTCGCCGAGGGTAAGGAATTGCGGAAGAAAGTGATGAGCATCGTCACTGACAGTACGCCCCTGGAGGCGCCGAAAGACCCTGAGAAATGCAACGTCTATAAGCTTTACTGCCTGTTTGCTACGCCGGAAGAACAGCGCGATTTGGCCGAGAAATATCGCGCGGGCGGTTTCGGTTACGGCCAGGCTAAGCAGATGCTGTTTGAAAAAATCGAGCAATATTTTGCCGCGGCCCGGCAACGCCGCAAAGAGTTGGCAAACGAAACCGGGTTGGTCGAGGAAATCTTGAGGCAGGGTGCACGCCGTGCTCGTGAGGAAGCGCGCGCTACGATGACGTTAGTTCGTCGCGCCGTCGGCCTGAATCCGCCCTGGTAAATTGTCCGAACTTGGTCGCCGGCATGTCCATCCGAGAAAACATAGCGTTATATTTTTTGCCCTCAGTATTTGCTGACACCTTGGTTCAGAAATGTGCCGCAATGTGCCGTTCTCGCTTGGCCAGTCTGAGTCCCTCGCAACGCATCGGACGGCGTCAATACGAAACGGATAGTTCGATAGAACTCAAACCTGCTTTCGCTGAAAGGTAACTGCCTAGCCGCCAACATCGGCAGAAAGAATAATCACAGTTTCGCCTGGGGCGACGCACAACTCGAAGTCGTGGACAAAGCCATGCGTTTCTGTAGCGAGCTGATACCAGGGAGCTAGTCCCCCTGAGTCATCGAGTAGGTCTTGCCAATGGGGAAACTGCTGCTGCACTTGTGCAAGCACATTCCGAAGCGAGCCTGCACGCGCTACACACCGCGAACAGCCTGTGCGTAGCCGCGGTACTCCCAGAAACTCAACGATCACGTGGCCCTGTGGAGAGCTGTTCCCGCTCGTCGTCCCGGTCGTCATCATGCTTGAGGTCGCGCGGAGTTGGCCCCGTTGAGTCCGACTTAGATGGTGAGCGCACACACTGGCGGTCCAAAAGGTCTATTATGTTCACAGCAGCCCGTGCGGTAAAAAGTAGGCCAGCCCACTAATCTTAGGCCAGGGTGGCCGCGAGACAGCCCCGACGTTTCAGAGGCAGCTTAATGTTTTCAGCAGTGGTAATTACCCCGTACATTTCCAAATGGTAGAAGGTATCGCCATGCACGATTACTTTCCTGGGGAGTTCTAGGAATGTAGTCCTGGTTATAGCAATGGGTGTGGTAAGCCCGTTGAAGTTCTGCAACCAGTGGGGACTTATCAACTGCATGCTGTGCTGGAAGCGTTTGACATGCTGGAGATTGTTTCGGCGTGATGCTTAGCCGAGTCGAGCTAATGCATTGTTTTTTCAGTATCCCAGCTTCAAACACTGTTGATTCTGTTGTTCAATGAGACCTAATGATAACTGGCCCGCGCGACGTTGCTTCACCTGTCCTCAACGCATTTATTCCCGAGGCAGCACCGCCCACCAGGATAGCGACGTATCTGGCGTGACCTGGTGTACGATACAATCATGGGCCTGAGCCAACTCAAAAAACCGGCGCGGCAGCCAACCCTCGGGCACGCGCACTCGAAGGTTATGTAGTGTGCTAGCCGACGGCCCAGCGTTCTCCTTTAACCACTTCTTTTGAAAACTGTCGCCACCGGCCGTTTCAGGGCCGAGCGTAGCTGCGTCATCGGACTGAGTTTCCTGACCTGCCTCGCGCAACGCGCTCAGCCCTAATTCGGAGGGCAGCTGCCCGTCCGTTTGCAAAATCGTTACGCCCTGCCTGACCAGGGCCTGGCACAGACTCGGAACCGCACCGCGCACCTTGAGGATATATTGCTGGGCCAGGGGCCGACGAAACTGGTCCAACGTACCCTCCGCCCACACGCGACCCTCCTGCAACATTACCACATACTCACAGACACGCTCTACATCGGCTAATATGTGCGTGGACAAAATTACACTTAGTGACAGCTCTTGAGCTAGACTAACCAGCAAATCCAATAATGCCTCTCGACCGGCGGGATCTAAGCCGGACGTCGGTTCATCTAACAATACCAGACGTGGTCGATGCACCAGGGCCTGCGCCAGCTTGAGACGTTGCTTCATTCCCGTGGAATACTCTTCCAATCGGCGATACCGCGCTTCCTCCAAGCCCAACAAATCCAGGACACGATGAGCGCTGCGCCATGCTTCTTGCCGCGGCAACCCGTAGAGCATTCCCGCCAGGGCCACGTACTCGACGCCGCTCAGGCCAGGGACAAAACAGTCCGATTCCGCCATGTACCCGATACTGCGGCGCACACGGTAATCTAAATCGCTAAGCGGGTAGCCCAACACGTAGCCGTGGCCGCGTTGCGGACGCAGCAATCCCAGGAGAATTCGCAATAACGTGGATTTTCCTGCACCGTTCGGCCCGAGTAAGCCAATACGGCCTTCGGGCAACCGTAAGCAGACCCCTCGTAAAGCTGGCCGCGAACCATACGCAAAATCCACGTCCACCAGTTCGAGGAGCATAGTGTCACAGAATAAATCGGCTCAGGTCCTCACGCCGCAGAATGTCGGCCAATCGCTGCCGTACGTATTCCCCGGTCACGACCACCTGCGTTTCCTTCATTTCGGGAGCCTGGTAGCTGATTTCTTCCAGGACTTTCTCCACCACGGTATGCAACCGCCGCGCTCCGATATTCTGCGTCGTGCGGTTCACTTCATAAGCAATCTCGGCAATCGCCTCCAAAGCATCAGGGGTGAACTGAAGCTCGATTCCTTCGGTACTGAGTAACTGCTGATATTGCCGCGTAATCGCGTTCTTCGGTTCCGTCAGGATGCGCAGGTAATCCTCGCGGGTTAAATCCTGCAATTCCACGCGGATGGGGAAACGCCCCTGCAGTTCTGGCATCAGGTCGGAGGGTTTCGAGCTATGGAATGCTCCAGCCGCGATGAACAGAATGTGGTCGCTACGCACCGGGCCGTAACGCGTCTGCGTCGTCGTGCCTTCGACAATGGGCAACAAGTCCCGCTGCACTCCTTGTCGCGATACGTCCGGGCCATGTTGCGCGGGTGGACCACAAATCTTGTCAATTTCGTCAATGAAAATAATGCCATGGTTTTCCGTCAATTCGACCGCTTTTTCGATCACAGCTTGCCGATCAATCAACGCATCTACTTCCTGCTCGAGTAACACCTTGCGCGCTTCGCGCACAGGCAACCGTCGGCGTGTCCGTTCCCGGGGAAACAGTCGCTCAAACATACGCTGCAACTCGGCCTCCATTTGTTCCATGCCCATGACGGTGAATACGTGGAAAGGCGCATTTTTTTGCTCGACCGTGATTTCCACCTCGCGATCTTCCAGTTCTCCAGCCTCCAACCGTTGCCGCAACCGTTCCCGAGCGCGCTGCTGACGCTCGGAATCTTCGTCGTCCTCGTCGCGACGTCGGCTCCGCGGTAACAGCAAATCGAGCAAGCGCTCCTCAACGCGCTCGCGCGCCTGCGCTTCGACCAGTTGACGCTGCTGCTGCCGCACCATGCCCACGGCTACCTCAACGAGATCGCGGATCATGCTCTCGACATCGCGCCCCACATAACCGACTTCGGTATATTTCGTGGCTTCCACCTTCAAAAACGGCGCGCCGACGAGCATGGCCAAACGCCGCGCAATTTCCGTTTTCCCCACGCCTGTCGGGCCGATCATGATAATGTTCTTCGGCAGGACATCCTTGCGCACTTCTGCCGGCAGCTGCCAGCGCCGCCAACGGTTGCGAATAGCAATCGCCACTGCTCGTTTAGCCGCTGCCTGACCCACAATGTACTTATCCAGCTCCTCGACGATTTGCCGCGGCGTCAGTTCGGTCACCACGGCTCGCTCCTTTCCCATTAGGTGCCAATTTCCTCAATCTCGATATTGCGATTCGTATAAATGCACAAATCCGCGGCAATCTCCAACGCACTCCGCACCACCTCCTTCGCGGTCAAATTCGTGTGGCGCAATAACGCCCGCGCTGCCGCTACCGCGTAAGCCCCACCCGAACCAATTCCTAACACGTTATCCTCTGGCTGGATCACCTCGCCCGTGCCACTCAGCAAGAGCAGACTGTCGCGATCCATCGCCACGAGCATGGCGTCGAGCCGCCTCAACACTCTATCCATCCGCCATTCCTTCGCTAACTCCACTGCCGCACGGGGCACACTTCCCTGGTAATCGTTGAGCTTGGCCTCAAAGCGCTCTAACAAAGCGAAAGCATCGGCTGCAGCCCCGGCAAAGCCCACTAACACTCGTCCCTGATAAAGCCGACGGATCTTCCGCGCATCCCCTTTGAGTACCACGCTACCCATGGTAACTTGGCCGTCTCCTCCCATCGCTGCCTGACCGCGATGCTGGACGGCCAAAATCGTCGTACCATGAAGTTTCCACCTTGTCATATTCCCCCTCTACTGAAGCCACTCGCTACAATTCTAGCAACTGGCTCTATTCAGCGTTGTGACCTCAATAACCCAACGATGAGCGAGTCTCTTAACTCGGCTCACGTGCTCTCCGCCGCAGCAAACCAAGCGACCCCGACCACGATGACGCCATTACGGCTGGGAACCCGTGGCAGTGCCCTGGCACGTTGGCAAGCGGAACACATTGCCGACCTGCTCCGCCCCATAGTGGCGCCACGAACCGTCGAATTGGTAATCATCCGCACCACCGGCGACGTACTCCGCGATGCCCCGTTGGCGCGCATTGGCGGTACAGGCGTTTTCACCCGCGAAATCCAGCAAGCCCTGCTGCGGGGCGATGTCGATCTCGCCGTGCACAGCCTCAAAGACCTGCCCACCATTCCCGTACCAGGATTACTCCTCGCTGCCGTACCCGCGCGAGGCCCGGCCAATGATGTGTTCATCTCCCGAAAATATCCGTCCTTGAAGGCCATACCCCCTGCAGGTCGTATTGCCACCGCCAGTCTGCGCCGTCAGGCTCTGCTCAAACGTCTGCGCCCCGACTTGGAGATTGTGCCGATCCGCGGCAATGTCGAAACCCGCCTCCGTAAGCTCGACACGGAAAATCTTGACGGCCTCATTCTCGCCGAAGCAGGTCTGGCCCGACTCGGACTGAGCCACGCCATCACCGAACGACTCGACGTCCGCACCTGGACCCCCGCCGTGGGTCAAGGGGCCATTGCCGTCGAATGCCGAGCCGATGACATCGCCACCCTCGAAGTCGTTCGACAAATCAACCACCCCGCTACTTGGTTAGCAGTCACCGCCGAACGCGCGTTTCTGCGACGCTTAGGAGGTGGCTGCCAAGTACCCATCGCCGCCCACGCTACCATCGCGGGTCCCCATCTCACTCTGCACGGCATGATCCTCTCGCCCGACGGCTCTCGCTGCCTCGAAGGCACGGAAACTGCCACCGCACCCCAAGCTGCCACCATCGGCGAACAACTGGCCCTCCGCCTCCTCGAACAAGGTGCCCACGAATTACTCCAATCGCCTCCTAGCCCAGCTGCACCAACTCCGTCTAGTGAGGAATAGCCTCTCCATTACGACTAGTTGTCTAAACTAAATAAAGCTTAAAAGAAGTGATTATCCCACGGCAAAATAGATATGCTGCATCATAGCCCTGACCAATGCTTTGAGCGAATTTGGCTCGCTGAGCTAACATGACCAAAGGATAATATGGCCACAAATAACCTAAACGCTCCTGCACAAAATCCCCTGC
>JANXCQ010000018.1 GCA_025060195.1 Gemmatales bacterium | reverse complement strand
GCTACTCATCAACTTCGTCGTTCCACGGGCACGGCGGCGAATAGTTCGGCCAGCTGGAGGCGAAAGCCAGGTAACACCTCACCACCGTCCAACTCGTCTTGCTCCGTCAGTATCCGCACCGCTGTCGGCCCAGTGTACACGTACACCAGTTTCTGCAGGGGATAGACTACCCAAACCAAACGCACGCCGTGGCGGAAATATTCCAGGAGTTTAGTCAACAACTTCTCCGCCGTATCGTTCGGACTAATAACTTCCACGACTAAGTCGGGCACCACGGGGGCGTCGCCTTGCGCGGGCAGCGGCTTGTCCAAGGGCCAACGCTGGGCGGAGACAAACGCCACATCGGGCCGACGCCGTAGGTCTCGTTCGGCATCAAGCACGAACAGACCCTCGACCACATGCCAGCCTAGCCTGTTCATCTCGCCATAATTACGCAGCAAGGCCCCGATTTGGCTGGCCAGTCGGATCGCTAAAATTCCCATGGCTGGCACTTCCACGCGGCGACCATATTCGATTTCATGCAACATTTCGTCCGCGTCGTGAACGGCTTTTTCTCCTTGCGAGACGGTCGCCGTCGGTTCAGGACACACGAGGGTGCGGTGTTGCTCAATGACCTTTCCTTCCAGCAACGTGGCGCCCACGATACGTTTGCTCCTGGATAATTGTCCCAAGCGTTTTTCAGAACAGTTACGGCTCCTAGACAGGCACGGGGGTCGCCTCCAAGATTTCGGCAATCACGCGCTCGCAATTCTGCGCCTGACCGTCGTAGCGGTAGCCCGTCAGGAAAATGCGATGAGCGAGCACGGGAATAGCCAAACGCTTGATGTCGTCGGGCACAACAAAGTCTCGACCTTCACAGTAAGCTAGAGCTTGGGCGCAACGATAGAGGGTCAACGCCCCGCGAATGCTAACGCCCAGCTGCACGTCGGGCCGTTGCCGAGTTGCAGAGACGATATCAAGCAGGTAATCGTACAGGCTCTCTTCCATGCGCACCTGGCGCACTTCAGCCTGCATAGCTAGAATGTCCTCGCGGCTCACGACAGGCTGAAGGGTATCCACCGGCTCGCCCAGACGATGTTGCACGAGAACCGATTTTTCGATATGGCGGTCAGGATAGCCTAATCGCAGCCGTATGGCAAAGCGGTCAAGTTGGTTTTCGGGTAAAGGATAGGTGCCTTGGTATTCGTAAGGGTTTTGCGTGGCCACGACCAAAAAGGGGGCTTGCAACGGATATGTGATGCCATCCACGGACACCTGACGGTCGCTCATGGCTTCTAACAACGCACTCTGCGTGCGAGGTGTGGCGCGATTGATCTCGTCGGCCAGCACGATGTTGGCGAAAATTGGCCCAGGCTTGAAGACAAATTCGTTACTGGGTGGGTGAAAGACGCTGGTGCCGATAACATCGCTGGGCAACAAGTCGGGCGTGAATTGGATACGATGGAACACGCCGTCGATGCTTCGCGCCAGCGCCTTAGCCAATAACGTTTTGCCGACGCCTGGTACGTCTTCGATTAACACGTGCCCCTCGGCCAGCAGCGCTATCAGGGCCAGACGCACCGCTTCCGGTTTGCCTAAGAGGACTTTATTGATGTTCTCCTCAAGGAGGCGGAATTGTTCGCGCCGATAGCTCATGGCTGAGGCTCACTTGTTCTTAGCCCGGCGGAGTAGCGCAGTTCACCTTGAGCATTGGCATTTTACTGCGGAATGCGGATTATTTCGTTACGCGGATGACAATCTTGCCAAACATGCGTCGTTGTTCCATGTGTTCTTGGGCCTGGCGCGTCTGTTCCAGCGGGAACACCGAGTCAATCACGGGACGCAGCTGGCGGCGTTCGACCAGTCGAAGGACGGTGAGTAGGTCATGACGGCTACCCATGTAGGCGCCCGTAACCACCAGTTGCTGGGTGAAAAAGAAACGCAAGTCGAGTTCGACTTTCGGACCTGTGGTGGCACCGCAGGTCACGATGCGGCCGTTGCGCGCCAGCGATTTCAGGGCTGCCTGCCACATCGCTTGCCCGATATGTTCAAAGACGATATCTACGCCCCGACCTTGGGTAATGTTGCGTACCTCCTGAGCCACGTCATGCTGCGTGTAGTCGACGACGTAATCGGCGCCGAGTTGCTCAGCGCGGCGACATTTTTCTGGGCCACCTGCGACGGCGATGACCCGTGCTCCGGCGAATTTAGCAATCTGAATCGCCGCCACACCGACGCCGCTCGACGCGCCCAGGACTAAGACGTCTTCTCCCGGCTGGAGATGGGCTCGCCTTAGGAGCATGTTCCATGCGGTGAGGAACGTCAGTGGCACGGCAGCCCATTCCTCAAAGGACCAAGCCTCGCTGATCGGGATCACATCGCAGGCTCGTGCCTTGCTGAACTCGGCGAATCCGCCTTGGGTTTGATAACCATGGATGCGATAATCAGGGTCAAGATGATCTAAGCCCGCCGTTGTCCAGTCGCTGACCTGCCGCGGTAACAGACCCGGGGCGATCATCACCCGTTGACCCACGGTTAATCCCGTGACTTTCGGACCCAAGGCGGCCACGATTCCGGTTACCTCGCATCCACCGATGTGCGGCATGGGCGTTACCCCTGGCAAGCCACGCCGTACCCACAAATCCAAGTGATTCAGTGCACACGCCCGAACTTCGACCAACACCTCGTCCTCTTCCAGTGTAGGCAAAGGCACGTCACGCACTTGCAAGACCTCAGGGCCTCCGTGTTGCTCGAAAATCACTGCCTTCATCGCCAGGCTCCTAGTTGCTTGTTTGTTGGCGTCCTTCGATGCAGGATTTCGGGTTTATCTTATGGTTACCACCTACCACTCAACCATGCATTAGCCCGCTCGTCCTCGCATTCGCGTTTGGGACCGTAGCCGCTTCAACGCTTCGACAACGCGCTTCGCCCAAATATCTCATGGCGAATCGGCAGCATGGTTCGCCATAAGCCCACGGGCTAGCTGGCTGGCGGCTTGCCAATCGTCCCAACCCTGCTGCCGTGCCATTTCCATAAGTTGAGCGACCAGTTCCCTTCGTTCGCGAAAGCGCTGCGCCAAGATTTCCTGGGCCAGTAGCAACAGCCGGCGCGCCTGACTCTCTTCCTGCTGCCGACGCCGCGGACTCGTCTCTAATTGTTGAACTAAGTCACTAAGTCCCGTGCCCTTGGCCGCACTAACTACCAGAATCGGCTTGGCAGGGAAGCCCGGAAGATTGAGAGTTTGTTGTAATTGTGCAGCGGTACGTCCGGCTCCAGGCAGGTCGCCTTTACTCACGACGACTAAATCAGCCACCTCTAATAATCCCGCCTTTTCCCACTGAATTTCATCGCCGCTTTCGGGAGGAATCAGTAGTGTAACACAATCTACCAAGTCGCCGATGGCAACATCCGCTTGCCCGACTCCTATAGTTTCTACGATAATCCAGTCAAAGCCGAAGCGCTCTAATAAAGCTAGGCGAATGTCTAAGTTTTCCGCTATTCCTTGCCTGCCTGGAGGTGCCGCGAGACTGCGAATATAAACCCCTTGATCTTCCACCATCACGGGCATACGGATTCGATCTCCCAGCAATGCGCCGCCGCTCACTGGACTGCGTGGGTCGCACGCTAAAACGGCCACAGTATGGCCCCGTTGGCGAATGCCGGGCAGGAGTTTGCCAATTAACGTACTTTTACCAGCGCCTGGGCTGCCCGTGATTGCTAGGACGAAACTGCCTGGTTGTTGCGTTCTCGACCGCAACCGTTGATACAACATCGGCCGATATTGAGGATTTTCGGCCCAAGTCAATAATCGGGCTAAGGCTCGTCTATCGCCCCGCTCATAAGCATCCCAGATAGACGATAAATCTTTTTCGTCGCGGAGAAATGTTTCGGTCGCGGGAGCCATGATGATGCCCAACACTTAGGAGCTTGCGTCTAATATAGCTTTCGTGGCTCTTCGCTTTACTTATGTGTATTTCCTATAATCAGGTGCTAATGAATTAGCGTTTATTGACGCAATTTGCAGTCTTATGTTAAACTAAGTCTGTGGGACCGGCTGACTGCCTCTGAAATAGCCAACTATATCAGATAACGGCGAACCTGGCCCGAACACCTTTTCCACGCCACAGGCTAATAAGGCGGGGACGTCCTCTTCAGGAATCGTGCCACCTACTACTACTCGGACGTGACTAAGTCCCTGTTGACGTAATAAGTCGAGAACTTTCGGCACTAAGATTAAGTGAGCCCCACTAAGGATACTAATACCCAACCAATCGGCGTCTTCCTCGGCGACAACGCGTACAACTGCTTCGGGGCTAAGCCAAAGACCGGGATAAATCACTTCGAACCCTGCATCGCGCAAGGCCCGTGCTACGACCTTGATGCCCCGGTCGTGCCCATCTAAGCCGACTTTTGCCAAAACAATTCTCTTAGACGATGCATTCATAGGCGGACAAGTAGTTAGCCCTACCAGGTGGGCGGTCGTTCATAGCGGCCGAAGACGTCAGCCATAGCCTGCATAGCTTCGCCGACACTAATCCGCGCCTGGGCAGCTTCGATGAGAACGGGCATCAGATTCTCACCTCGCTCTGCGGCACGGCGAATTGCTTGCAAGTGCCGCTCGACTTCTTCTCGACTCCGACGGGCCTTGATTTGTCGTAGCCGTTCAATTTGCTCACGTTCGACAGCGGGGTCTAAGCGGAGGATTTCTATAGGTGTCTGCTCGGGCTCCACGAAAGCATTCACGCCCACAATAATTTTGCGGCGGGACTCAATTTCGCGTTGATAGGCATACGCGGATTCCGCAATCTCACGTCGGAAAAAGCCGTTTTCGATACCAGCAATTACCCCGCCGATTTCCTCAATACGTCGAAAATAAGCCTCAGCCTCTTGGCGCATTTGACGGGTAAGTGCCTCGACATAGTAACTGCCGCCTAAAGGATCAACTGTATTGGTAACCCCAGTTTCGTAGGCGAGCACCTGTTGGGTGCGCAAGGCCAAGGTGGCAGTGCGCTCGGTCGGCAGCGATAAAGTTTCATCTAGGCTATTTGTGTGGAGGGACTGACAGCCCCCTAAGACAGCAGCTAATGCCTGATACGCAACGCGAATAATGTTTACTTCGGGTTGCTGTGCTTGTAGAGTGCATCCTGCAGTTTGACAGTGAAAGCGCAGCTTCCACGAATTGGGATTCTTCGCCCTATAACGTTCACGCATAGCCTGGGCCCACAGAATACGGGCGGCGCGATACTTAGCCACTTCTTCGAAAATATCATTATGGGCATTAAAGAAAAAACTTAGTCGCGGCGCAAAGGCGTCTATGTCTAAGCCTCGCTCTAAAGTTTTTTCCACATAGTGAAAACCGTCTGCCAAGGTAAAGGCTAACTCCTGAACTGCGGTGGCTCCTGCTTCGCGAATGTGATAACCACTTATAGAGATGGTGTTCCACTGCGGAACATACTTAGTGCAGAACTCCACTAAGTCTATCACTAAGCGTACCGAAGGTTCGGGCGGAAAAACAAATTCGTTCTGCGCGTGAAACTCTTTCAAGATATCGTTCTGAATCGTGCCGCGTAATTTTTTCCAGTCATAACCTCGTTCTTGAGCGTGAGCCAGGAAGAAGGCGAATATCACAATCGCTGGGGCATTAATCGTCATTGAAACGGAGACCTCGTGAAGATTAATCTGGGCATAAAGGTCATGAACGTCCTCGATGGTATCTACAGCGACACCGAGGCGCCCAACTTCACCGCTGGCGCGAGGGTCGTCGCTATCCAGTCCCATGAGCGTCGGCAGGTCAAACGCAGTACTAAGTCCTGTTTGTCCTTTGGCCAGGAGGAAATGAAACCGTTGGTTCGTCTGCTTGGCGGTACCGAAACCAGCAAACTGGCGCATTGTCCACAATCGTCCGCGATACATCGAGGCGTGAATACCACGGGTGTAAGGATATTGTCCGGGATAGCCGAGCTCCGATTCATAATCAAAACCAGGCAGATCGTCGGGGGTATAGAGCGGGGCGACCTCGCGTCCGCTGACGGTGGTGGGAGGTTCGGCTCGCCCAGGACTGGCTTGTAGTTCTGCCAGATAAGCGCGACGGGCAGATTCCCTACTTACAGTGCTCATGAATCTTCCTCACGGAGGCTTGGAGATAGACCTGCTGAGCAACTTTGATGGCTGGGCGTAGTCTTGGTTTAGGGCTAATAGATGGCTTCGATGAGCATGGCGACCGCGTTGCCCCCGCCCAGACAAAGAGCTGCGATGCCAGTGCGAAGGTGACGGCGTTGCAGGGCATAAATCAGCGTAGTAAGCACGCGAGCGCCGGAAGCGCCAATGGGGTGTCCCAGGGCAATGGCTCCCCCTTGGACGTTCACTTGCTCGCGAGGCAGACCTAATTCACGTAAACAGGCGAGCATCTGGGCTGCGAAGGCTTCGTTGAGTTCGATGAGGTCAACCTGGGGCAAGCCTAGCCGCGCCTGGTCGCATACGGCACGAATAGCCGACACTGGGGCGATAAATAAGTCCTTTGGCGCCACGCCAGATGTGGTGTAAGCGATAATGCGGGCGAGCGGTCTTAGACCGAGCCGTTCTGCGGTGTGGGAGTCGGCCACGAGAAGGGCTGCGGCGCCGTCGCTGAGCATCGAAGCGTTACCGGCGGTCACGGTGCCGCCGGCGCAAAAAGCCGGAGGCAGGTTTGCGAGCGCTTCGAGAGTCGTGTCGGGGCGGAATCCTTCATCGCGCTCGACGGTTCGCGATTGACCCTGATGGTTGTACGTAACGGGCGCAATTTCCTCGCGGAACCAACCTTGTTGCCAAGCCTGCGTGGCTCGGCGATGGCTTTCGAGGGCGTAAGCGTCCTGTTCCGCGCGGGAAATGCTGTAACGGGAGGCAATATACTCGGCCGCCTCGCCCATATGCCAATTTTCGAAGGCACAGCAAAGACCATCGCGGAGCAGAGCGTCGTGGGCTTGTTGGTGGCCGTAGCGCCAATTCTGACGAGCGCCCAAAAGCAAGAACGGGGCTTGGCTCATGCTTTCCATGCCGCCGGCCAGGACGAGCTTGGCATCGCCTGCGCGAATGGCTTGGGCGGCGAGCATCACCGCTTTCAGGCCCGAGCCGCACACCTTGTTGACCGTGAACGCGGAGACAGTGGGTGGCAAACCACTGCGGAGAGCTACTTGACGTGCCGGGTTTTGACCTTGTCCTGCTTGTATAACTTGACCGAAAATGACCTCGTCGATTGCAGCGGGGTCAATCGAGGTTCGCCGCAAGACTTCACGAACGGCGTGCGTGGCTAGTTCCACAGCACTGAGGCCACTCAACGTGCCGAGAAACTTGCCGATCGGCGTCCGCACTGCCGCGACGATTACCGCATGTCCCATAGTCGGCTCCCGTTGCCCCCTCCAATTAACTGTATGCGGAGGCTGAGCCGATCGTGCGAGAGAAAATTCGAGCCAACTAAGCCCGTGCCTACCAGGCCCTAGACTCAGAGCACAATCCAAGCTGAACGCGACTGTGTTCAGGAGGCGACGATAAGCAGATTGGGAGCAATTGATTTAGCGGCTCAAGTCAGGCGGAGCTTGGGCGAATGTTCGGGCGATTTCCGGGGCCAGAACGTCGGCTTGCGCCACGCGCAGAAACGTGGCGAGTAGGCGGGTGCGTAAAACCACGCCTTTTTCGAGGTCTTCCTGGAATAGACCAAAGCGCACCGTGCCGTCAGGCTCGAGGTGAGAGGTGAAAGTGTCAGTGCGTGGGGCGAGTTGCAAGTAGGCCCACTCCGGGACAGCTCGAGGGAACGCGAGTAGCGCGAATACTTCGGGGTGGAGGTCGGGACAACTGTGGCGGAGGCAGGAGCCGAGGCGGCTTTGCGGATAAATGGCGAGTTCCTGCAAGCGCATGGGCGTCAAGAGGGAAATTTCAAGCCAAAAGCGACAAGGTTCGAGAATCCAGCGAGCGTGGATTTCAACGGGCCGCGTGTCCGTAGCAGGCCAACTGGCCGTGACTCGGTTGTCTTGCACGAAAGCGTCGGCGGGTGGTTCCTCGCTTAGGTCCCAGTTGTCGGACTGTGTCGTAACTCGGGTTAAACCAAGAACGGCTGGGATCGGCTGCGCGTTCGGGCCGAAGCAAAGTTGCGTCAGTCCCTGCGTTGGGTGCCAAACAAGTTCCCACCAGGGACTGGCTACGTGGTAAGTGTCATCATGTCGAGGTGTCCAAGTCAGTTGAGATATCTCGGCCATGCTTGTACCGATTCTTGTGGCAGGGGCAATAAGTTCGGGCTATCATTAACCAGGGGATCGTGATTAGGCAAGGACGCTACTGTGGCAAGCGCAGGCCCTAGGGTTCAATATGGGCGCGAGAAAAATTATCATCTTGGCGCAAGCTTGGTGCCTTGGGGCGTAAACCCTATAAGGGGCACAGTCGAACCGGGAAGGTGAAATGAAGCAAAAGGAGTCAGCCATGTTGCGAAAGGTGGGTTTGGTGGTGGGGCTACTGGTGCCTGGGCTGGTGCTGGGGCAGGGTAAGCCGGTCGGTGGGGATGACTTTTTCAAGCGGCAACAAGTCGAAGCGCAGCGGGTAGAGGCGGACATTCAGACTTTGCTGTCCCAGGCCCGCAAGTTTTTGGCGAGCGAACCTGCGGAGGCCGTGCGGCTGTTACAGGTGGCTCAGCGGATTTTGGATCAGGATCGTGCCCTGGCACCTGGTCGGCGTACTGAGTTGCGAAGTTTCGTGGCGCAGCGACTGCGCGAGGCCGAAGCTCGATTAGCACAAGCGCCGGGAAAGCCCGTACCACCTCCGAGCGAATGGAAACTTTCACCTGTCGATGTGGAGGCCAGTATCAGGCAGGAACTCGACACTATCCGCCGATTGATTGAACTACGGGAATATTCGGCAGCGGCAAAGTTGTTGGCGGAGTTGGAAAAGCGTCATCCGAATCATGAGCAAGTGCAACAACTCTCGACGGTCCTACGTCGGCAAACGGGCATCGCCGGCGAGTTGCGAGACATGCGCGATATTCAGCGGGAACGGCAAGTGGCAGCCGCTAAGGTGATGAGGGACCTACTAGAAGCTTCGACGCCCATTACGGGCGATATCACCTTCCCTCCCGCCGAATATTGGGCGCGGGTGAACAAGCGTGCCGAAAAGTACCGCAATGGTATGGTGCCACTGACCGAGAAGGAAAAGGCTATCCTTCGCTCATTGAGCGAGACAATAACCCAGCCGGTCGAATGGAATGGTGTGTCGCTGGAGAAGGTACTCAAAGACCTGGAGAAGCTGATCGGCCATCCCATTGTCGTGGATGAGAACGAATTGAAGGATGCCAACCTGGATTTACAGGCGTTAGTCAACGTGCGGTTGCCGAAAGGCGTAACCAAGCGGACTGTGCTGCGGACAGTGTTGGCGCGGGTCGGGCTGGAATACGTAATCAGGAACGAGGTGATCGAGGTGATGACCCCTGCCCGAGCGGCTCAGCAGTTGGTGACGCGGTATTATCCGATCGAGGACTTATTAGGTGTCAACGGCTGGTTTGGCGCTTTTTCGTTCACGCCGTTAGGGCAGTGGTTGCAGGCGCAGCAGGAGGCCATGCAGGTGGCCCAATTGATTCAAATCATTACGACCACGGTGGCCCCCGATAGTTGGCGTCAGCCCGATGGCAGCGGTGGATTAGGCACCATTGTGTATGACCCCGTGCGGAAAGTTCTGATTATTCGCAACCGCGCCGAGGTGATTAATGCCTTGGGTGGGGGCTTGCGAAATTACCCGTGATGCTTGCGAGCGGAACCTGGGCTTTGCCTTTAGTCTTTTGAAGCGACATTGGAGTCAGGCCGAGGCCTCATGAGTCGGCAGTTACCGATTCCCTTTCTGACGACAGAAGATTGTCCCCGCCATGAAATCTTTCCCGGGGTATGGATCAGCACCTGGTGGAGCGAGCGTGTGATGTGCTCGTTAGTGGAAATGAGGCCGGGAGCGGTGGTGGCGCGGCATCAGCATCCGCATGAGCAAATCGGATTGGTGCTTGCAGGTCGGGCGTTGTTCCGAGTCGGCGATATGGAGAAGGAACTGCGTGCGGGGGACCGTTACATCATTCCCAGTAATGTGCCGCATGAGGTGATTGCCTCGGCGGAAGGGCTACGAGCGTTGGATGTGTTTCATCCGCCTCGGGAGGAATACCAATAGGTCGGGTTTCAAGTGATGCGGTGCGGCTCGGCAAGTTCTCGGGGATCGAAGTCCTGTCGGCAATAGTTGCGGAGAATGTCAAGTATTTCGGCGTGGACTTTCCCGTTAGTCGCTAACACATCGGGACGATGGAAGGTGCGTTGGCCCGACCAATCGGTGAATCGTCCCCCTGCTTCTTCGAGAATCGGCACAATGGCGGCCACATCCCACGGATTGACACCATAGTCGATCATTGCTTCCCCGGAACCTTGGGCGACGAGGACGAAACCGTAGCAATCGCCGAAACCACGCTGCCGTTGCGAACGGAGACACATTTCCATGAAGGCGCCGCGGCAGCCGCTGGCGAGAAACCAACTGGCGCCAGAATAGAAGAGCATGCCCTCGCTGAGTTGGCTCACGTCGGAGACGCGAAGTGGGCGTTCGTTGCGGTAGGCGCCATCGCCTCGTAATGCGCGATAAGTCAATCCCAAAGCAGGGAAACAGACAACGCCCGCTATCGGGTCGCCGTGATATTCCACCGCTACCAGCGTGCCCCACAGAGGAATACCTCGGACAAAGTTGCGTGTGCCGTCAATGGGGTCAATAATCCAACGATAGCCACTGGTGCCTGCCACTTGGCCCGATTCTTCGCCCCAGAAACCGTCGCTAGGAAAACGCTCCAATAACGTTTGGCGCAGCAGGGCCTCGGCCTCCTGGTCGGCGAGTGTAACAGGACTTTGGTTCGCTTTCCATTCGACACTCAGGCTCGGCTGATCGAAATAGCGAAGAGCCAGTTGGCCGGCACGCTGCGCTGCCTCGACGGCCAGTTCGTAGCGGTTACGCCAGTCGCTCCTCATGGCACTTGGCTCCGATTACCGCAATCGGCTCCGGTCGCAGCCAGAGCAAGTCTGGATGTTATTTCCCTCCTACGGGAGATGGAGAGTACAATATGGCCTTGTCCAACAAAACAAAGCACCATGGATGAACACAGATTCCTGAGCATGGTACGCGGTGAGTTTGGGAAAACTGTGGAAACGGGCCGCGGTTTCGCAAAATTACCTGCCAAGATGCTGAGAGCGTCTTTTATTAGCTCTCCTCATGCATACCTGGGAAATCTGCGTTTGCTCCTTGTTAGGCATCCGTGGTAAATAACTGACACGACATAAGGCGGCCGAGTTTCCGCAATAACAACCAGCGCTTCGGGGCGTGGTATTGATTTCGGTTCAGCGATATGAATCCGCGGTGGCCGTGCAAAACATTTTCGGCTAAGCGATACGCTGAAAGAAACTCATGCGCCAAGAGCAACGCTCGTGCACGCTTATAACGTTAGCTCAGCTGGTCGCCGTGCGCCTCATGCTCCGTGAATGGGTCAACAGAGCCAGGCTGTGTAAGGAAGCTAATTCTCAAGTCAAGGAGTCTGCGGGCCGAGTTCGCGGGGTGGTTGTTGCAGGCGCAGTCGCCGGATCGCACGATCGGCAATATCGCGACGGTAAAACATGCCTGCAAACTCAATACACTTGACGGCTTCGTAAGCACGACGTTTCGCTTCAAGAAGATTTTCGCCCAGCGCGGTTACGGCAAGAACTCGACCCCCGTCGGTGACGATCCGGCCATCGGAAAATCTCGTGCCGCTATGGAATACCTTCACATCCGGAAGCTGGGCAGCTCGCTCTAACCCGAAAATGGTACGACCTTTCTGGTATGGCCCGGGATAGCCTTCCGAAGCTAACACGACGCACACGGCAGGTCGGGGATCCCACTGTAGGCCCGTGTCTGCGAATGCCTCTAATTTATCGTAGGCGACCGCCTCTAGTAAGGCACATAGGTCGGTTTGAAGACGCATCATAAGTGGTTGCGTTTCTGGGTCGCCGAGGCGAACGTTAAATTCGAGCACGCGCGGCCCTTGGGGCGTAACCATGAGACCTGCATACAGGATCCCCCGGAAGGGTCGGCGGGAATAGCGCATGCCGTGCACTGCGGGTACCAGGATCGAGCGTTGGATCTCCCGCATCAATTCTGGGGTTTCGATGGGAGTGGGAGAAAACGCCCCCATGCCGCCAGTGTTGGGCCCGCGATCTTCATCAAACGCGGGCTTGTGATCCTGCACAGGTTCGAGCATGACGATAGTGCGTCCACTTACCAAGGCAAAAACGCTGAGTTCCTGGCCTTCCAAACGCCGTTCGATAACGATCCGTCGCCCTGCCAGGCCGAACGCTTGCTCGACCATAATTTTGTCAACGGCGGCTAACGCTTCTTCTTTCGTGCTGCAAACGATAACGCCTTTGCCCCCCGCCAAGCCGTCTGCTTTTACGACTACCGGATGATCACGCGTCTCAATATACTTTTTGGCCAAGTCGGGATCATCGAAAACGCGGAACTCGGCAGTGGGAATGTCGAACTGCCGCATGAATTCTTTGGCGAAGACTTTGCTGGCTTCCAATTCGGCCGCGGCTTTGGTAGGACCGACGATACGTAGCCCTTCTTTTTCAAAGGCGTCCACTATACCCAAGGCCAGCGGTTCTTCGGGCCCAACGACAGTCAGCGCGATCCCTTCCTGGCGGGCGAAGCGAACCAGGCGGTCGATCTCGTGAGCTTCAATTTCTATATTGATCGCTTCTAAGGCGGTGCCAGCATTTCCGGGAGCACAATACACAGCTTGGACGCGGGGGGATTGCCGGAGCTTCCAGCATAAGGCGTGTTCCCGACCCCCCTTCCCGACGACGAGAACTTTCACCAGCACGTCCTCCTGTTTTGACGCTTGAGACCCTACACTTATAATACGATGAACTCGGGTTAGCCATGGTCGGCTTCGTGAAATTGCTGCTGCAGTTGCTTCGTGGCCCAAGACAGAAAGCAACGGGAGTAAGAGTCATGGCTCGGCGGCTGCTCGGAACGATAGTGACGCTCGGTTTACTGGCCGGGGCTGGCTCGGCTCAAGAGGGCGGGGACTTACCACCGTATCAGGAGTTCGTACGCGGTTTACGGCAACGAGGGTTTTACGATTTAGCTGAGGAATTTTCCCAGCAATTGTATAAGCGGAAGGACATTCCCAATGTCGTCCGCGATCTATTGGTACTCGACTCGGCAGAGGCCAAACTGCAACAAGCCCAGACTACTTCCAGCGACGCCGAGCGCCAACAATTACTCCAGGAAGCACGTCAAATCTACGAGGCCTTCATTCAGGATAAAACCAAGGCCAATAGTCCCGCGTTAGGAGAGGCGTATCGGCAACTGGCCACACTCTTAGCTAACGAGGGACACGGGAAATATACGGAGGTGCGTTACACTGCGGATAAAGCACAAACACTGGCCTTGGCGAAAGACGCTATCGCGCTATTCGATCGCGCCGACCAGATGTTTCGGGAGGCGACTAAACTTCTCAAGCCCTTGCTGGAGCAGGCGAGGCCCCCGGCGCGCCAACGTACCCTCCGTCAGTTTCTGGACACGTTATTGCAGCACGGCCGGGCATTGTATACCAAATCCCTCTTGCAAGAGCGTTACTTGGAGCAACAAGCTGAGGCAGGTAAGACGCGCCAACAAGCCGCCGACTTGTTCAAGTCGATGTTCGATTATCGTAAGGAAGATTCATTAGGTTGGGTCGGCTTGGCCTGGTATGGCTTGAGTCAAACGGGCCTCAATCAAGCCGAGCAGGATAATGCTTTCAGGACGGTGGAACTCGCTAAAGAGCCGCTTGCAGCCGAAGCTAAACGCTTAGTCGCCTATTTCCGACTGCGGGATCGGTACCGACCCGATCTGGAAGCCAAGGAGCGGGAAGCGTTGCAAAGGGACATCCGCACTTGGCTCAACACGTACGCCTCACCGAAAAGTCCCGACTTTCGCAGTTCCTACACCGCCCGAGAAACGCAACACTTACGCCTAATCCTGGCCATGTTGCTGCGCAAGGAAGTGGAGGACATGGGACCAAAGGCACGTCAATCCGAAACGGCACGAAAGTTAGCCCATGAGGTTCTCCGGTTGCTCGGCCCTGATATCGAAGGAAACCCCGAATTTGCCTCGGTGGCACGCTTCGTCAAGTTCAACGCCTTACGCCTGGCGGGAGATGTTACCGCTCGACCCCTTGAACAACTTTCCACCGTGGAGGAACTGCTTCTCCGCGCTAGCTTAGAAGCCGACGAGATCAGGGAGAAAATGCAGCTCCTAGAAGATCAGAAGCTCCCTACCGATCAAAAGCTCAAGCTGGAGCAAGAGATACGGAAGCATTACGAAGTCATACTACGAGCCAGTCGGCGTGCGTTGCAAGTGGGAGGGAGCGGAATTAATCCTCGCGATAAAGAGAACTTGGCCCAGTTTATCTTCAACGCCTATTACGCCCAAGGCGACTTCTATCGTGCCGCGGTGATATTGGAACACCTGGCCACCGATCCTAGCACCAGTTCCCCATTTGCCCGGAAAGCCGCAGCGGCAGCCATGATGCTCTATCGCGAACTATTCCAGCGCAGTCGGGACAATCCTCGCCATGCTGCAGCAGACCTGAGCCGCTTCTCCCGGATGGCGGAGTTGGTGGTCAAGAATTGGCCCAAGGAACCCGAAGCCGACGAAGCACGCTATTGGCTGGGCTTCTTCTATCAAAGTTCGGGACGCTTTCGCGAAGCCGCGACTCTGTGGGAAAACGTGAGCGCCAACTCGCCTCATCATGCCCTAGCCCTGGCCGAGGCCGGCGAACTTTATTTCCGCCTGCACGCTACCGAGATGCGTAAAGAGAACAAGCCCCTCAGCACTCCCTCACCTGACTTAGATAAAGCCCTGAAACTATTGAACCGGAGCTTGGAAGTTTTCGACAAACAAAAACCCAAGCCCAACAGTCCCGAAGAAGTTCGCGCCTTGAAAGCCGCTTTGTTCCTCGCCGAGGCTCACGCTCTCCTGAATCAACCGCAACAAGCCTATCAACGTCTCCAGCCCCTGATCAACGCGGCTATAAAAAACGAGCTCCCTGCATCCCTGCCCCCGGGCAGTCCAGGACGGGTTATCACCTTGGCCTTACGCTCCCTGGTACAACTGAAACGTATGGATGAAGCGCGGAAGTTGCTGCAGGAACTGTATCGCGCCGGCACCCAACAGGAGCTCGGCCAGGGTGTGTTACCGATCTTACGGGAGATAGCCGCTCACATTCGCGAGCAAATCCGCCGCTTGGAACGTCAAGGACCAGCTGCCGCTAAGGAACTCGAAGAGACCCGGCGCAATTTCAAGGCCTTCCTTGACGACATCAGCAAGGATACGAAACTGCCCACCGAGTTTCGCCTGTGGATAATCGACAGCTATCAAGGTATCGGAGAATACGAAGCGGCGGCCCAACGGGCCTCGGCACTGCGGGAAGAGGCTATGAAAATGCTCGCCGAAGGTCCACCCATGCCCGTTCAGGGCAAACCCGAAGACCCACAGGCCAAAACGGCTGTCGACGAAGCGGTGCGACTCGTTCAACATACGCTATACCTCGAGGTGGACAACTTAAGGCAATATGCGCGCCGCCTCAAAAAAGAACCAGGACGTACCGAAGATGCTAATGCTGTGTTTCAGCTGGCTCAGAAAAAGCTCGAGGACGGCGTGAAACTAGCCAAAGTAGAAAAGCATCCCCAGTACGTGGCCTTACGCCTCTTATTGCTGCAGGACCAAGAGTTTTACAGCGGCCCACGCGGCGCCATTGCTGGCTGGGACAACTTACGCACCGCGTTGCAACCCCACATTGAACGAGGCGGGGTCATATTGCGCGTTTATCTCGATGCCTGCTACAATCTCGTCTATTGCAAGTACCAGGAAGCTCGCCGCATCCCCGATCCGAAGCTCAAAGAACGTGCCTTACGCAGCACTGCCGAGTTATTGGCCTCCTTCTACTCCAACCATAACCTCAAACCCCGCTTCCAGGAATTTCTTGCCGACGAAGACACCAAAGAGCTACTCCCCTTCTGGGAGGAAATTCGCAAACAACGCGGTTTTTAGCCCAGATGCAACGATATTAGCGCGCCAGCTAATAGCCAAAAAAGCCCGTTGCATACCAGGTGCCGTTTGCACCACGTTGGATATCGTAACCAAAATAGCGGCAGGGTCGCGACACAGCCGCCCAATGTCCTGGCGACTGTCGCCACGCATCCACGCAGGAAAAGGCCGCCTCTAACACTGTTTCCTCCCCAAAGACGCGCCCCCAGGATTCCGCTACCACCTCCGAAGCGTGGTTCAACACGAGCCCCGCTCGCTGCTGCAATTGATGCGAAACGGCCAGAAGATCCGCGTGATGCTGCCATTGCAACTTGGCTTGGCGCGCACTGTGCCATGCACAATGTTCCATCAAAGCGGCATGCGGCTCCCCCGTTACGCTGAGCGGTTTGTCAGGATGCACGGACACCGCATACAGCATGCTCCGCTGAGTCAAGGACAACCAGTTTGGGAAATCCAAAATGAGGCTGATTTGCTCCGGCCCGTAATCGGGAACCCAGTGATACCGGCTCTTCACAAATGGGTGGGCTGAAATGACCTGGAGAAAATTCTCGGCATTCGGGTCATGGCACGCCACCACCGCCACCCCGCCCCGTCCTTGCATGTGGCGAAATGCCGGATAGTCCAATAAACGGCGCCCATCATACTCATAGTTCACTGGTAAACACACGAACACATAGCGGTGTAACCGTATCCATACGCGCGGATCTCGAAATATCTCGTCCTGGTTATTCTCCTCACGAAAATAGATGACCAAATCGCGCTTCATGGCAATGGCATGATGCACCGCTTGTTCGTAGTCCCAGTGATAGACCGGAGTCGAAACTGCTAAAGCTGCCAATACGCTAGTAAGGTAGATTCCCATATCTAGCTCCTTTACGGCGTCATACCCAGATGCCACGGTGCACAGATCACTTGTTCTGCGCAAAAGTTTTTGTTATAGCATGAAATTTCCTTCGTCAACGTAGAATCTCTATAACTTTCACGACTCGAAATACTCTCAATTTGTGAGAAGCCCAGAGACTGCTAGGTCAGTTTGCCTTTGTCACATCTCGTAAACACACTAGGCATCAATATTCCGTGGTGTTATAGGGAGATTCGGCAAATTCACGCAGAGGAACTTGAAGGCGACTATCAACTACGTAAGCAGCGATTACGATCCGGATGGTTTGGGATAAACTAGAAGAGTAACTGCCGGGATTCTCCGTTAACCGGTTTCCAATAACGGGTTGGCTAATAACTCAGGCTTTTTAATCGTCGGTCAAGCCTGCGACCTCTGCCTTCAGGCTGGTTGGGGATAGTTTCAAACGGTCGCGAGTAGTCAAAAAACACAATAACAACATTCTGAGTTCTCGTTCGCTCAGGAAAAACGCAACTTATACTACTCGCCTCCTGCAAACGAAGCACCCTCATATCTGGCGCAACTAAAAGCACACCAGCTAGCTAGCGACGAAAGATCAGCCCAAACCAGTCAGATAAGCTCCTTATTTGAAGCTCAGCTTACTTACTTTGATTACCAGCTTGTCCTTTTCCTTGATCACTGTTCCTGCGACGACGCCATCCTTACCCCCGGTACAAATCTCCCCGTGATACTTTTTGTGAGCTTCCTGGTCAAAGTAATACACCAACTCCTTGCCGTCCTCCTTAACCAAAATGACCGTGGCACATTCGTTATCCTTTTTCAATTCGCACTTGGCACATGTAATCGTTCCTTTCAAAGTAACCTCTTTATCCTGAGCCTGCGTGAGCCCCACCGCCACAAGGAGTGCCATCGCTGACACCACCGTTCCTAGCCGCCGCATACCGAAATCCTCCGCTTTATGGGTTCTCCCACCTCCCGAAAATTTAGTCGCAAGGAAATCACGTCTATTCCCGCACGAGTAAGATATGTGTGTCTTATTGTATGAAGGCGTCCAGTTCCGCCCAACTTACGCCTGACCAACATGCGTCGCTCCCAGGTACCTTGTGCCTCTCAAGGGCGAGACATTGTTCCTTGCATTCCGGCGGCTCGGCTCCCGCACTAGGTAGAGCTCTGTTCCGCGCGTGGCGTGCCTTGGTCAGGCCCTTGGCTTTTCTGCACATAGCGTAGCCGCAAATCGAATAACCAGCCCCGCAGCAGGTTCTCCTCGGAACGGGTGAGATTTCCTTTCGTTTTCTCCTCCAATACGCCGAGCATATCAATGTGGAAACGTGCCAGGTCATAGTCGGCTTGACGCTGGCCCGTGATCGGGTTTTCGGCATCGCCCAACGCGATGAGCGCCTGCGACACCAGGCTTTGCACCAGTAACGCGAAAGAGGCGGCTGGCATACTCGTTGTTTGTGCCCGACGTTCTGCATCGATCGCTGCCTGTGCCGCTTCCGCCTCTCGGCGTGCCTGTTCCTTCCAGTCTTCGTCTGAGATAATCTTGCGCTCTTCCGAGCCTTTCTCACTCATGACAGACGTGCCCCTATGACCACCCTTTCAGCCGTCCACAGCATCTATCAGGGTCGACTCATAGCGCCCCAAAAGCTGATAGATAACGGTTGCGCTGCCGACCTCGGCAATATCATTATTATCGCTCCGCCCCGTCAAGCCGACACTACCCTTCGCAATTTGCAAGTTTCAACTCTCCTAACTCAGGATAAGTTCATAGCGCACGCATTCCAACCATAAGTCTTGCCTGAGTCGTCATGAGGATAGTAGGCTATCGCTTGCAGGCATTTCTTGTCCAAAGTCCATTCAGAAAATGCAGTCGTTGCAATTTCGCCATGCTCTCTTAATTTCCTAAGCAAGTTATGCTAAACTAGATAGACGAGGTCTCACAATCTTAGCATTTCATGACCTGCTACCTGGTCTGAGCTGCTCGAGGAGACACCTATGCAACTGCTGCGTCATTGGCTTAGGAAAATGTGTAGGGGGATCGGCAGATATGGTAACGATAGGTCATCCCCGGCATACTCCCGCACTCGACTGAGTTTTGACATGCTCGAGGGACGCACACTTCCGGACGTCAGCATCACAGGATGGACGTTACCACCGGCCGGGACGTATAAGATCGGCGACGTTCTCACCTTCACTGCGCAACTTGGTGGCTCGACCACAAACGTTGTTGTTGACACCGCTGGTGGTACTCCTTCCCTGACGATTCAACTGAACAGCGGTAATGTCAACGCCCTATATTCCGGGCAGACGAGTACTAATGTTAGTACCTTAGTTTTCATCTATACTGTACAAGCGGGTAATCTGGATAACGATGGAATTGCGCTCGTATCTCCTATTCAACTAAATGGCGGTACCATCACCCCAACTGATTCATCTAACTTCGATCCTAACTTCTCCCCGCCCGCCACTAGTAATATCCTGGTAGATGGTGTGCCTCCCTCGATCGTTAGCGTGTCTGTCCCCGCGAACCAGACTTACGGCATAGGAAGCAATCTAAGTTTCACCATCCAGTATAGTGAGGCGGTTACGGTTACTGGCACACCTCGACTCACTTTGGATATTGGCGGTGTGACGCGCTACGCCAATTTCGTTAGCGTGAGCGGGAATAATTTGACTTTCACCTATACGGTTCAGGCTGGCGATACGGACACTGACGGTATTGGCCTAGCGGGTAGTATAGACCTCAACGGTGGCACTATCCGAGATGCAGCCAACAACGATGCTTTCCTAAATTTTACTACCCCATCTACCTCGGGCATTCTGGTGGATGGTATCATTCCCACGATTCTGAATGTCGTTCCTCCGGCGAATGGCACTTATCAACTGGGCGACAATCTGGATTTTCAGTTCACCTTTAGCGAGGTAGTCAATGTAAACACGGCAACGGGAACGCCTCGGGTGCAGCTCACTGTTGGCAACACGACGGTCTTTGCAACTTATCTCTCCGGCTCCGGTACTAATACGATCACCTTTCGATATACGGTTCAAAGTGGGCATTTAGATACGGATGGGATTACCATCCATTCGCCTATCCAATTGGCAGGGGCAACTATCAAGGATGCCGCCCAAAATGATGCGAACCTGAACTTTACTGTTTGGCCGCTCAACGGAGTGAATGTGGATGGCGTACCTCCTACGATTACGAACGTGGGTAAACCCCCTGATGGTACTTATCCTGCTCAAAAGCGGCTTGATTTCCGTATATTCTTCAGTAGCCCGGTCAACGTAGCAGGGGGCACGCCGTCAATCCTGCTGCGTGTCGGCAATCAGTTGCGCGAAGCCCACTACTTATGGGGAAGTGGCGGGAATTATTTAGTGTTTGGTTACCGTCTCCAGGAGGGCGAAAGTGATAGTGATGGCATCGAAGTGCTGGGCACGTTCTTGCTAAACGGAGCGACCATCAAAGATGCTGCGGGCAATGATGCTAATCTTAGCTTCACGGCACCTAGCACTGCAGGGGTTAAGGTAGATGCCGTGCGGCCCACTATCGTAGAAATAGATGTTCCAGATCCGGGTCAATATAATGCAGGCGACGAACTCACCTTGACCGTGCGGTTTTCCAAGAACGTTAATGTGACTTTTACAGGAGATAATAAGCCATACCTGCGTTTGCTTATTGGGGGACGCCTGCGGAAAGCCGAATACGTATCTGGCACTGGGACTAATCAATTAGTATTCCGATATGTAGTGCAGGAGGAAGATCAAGACCTTGATGGAATTAATCTTTTGGCTCCCTTAGCCCGGCCGCGAAACTCAGCTCAAAGTAATATCGAGGATGCTGTAGGTAACTCCCTGATTCCTGATTTCACGCCACCGCTGACCACGCGAATCCGCATTCGAGGTGGGTCGGATGAGACTTAGTGATGCTTTAGTTTCTGCTAGCTAAGCTGCTATATCGGGCATGGGCCAGGTGATCCAAATCACCTGAGCGGTACAACGTGAAACTAGGGTTACTCTGTTTAGTATAGCGGGAAATAATCCAGCATAAGTGGGGCGTACAGAAAAGTATCGATGTCTTGCTTCAACAGCGATTTCATGACTAAGAGGTATAAGTATTCCCGGTGTCGCAAGGGCTTGTTGACCGCTCCAGCTAAGCCGGTACATGGAAAAGTAGGGACACTTGATAAGCTGTTCCCAAGCGGAGTCGAGTTGGAGGGCTTGTTGCGGACCGGCTTCGGGATTAGGTTCGCGCAGGGCAGCTATGCCTGCTTCGATATGTAAGGGTCGCGGCTTTCCCTGGATGTCAACACGCCCCCAGTCGTAAAGTCGAAAGGTCGCGTCGCTGCTTTGCTGCACCTCTAATACACAGACCCCTGCTCCTAAGGCATGAATGGTTCCCGCAGGAATATAGTAGCAATCACCGGGCTTGGCCCTGAAGGTGTTCAGACAAAGGTGGATAGCGCCTCGAACTAACTCGCGCACTAAGGTCTCACGATCAATGCCCCGCCGTAAACCGAGATAAATTAGGGCGTTTTCGCGAGCCTCTAATATAAGCCATGCTTCAGTTTTTCCCCCTTCGTTCGGGGCGAGATGTTTCGCGGTGGTGTCATCCGGATGCACCTGAATTGAGAGGTTCTCGCAGGCATCAACGATCTTTATGAGCAAGGGGAATCTAGAGGCGGGATATCCTAAGATCGCTTCCGGCCAGTGGAGTACTAATTCGCCTAAAGTGTAACGCCCACTTTCGACGTTAGTAACACGGCTTTTATGTATAGGATGATCGCTTAGTAACCATGCCTCGCCGATAGGCTCTGCCGATGACGGTAAGCCGAGCTTATCGGATAATCGATTCCCTCCCCAAGGCTTAGGAATCAGACGAGGCTCTAATAAGAGCGGTTGATAGAGCCAATCAGGAACGTATTGAACAGATTTCTGGACAGTTGCCATTCGCTTGGGTATCGCAATGGTTGAGACGGTTAACCTACGTAAGTGTTGATGAGCCGACATTATTCCTGAGGTCGGAAACCATGAAGACGAAGGCTTAGCGCCATTCCATTTCATCGGCAAAGGGATGGATAGGTCCTGGGACTTTAGGTTTAGGCAAAGTCTTTAGGATGGCTTCTGCCAGGAGGAGGTCGGCTTTGGTGGTGATCTTAATGTTGGTCGAAGCACCCTCGACGATATGAACTGGGTAACCAGCGGCCTCGACGAGTTGCGCATCGTCGGTGATGTCGTCGTGTAGTTGGGAGCGTTTTTCATAAGCGGCCAGGAGCCAATCTTTGCGAAAGACTTGCGGCGTTTGCGCGAGCCAGAGATTCTCCCGGGCAACGGTGGCCTGGATTTTATAGTCCTTATCCGCCTTTTTGAGTGTGTCGCTCACGGGAACGGCTAAGATGGCGGCGCCATGTTTTTGCGCGGCTTCAAAGACTGCGTCAATTTGTTGCTGGGTGACGCACGGACGAGCGGCGTCATGAATCGCTATAAAGTCTGCCTCATCCTTGACTTTTTTGAGACCGTTAGCCACAGAATCGGCCCGAGTCGGACCGCCTTCGGCCAGAGTAATGTTCATGAAGGCTAGGTTGGCGGTGAATCGGCGTAAGAATTTTTCGCGGTCTTCGGAAGCAATTACCAGGATGAACTGGCAGACGTCGGAACGTGGAATAAAGAGCTCAGCACTGCGTATCCAAACAGCGCGGCCGTCAAGAGTGGCGAATGGCTTTTTCTCGCGATCTTTGAAACGCGAGGATTTACCAGCGGCAGGCACAATGACGGCGAAACGAGGCATAGCTGTTCTCCTCGTCGTGAGGCATATTTTTGCGTTTTTTCGGCGTGCTCTCATGGCATTGTAACCGATATGGCTCCGAATCCTAGGGCGACTGCGAATACACCGCTGGGGAGTTGGCCTTGTCAAAATTGGCCACGGAGGTTTTGATTAGCTTCTTGACGTGGTTGCCTTCAGTCTGGTCGCCAGTCCGTGTCGAGAGTCTCGATAATCAGAGGCACGAGTAAGCAGCGCGATTCGAGGCTCAACGGACTTCGGCCTATGGAGGCTAGCTCGTGGATCGGGCATTTCTGCGACGAGAATTGTGCGAGTTGTTGCAGCAACAAACGGGACAAGGCTATGAAAACCTAGCCGATACGGTCACTTTGCGTGAGGGTTTGGGTTTAGATTCCGTGGATTTGGTGAGCTTGGTGATGCAGCTTGAGAGCCGGTATCAAATCCACCTGGAGAGCAAAGAGTTGCATCAAATGGAGACCGTGGGCGATTTGTTGGATGTGATTGAGCGAAAGTTAGTAAGGCGAGCCGCGGCGTGAGTTGCCTGATAGTATCAGGAAAGCCAAAGAACTAGGCGGGCACATGCATGAGACGGGATAAGGGCCAGACTTTGGAGGTGAAGATTCTCGACTGGAGGAGTGGGGCATTTACTCGCGAACGGTTGCGGAATTTGCGTACGGAATTGAGGTTGCCGAGCGGAGAACCGCTTCCTGCGTCGTTTGTTCGGCATGCCGAGGATCAGACGGTCGCAGCACTGGCGGTTGCGCTGGAAGCGTTGAAGGAGTTGCCCGAGCTGGCCCGCGAGATCGACGAATGGGGCGTGTTGGCTGCCCCGGAGTATTTTGGGCGCGAGGCCACATGGGCGGCGTTGCAGCGTTACAGTCGGGAAGGCGCTTCAGCGATTTCCCCGCATCTGATTCCGAATCACTGCTTACATTCGCTGGCGGGGTCGCTCAGTGTGTTGCTGGGTTGTCATGGGCCGAATTATGGTATCGGGGGCGGTCCGCGGCAGTTTGCCGAACTCTTGTTAGCGGGCTTGGCGGAAACGGCGCAAGGTCTGGCGCCAGGATATTGGCTCTTGGCGACCGTTTGGCGACAGGCCCCACCGGAGCTAAGTGCAAGCAGTTATGATCAACCTGTGTGCTTGGCACTGGCTATGGCAGTATGCTCAGCGAGCGCGTCTTATGCCCAGTGGCGAGCCCGACTGACTTGGCGTCCCTGGCTACGGTTACATGATGGCGATACTTGCACTGAATCACAATTGAGCCTGGACAGTTTTGTTCGCGCTTTGCATAACCCGCAGATGGTCGTGGGAAGACCGGCCGTGCAAATCACGCGCTGGTGCTTACCCAAGGTGGGATGGCTGGAGTTACACCATGAGACGGCCGCGAGCCAAGCACAACTCTCGGCAGGTTATCGCGAGGTGGCCGCATGAACCAAGACGGGCAAGTATGGATTACGGGGTTGGGATTAGCCACACCCTTAGGGAATGATCTAGCCGAGTTTACCGATAATTTATTACGTGGCCGTTGCGCAATCCGCCGCGTTAGCAAAATGGTCATCGAAGGGCACCCAAGTCAAATCGCTGCGGAATTAGTCGAAATTCCCAAGCCGGAGGAAATAGACCAACGCGTTTGGCGGAATCATGCGCCCTTGGAGCAATTGGTATTATGGTGTGTGATTCGTGCGTTACAGGATGCGGACTTGTGGTCGCGGCGGGACAGTCTGGATATCGGTGTGGTGTTGGGCCTAGGAGCGGAGTGGCCTTATTATTGGGAACGTTATTGGTTTGGCTGGGAGCACGAGCGCGTGGCCACTGGCCGGCCACCGGCCTTGCGAGTTGAAAAGGAAAACAGCACTATTCCGGAACGTTCCTTGGTACATCGAGTGTGTGACTATCTGGGACTGAGCGGGCCACGCATAACCGTGGCAGCGGCTTGTGCCAGTGGAAATTACGCTCTGGGCCTGGCGCGGCAGTGGATTCGTACTGGGCGAGTGGCAGTGTGCTTAGCAGGTGCGTGCGATTTGCCCGTCACGCCCTTGAGCATGTCTTGCTTCGGCAATTTACGAGCCTTATCACGACGCAACGATCAACCACAGGCGGCGTGTCGTCCCTTCGATCGACAGCGTGACGGCTTCGTGATGGGCGAGGGCGGAGCCGTGTTTGTGCTGGAGGCCGAAGAACATGCCCGTCGGCGAAAAGCGGAGCCGCTCGCGGCCATCCTCGGTTTTGGCGCTTCCAGTGATGCCAGTCATCTGGTGATTCCGAATAGCGATCCACGCCCCGCCGTGCGAGCATTACAACGAGCCTTCGCGGACGCTCGGATAAATCCGGAGCAGATTGATTATGTCAATGCCCATGCTCCTGGAACTCCAGTGGGCGATCGTTGTGAGGCGCGGGTGATCCGGCTGGCCTTTGGCGAGGCGACGCGGCAGGTGCCTGTCAGTTCCACGAAAAGCATGACTGGGCACGGAGTAACAGCCGCTTCTGCTTTGGAGGCAGCCGCTTGTTTGGGGGCACTCCGTGCGCAAGCTATCCCCCCGACAATCAACTTGGATGATCCCGATCCGGAATGCGATTTATGTCATGTGCCTCATCACGCCCGACCGGCCCGATTGCGGATCGTTGCCTCCAATTCGTTCGGCTTCGGTGGTAGTAACACCATGTTAATCCTGAAGCGGGTTGCGTAACATCTAAATAGGTTGCGCTTAGACCAAAAACGGCCATGACGATGCAGTGGGCCCAGGCGTGGGCGCTTTGGTTATTGCTGCTAGTGCCAATTTGGTGGTGCTGGTGTCAGCGCCGGAGGCGTCGACCGGCCTTGCGCCATCCGCTCGTGCAATTCGTGATCCCACACCTGCCTCGAACTGTTTCCTGGCGTGCCCAGGTACGCCAAGGGCTTTGGGCGCTGGTCTTGGTGTTGCTGATTCTCGCCCTAGCGCGGCCCCGTTGGCCCGATCCGCTCGCGCGGTTGCCGACACGATCCCTGGCTTGGCTTCTAGTAGTGGATATAAGTGGCAGCATGGCCGAGCAAGATTTTGTTTCAGGTGGCCGAGCCGTGGCGCGTTGGGAAGTGGCGCGCCAAATCTTGCAGGACCTACTGGTTGGCGGCGACCAGCATCTTCCGGGCAGGCAGGACGATTTGATCGGCTTGGTTACGTTCGCGGTGTTCGTGCAGGACCTAGCGCCACCGACGGCTAATCATGCGGCACTAGTTCAATTGCTTCAGCAGGCCGAACCAATCAGTACTCCTCCAGAATCAGCGACAAACATCGGGGATGCGTTGATAATTGCACTACGTCTGTTAGGGCACACGCGAGCTCCAGCGCGGCGGATTTTGCTCGTGAGCGATGGGGAGCACAATGTGCCTCCCGAAATCCTTTCGGGTGCGCGCCACCCACTCGAAGCAGCACAACTGGCACGGTCGCTGGGAATTCCTATCGACACCATCCGCATCGGCCCGGAGCCACAAGCGGTAGCTGATGTGCGGTTACGGCAGGATGCGGAGATCGGCCAACAGATTATGCGGCAAGTTGCTTCGATAACAGGTGGCTTGGCGCTTGAGGCCTCGGACGCGCCGGCACTTCGTCGCGCGGTCGAAACCTGGGATGCACTAACTCGGCCCGTGATTGAACGACCTGACTACTATCAATTTCACGAGGCTTATCCTTATCTTGGCGCTTCCGCAGTGCTTGTTCTCCTGCTGGCAATTTTTTGGGAATGGCGAATAGCCCCTCTGGTGCCATGAGTGCGATCGGAACTTATTTTGCTTATCCATGGTGCTGGTCGTTGCTAGCCGCGCTACCGCTACTCTGGTGGCTCTTGCGACAGCGGGAGCACCAGCGGTGGCGCTTGGCTGGTGCCTTGGCTGGTTTCGCAGGGGTGCAGTTAGCGCAGCACGGGGGCAGATACTGGCGCGCCGCATGTGTGTTGTCGTCAGCCTTGGCCACGATTGTTGCCAGTACCGGGCCACAGTGGGGATCCGATCCGAAGCAACGCTTGGCTCGCGGTCGCGACCTGATTATTGCTCTGGACATCAGTCGCAGCATGTTGGCGGAAGATCGTACGGATCCTCAAGGCGAACGACTTCTTGCTCGCCTTCAGCGAGCCAAGATGTACTTGTCTCAGTTACTCGAGGTGGTAAGCCGTCGTGGCGGACATCGTATCGGCTTAGTTTGGTTTGCAGGGCACGCCCGATTGGTCTGTCCCCTCACAGACGACTACGAGCACCTACGCACTATGTTGGAACTAGCCCATCCCGATTACTGGGGACCTGCGGGACGTTTAGCCCTGACAGAGCACGGAGCGATTGGCACGAGCTTACGCGCGGCTTTACAAGTTAGCTGGCGTGCTCACGATCCCCAGGCGAAGGACTTTCAAGATATCCTGCTAATTACCGACGGCGACGATCAGGACAGCGATCCCACGGATATAGTTCGACAGATTCATGCACGAGGTATCCGCATTCACGCGCTGGGCATAGGCCGAGAGGAACCAGCTTATATTCCCGGCACCGAACCCGGCCGATGGTTGGAAATAAACGGTCAACCAATTACGACGCGTCGCCACGATGCACTCTTGGCCCACCTTGCTCAAAACGGTGGCGGACAATACCTGGCGGAGGAGAATTTCGCTCAACCTTTAGTGTCTTGGTACTTAGACTATCTGCAAAAGCAACCGCAACGAGAATGGTCGCCGCTGGGGCCACCTCGTCCCCAGCAACATGCCGCGATATTCTTTACCGCCGCATTGATTTTGCTGCTCATCGCTTTTGTCTGAACGGCTATCGCAACCCTCTATGATGGCGTCCTCTGTGTAACAGCCGATTGGCATGAACCCGCGGAGTGCTTCCTATGCAGGTGCGTGTTAAGCCTATGGGCATGCTTCGCCAACGCTTAGGCAGTTCGGAACAACGACTAGAAGTTCCTGAGGGGACTACATTGGAACAGTTACTCCAGCAGCTTGGCTTGCCCAAGGGGTCGGTCCAAGTGGTGATGGTCAACGGGGAGCGGGAACACAACTGGACTCGCGCCCTGCAAGACCAGGATGAGATCACGCTATTAGCCCCCGTGGCAGGGGGTAACGCACTTGCCGATTCTTCATCGCTGACCTTAGCCGAAATGCAAACGATTATCCGCCGACTATATTATGCCAAGGACCGGCAACGCGGCTTACAAGGGTGTTTTCTGTGGTTCCTAGAGGAGGTAGGCGAGCTAGCCGCGGCCATTCGTAAGGGAGACGCCTGGGCAATTGCCAGCGAATTGAGCGACGTGCTTGCCTGGCTCGCCACCCTGGCCAATGTAGCCGAGGTGGATTTAGCAGAGGTTTTTTATCAAAAATACGGCCAACGATGTCCCGGCTGTTACCAGCAACCTTGTATCTGCCCGGGGGAAGCTAAGCCTTGATTGCAGGAGGTCGACTCCAGCAAGGCGTTTTGTCGTAACTTAGAATGGCTCCTAAGTCCGTCCAAACCGAACCCCAGGAGACGGAGAGGGATGCTTGGCCTTTTAGGCAAATCTCAGGAACGGGTGATTAGCCGTATGATAAGTTGAGGATAAACTTGCTTGTTCCGCTCGCGCACCGCTGGCCGAGCATGCATACTGCCTCAGGGCCGGGCGTAAGCGAGCGACTCGGCTTGGCCCAGGGTGAGCATTGACGAAAAGGACGCCTTCATGGAGATACTGCATTATCCGCATCCCGCGTTGCGCTTTCCGGCGTGTCCTGTGCGGCACGTGGAGGACAGTATTCGTCAGCTAGTACAAGAGATGAAACGCTTACTGCTGGAGCATCGCGGTCTCGGACTAGCTGCACCGCAGGTCGGATATCCGTACCAGATCTTCCTCATGCGGGCCGACCGCGAAGAGGCCGATCCGGGACAGATCCAAGTAGTTATCAACCCCGTATTGAGCGAGTTTCGTGGCACGGTGGAAGAAGACGAGGGTTGCCTGAGCTTTCCCGGCCTTTATCAGCCAATTCGCCGGGCTAAGACGGTGCGGCTACGCGCCTACGATTTAGAAGGTCGGGAATTGGACCGCACTGTGAGCGGCCTCGAAGCACGCGTGGTTCAGCACGAAACCGACCATTTGCACGGCATCTTGTTCATTGACCGTATGACCGAAGCAGCTCGCCTAGCCAGTCGCGAGGTGTTGGAGCAACTGACGCGCCGTTACCGCGAAGCCCAGCGACGAGGGAAGATTCCCCGCGACGAGGTGATACTGGAGCAGCTAAGGGAGTTAGCCTCGCGGCAAAGCGCAGCACCCGTTGCCGCGCCTCAAGAGGTATAAGGCTTAGCTTGTTGCTACGCGCAAGGCAAAGTGCAGCATCCTCGAGCCAGCCCAGGAAATCGACCATGCGTGTTGTCATGATGGGCACGGGGCGATTCGCCGAACCAACCTTCGAGGCGCTGCTGCACAGCCGGCACACCGTTGCAGCGTTAGTGGTCAATCCAGATCGACCCAGCGGACGCGAACGGGAAATGGTACGCACCATCAAGAAGATCGCCCTGGCCCACAACGTTCCCGTCTTCCAACCCGAAAAGATCAACACGCCCGAAGCTATTGCACGACTCCGAGAATTTTCCCCCGAACTCCTGGTCGTGGCCGCGTATGGCCACATCCTCTCGCCCGCGGTGTTGGCCGTCGCTCCCCACGGTGGCATAAATGTCCATGCCTCGCTCCTACCCAAGTACCGCGGCGCTGCTCCCGTCGCTTGGGCGATCTACTATGGGGAAACGCAGACGGGCGTAACCATCATCCGCATGTCTCCCCAAATGGATGCTGGAGACATTCTCGCCCAGGAGGTCGTCGAGATTTACCCGGAGGAAACCGCGGGGGAATTGGAGGCGCGACTAGCCCAAATCGGAGCCCGTTTAGCATTACAGGTGATTGACCAGATCGAAGCCGGAACCGTTCATGCTACTCCGCAAGACTCAACCCAGGCCACCCGCGCTCCGAAACTGAAGAAAGAACACGGCCTGATTGACTGGTCTCGCTCGGCGCAGCAGATCGTGAATCACATTCGTGCGATGCAACCCTGGCCCACGGCATATACGTTCTGGCATCGGCCTAATAAGCCACCGTTACGCCTCATTATTCGCAAAGCCCTAGCGCTGGAAGAAACCGGCGAGGCTCCCCCTGGGACGCTGGTTCAGGTTACATCCAAGGAAGCGCGGGTCGCCTGTGGTCAGGGCACACTCCGCTTGCTCAAAGTGCAGCCTGAGGGAGGGAGAACCCTCGAAATTAGCGAATTTTTACGCGGCTACCCCATGTCTATCGGACAGCGTCTCGGAGCCGAAACTCCATGAGCAAAGCGGCCACCACGTTACGCTGGAAGCAACTCAATGCGCGTGCGCTAGCCGTAAGCATCCTAGTGGAGTGCCGTCGCCATAACCGTTTCGTTCAGGAAATCCTGGACGAACACTTGGAACGAACATCTCTCGCGCCCCCAGACCGCCGACTGGTTACCCAGTTAGTATACGGCGTGCAGCGACGCCGGCTCACCTTGGATCGCCTGCTCCGACCGTTCATCACTCGCCCCTTACACCGCGTCGAACCGTGGATATGGGAAACCTTACGCATCGGGGCTTATCAGTTGGTGCTCCTAACACACATTCCAGTACATGCTGCAATTCATGAAACCGTGGAATTAGCAGCCTTAGCAGGCAGGCCTAAAGGCAAAGCCTTCCTCAATGCCGTGCTCCGCCGACTAGCCGAAGTGGTCAGCGACGAATTCTCAACTCAGCCCAGCGCATCAGCAGTCCCCTGGGAAGACGGTCAATATCGCCTACTCAAGCAGCCACTGCTCCCAAGTCCCGATGAAAAGCCCCTGGAATACTTTGCCATCGGTTTTGCATTTCCCCCGTGGCTCGTCACTCGCTGGGCACAGCGTTACGACCAGGCAGAACTCTACCGTCTGGGCTTCTGGTTCAACACGCCTCCACCGACTTATCTCCGCGTGAACATCCTGAAGACAACGCGCGATGCGGTTTTGGAACGTCTGCGTGCAGCCGGCATCGCTGCCGAACCAGGCCAACATCCCCAATCCATTCGCTTAGAACAGCATGCCAGCCCCCACGACCTGCCTGGCTTCGAGGAAGGTTGGTTTCTCCCTCAAGATGAATCTTCCATGCAAGTTGTGTCCGCACTGGCACCACAACCAGGTTGGCAGGTCCTCGACCTCTGTGCTGCACCGGGAGCCAAGACCACGCATCTGGCGGAATTAATGCACAATCAAGGCAAAATCCTTGCCTGCGATATCGATAAACGCCGACTCGCTGCGATTCCCCGTTTGGCCGAACGTCTCGGCGTAAAGATCGTAGAAACGTGCCTTGTACCTCGCCTCGGGGAGCCACCGCCCGGACCATTTGATGCAATTCTAGTAGATGTCCCCTGCAGCAATACGGGGGTGTTGGGGCGACGTCCCGAGGCACGTTGGAAACTTTCGCCCCGGGCATTGCGCCATCTGGTTCCTTTGCAGACCAAACTACTGATCTACGCCGCGGAGCGAATTCGACCAGGCGGCGTTATTGTTTATTCTACCTGCAGCCTGGAACCCGAGGAGAATCGCACCGTCGTTCACAATGTCCTCAGCGTAATTCAAGATTTGACCTTGGAGGCGGAAGTAGATCAAATTCCTGGCAAGCCCTCCGATGGTGGTTATTACGCCCGTATCGTGCGCCGCCAGCTGTAGCGAATTTACCAGTTTGCGTAAACTGCGGAGGCGTGACTGGGCGATATACCGATCGGTACACCTTGCCAGAGGTCAGATAAATTACCTCGCAATAACCGAATTTGATGTCCCTTACATTTTCCTACCCTCTGGTGCCTAAAACATGATTTACGTATGAATCGCTATTCCTGCTCACTCACTTGGCTTGGTGTCTTCTTAACCGTACTTTGCTACGGTCAGGAGGATACCTCGCTGCGGCACAACGCTTCACGACCCCAAGAGTATTCTTCACCTCAAGTTACCGTGGACTCAGCCACTTTCGAGCAACTTCTACGCCGTATTGAGATGTTGGAACGACAAAACCAGGAACTGCGAGAGGCTCTACAGCGGCTGCAAGAAAATATCAATCGAGTGCCCCCACCGATATCGGCCGACGCCGAGCGCTCTAGGACCGCAGAGGTAAGTACCGCATACGACCTCCCCTCGGAAAAGCCGCCCGCCATCGATCCAGAGGAACTCCAGAAGAACCCTTGGCGCTTGATCACCATACGTGATCCTTCGCCGTGGATCCGCGCGAATTGGCAAAACGGTTTAGGCATTCAGACCCCCGACGGTAACTTCCGCGTCCATGTTGGTGGCCGGACTCAGTTTGACACTGTGTGGGTCACGGCCCAAGAACGCGTTCAAACCGGCCCCGATGGGATTGGTAAGCCGCAGGATGCTTTCGCATTCCGTCGCGCCCGCTTTACCATCGACGGGAAGCTGTTTCGCATGATTGAGTTTGTATCGGAATACGACTTTGTGAATACTTTCGATGCCGACCCGCTCGATCCCGCCCGCGAGGGCGATGTTGCCAACACCCCAGTACCAACCGATCTCTGGGCACAGATCGTGGATATTCCATTTCTAGGCACCATCCGTGTTGGGAATCAGAAGCCCCCTATCAGTTTTGAGCATCTCACCTCTAGCCGTTGGCTTAACTTCCTGGAACGTTCCTTCATGTTCGACGCTTTTATTGGTGGTCTGGATAACGGTTTCCGTCCTGGCGTACAGGTGTTCAACTGGAGTCAAGATGAGACGATCACCTGGGCCTTTGGTGTGTTCAAAAATAATAACACAGTATTTGGCTGGAACGTAGGCGATGGCGAGTACGACTTGACTGGCCGACTCACCTGGACCCCTATTTATGCGGAGGATGGAAAATACCTAATTCATTTAGGACTCGGTGCCAGTGGCCGAGACTTGGATAACGACCGTTATCGCTTGCGCGCACGAACGATGCTCCGCAACGGTCCTGCCCCGTTACACACGGCGCTATCGGATGTACGCTTCCTCGGCGATACTATGTATATCCTCGTTCCCGAATTCGCTCTCGTTTGGGGACCGTGGTCTATGGTGGCCGAGTACTATGCAACTTGGTTTACAGACGTGGGCTTCCCTATAACTGCTCCCGCACCATTCGGCACCACGTTCTATCACGGCGGATATATTGAAGTCCTCTATTTCTTGACTGGGGAGTATAGACATTACCTGCGCCACGGCGGCTCCGGAGCCGCATTTAACCGCGTGATCCCGGACCGCAATTTCATTTATATTGACCGTGATGGTGAGATTATTTTCGCCCCTGGAGCCTGGCAGGTCGGCATCCGCTACCAATACATAGATTTAGTGGATAAAGGCATTCCTGGGGCTATATTGCATGATGTCACTCTGGGCCTCAACTGGTTTCCCAATCCTAATATCCGATTTCAGTGGAACTATACATTTACCCATCGCGATTTAGCTAACTCCGATGCGGACGGTTGGGTTCACGGCTTCGGCATGCGCATGGCCTATGACTTCTAGTTATCAGCTACTGCTGGGCACCTAAAAAGTTCCTGACGGCAATTATCAGCTAGGTGATCCCTTGAGCTAAGCCTGATAGCCGAATTCAAGATCTATGTTTCGAACCAGGATGATTCTTCGTAACTAACACCTTCTCGTCAGGGGTAATCTTTTTCTAAACTCCTACGGGGTAATCAGCATTATCTGTGGTTCCATACTTAGGAAGAACGCCTGCGGCTGAAACAACCGAAGTAAGAACCTAATAATTCTCAAGGACAGCTGCGAGAACTAACTAAAACTCCCATGCTAAGCGCATGAGGAATATATCCACGCTGGCATCTCGCGCTCGGCCGGATTGTTCTCGATGCAGTCGCTCATAATTCCATTGCACCTTGACGTTTTCATTCCAATACCAGTTGACTCCAAACGTGTACTGGAATAGAAAACCGCCATCCACACCGCTATCCGTCAGGTCCAGATAACCGTAACGATAGGCTAATTCCCAAGCACCTAGATTGCTGAACCAAGCTTCCCGCTCCCCACTGAACCACAAGCGTGGTCGCAATGGCGAATGAACTTCCTGCCTGGTGAAGATGGCATTGCGTTTATCAAAAGTTCTGTGCTCCCCTGTGAGAAAGTACGAAGCATAAACGTAGAAGCCCTGAAAATCCACGCTCCCTAAACCTCGGTCAGCTTCCGTAAACCCAGTATTGTTCAGATGGCTGAAAAAATACTCTGCCTGGATAGAAAAAGGCCCTAACACCGTGGCGAACTCCAGGTTATAGCGATCCCATCGATTAGCATACAAGGGTCCAATCTCTAAGAATGGATGTGGATCGATAAAGTAGGCGACCGCACGAAACGCTCTCCGGTCCTCCGGCCCCGGCGTGGTGGGATGGATGTCGCGCTCGTTGAGCACTCCAATCCTAGTACTTGCTCCGACATGGACTAAGTATCGGCCATCCTGCTTGTAAAGAGGCAATCCCGTGATCCGGAGGGCATAAGCATAATCACCATCCCCGATGTCCGAACCGATCTCATCGCTTTGCTGTTGCACGCGAAACCAACCCGCTGTCAGCGTAACACGCTCGTCCCACCAGGTTTGACTTAATGTTATTCCTGGATTCCAGCGTTCCACTAAAGCGCCATCGGCTACGGACCGTTCGATAAAAGTTAGGTGCCTTCCCGATTGCAGGGACTCTAAGCTATATGGTTCTTTGAGGTGCCCGCCGCGCAGGGTACCCACATAGGGAATGTTAACACCTATGTGCAAGTCGCGATAAATAATGCGATTGGCGGTGGCAAACTCAAATTCAACCATGTATTCGACATCTTGCCAAAGTACTCCGCTCAGACCGAGTCGTGCTCGGCGGAATATAGCACCATCATCGAAACTGGCATCGGGTCCGAGAATAGCCCGCTCCGCGGTGGGACTGGCCCGAATCCAACCCCAATCCTGATGCAACATACCGCGGGGTCGAACGGTAAAAGCCCGATCCGAGGTGGCGAATTCCACTCCATCGCGGAACACCGTTTGCATCGAGGGCGGCCTTTGGATCTCGTCCCACCGCGGCTTTTCTAACGACTTATCATTTTGCTTTTCCTGCATAACTTGACGAACCACGTCCTCAACAACCTGCCGCTCCACGGTCGGCGAAGGGGAATATCGTTGCTCTAACAAGCGTTGCAGATATTCAATCTGCTGTTGCTGCCTTTCGATCTGCCGCTGTTGTTTCTCGATGAGCTTTTTCAACTCCTGAATTTCATCCTGCTGACCGCTGGCAGTGTGCCCGAATGCAAGCAATCCGCTTACGAGGCCGCAGATAACCAGGGCGAGTCGTAAGCTGGCGCCTAAAGCGGTAACTGAATGTGGAAGCCAAAAGCGGACCACCACTGTGCGTATCACCTTATTAGTTTCGCCCAAAACGCCCGATGAAATATACAATCCTTAGTTTCGTCTCAGGCTATAAGATCGATAAGTTTCAACAAGCAAGATAGGTAAGTATTAGTGAGTATATCAACCATTCGGCCTATGATGTTTATGTATTCATAGGAAAACATGATGTGCTAATTAGCGGGAACGTTTCCGGCATACATACCAGGGAAGCAGAACCTTGTAGGGATTAGGACTGGTACTCGTACTCAGTACGAGAGCACCTTGGGTACTAACTTGCGACACTCAGCTGTTTCTTCGCACTCGGGTAGGTTCACCCGAACTATTTTGATTATTCTTAGTATTGTTCGATGCGGTTTGGCCAACCTGACGGAATTTCGCCGTCAGGCTTTCCCAATCCAGGACTAGACTCCCTCCCGTTTTTTCGTATTGTTTTTCCCAGTTCGCCAATAGTTCGATACACGCATGGTCAATGTAAGTCAAGCCATCTAAATGCACGTGTAATTCATAGTCTCCGGGTACCTGCCCCAGGGCATCTGCAAGCTTCGGGATACGAATGAAGGTAGCTGCTCCAGACAAACGCATGTTTACCCGCCTTTGCTCGTGGTCGATATCCATGTCAATACTTAGGTGGGAGAAGATGACCACGAGCTTCAAGATAGCCAGGGCCACTCCCACAACAATACCGGTGAGAACATCGAAGATCACTATGGAGCTGAGAGTAATCACATAGATGGCAAACTCATCTTTGCCGAGGTTCCAAAAGGTAATAAAGTTGCGCCATTGGAAAAGGCGGGCGCCAGCGTATACAAGGATTGCTGCTAGACTAGCGATAGGTATGAGACTTAGGAGCTTAGGAGCAAAAGTGCACAATACTAACAGCCACACTCCATGGAGAACCGTGGACCAACGGGTTTGCGCCCCAGATTGAATATTAGCAGCCGTGCGAACCACGGCTGCAGAAATAGGCAACAGTTGTAAGGCGCCGCACAGAGTGTTTCCGATACCTTGGGCCATTAGTTCCCGATCATAGTTAGTCCGCGGAGCGTGTTGTTGCATCGTATCGGCAGCGCTGCAGGTCAATAAAGTGGCAGCGCTAGCTACAAAAGCCAGAGCCACTCCCCCCAGAAATATGCTTAAACCGTCTCGCGACCAAGACCAGTTCGGCTCTTGAGCCAGCCGACTAACTACCGGAAGGAAATTACCGACAGTATCAAGTAAATTCTCCGGCACTCGAACATAACTGATGTTAGCCTGTAAGATGGCGGCCAAGATTGTGCCGACAACCACACCGATTAGCGCGGGGGGCAAAAAACTGAGCCGGCGGGGAGAGAAGTTGGCCCAGAACAAAATCGTCAAAATGGTGGAGACGCCCACGATAGCGGGAATACGATGCTGTTCGGAACTGAGTCCCATGTATACCGCTTCGGGAATACTAATTAGGTTGATCAGGGCACCGTAATCTTTCCCTCTGCCCGGGGGTGGCTCGTCTACCATGATGTGGAACTGAGACGCAAAAATAAGCAGCCCCATGCCGGCGAGCAATGCCTTAATGACCGCTGGGGGAACAGCACGAAACCATTGCCCTAATCGTAGTATTCCAGCTATGAGCTGCAAAACACCAGCTGTAAGGATGATTAGACAAAGCTTATCCCAGCCGAATTGTTCGATGAATTGTCCGATCATGACAGCCAATCCGGCCTCAGGACCACTCACGGCTAAAGGTGAGCCACCTAACAAGCCGACGACGATACCTCCGACCACTGCTGCTAGAATGCCTACGCCAGCCTGTAAGTGTTCAGGCACGCCAGCGGCAATAGCCATACCCAAAGATAGGGGAATGGCGACCAGGAAGAGGACGATTGAGGCTAATAGGTCACTCAGGAGCCAGTTACCTTTCGTAACCGGAGCATCTGGCTTAGTCATGTTTATCAGCTCCTTATTAGACAGATGCAGCTTCAGCGAATAAGCTAATAGTACTAGAAGTTGGCTTCTCTGAGCGACTTAGGTGAGTTTCAATGGCCACTCGCTGTGAACCGGTTCGGATGGGGCTTGCTGAAGTGGAAGGAATTGGCCTGTGCTGTGGTGGTAGGCGTCTATGGCGCCGGTTTCGATGTGATAAACCCAGCCGTGCAGTGCCACTTGACCGCGTTCCACGGCGCTGGCCACGGCAGGATGCGTCAGCAAGTTGTCAAGCTGCACCAGGACGTTCTGATACACAGCCAGGCGAAATTGCTTCTCAGCATCCGCCTCTTGACTGCGTGCGCTGATGATGGCAGGAACCCGCGCGGACATCGCCAGATACTGACACAAGCAGGGCAACTGATTGCGGACGTTTTCGAGTTGAAGTAGCGCACGCACTGCGCCGCATTGGGTGTGTCCCATGACCACGATGTCATGCACTTTCAAGCCCAGGATGGCGAACTCGATAGTGCCCGCCTCGGCGGAATTGCGGTCGCCGTAGGGCGGTACCATGTTGCCTGCGTTGCGGAGGACGAACAGGTCGCCTGGCTCGGTTTGGAAAATCAGCCCTGGCTCGATCCGTGAGTCAGAGCAGGTAATGAGCAGCACCTGAGGCTGCTGGCCACGGGATAGTTGGGCCAGAAGGTCCTGGTGTTTGGGACAGTATTCGGCTTGGAAGCGCTGATAACCGATTATGAGATCCTGCAAATTCTTCATGCGTTTCCCCTCCTGGAGCGCGCGGTTTGCGCAGTTTGTGATTACCCTGGTACACGATAGATTGAGACAGGAAACGTGCGGACTATGTGCCTGCTAACAACGCAGAGGAAGCCTGTGCTCAACAGCAAATGAGTTGCAGCTGGACAAGGTCGTTGACCGCATGCATGGGAACACTTTTGCGTACTTAGTGGGTGGGCAGTCGAACCCAACCCGGCGACGTGCTGAGTCTCGTGCCCAAGCGAGTCGTCCTAGCAGATGGCATGATGATTCGGCCTCATAACACGACGGCAAGGGGCGCTCGGGTATCTCGCTGCCGTCAGACTCGGAATGTCGAGGTTCTATGTGGCTGAGCCAACGCGGACCTGAAAACGCCAGTCCAGGCAACACCAAAACAAACGCCAGAAAAAGGCGCCACCACGCAGCCGGGTAGAAACCAAGGCTGCTGTGCCTGAGACCTAGCATGTGTCCCAGCTGAAGCATCTCAATTCGAGGCATTCGCCCTGTCCTGCTCACTGACGGCTCGGCCTCGCTGCTAAGTGTCGCGAAATATATACGGGTTCGTAAACGCAGAGTCAAGAGTTACCGAAAGCTTCTCAGTGATCAGTCCGGAGGAACTAGTGGATGGTACATGTCCAGAACTATTGTCACCAACGCCGTGATAACTCAGGTCGGTAACAATGGATACCGTGAAATATTAGCACGCATGCCTAAGATGTTGGTGAGCCGACAACGCGACGGAAAACGCTATTCCTTGCAGGAGCCAAGCATCATGGTCCGACGCTTATTGGCGATTTGGCTGGTCTTTTTATGGCTATCCACAACTTCACGAGCGGAGTTGGTGGAACTAGTAATTCACCGGCGGGAGCCGTTCGCGGGGGGCAAGCCTTTCGGCGAAACTGGGCCTTATGTGAAACTTGTGGGTGTGGCTCGCTTTGCGATTGATCCCGATCATCCCGCTCATCGGGACATCGTGGATCTCGCACTGGCGCCCCGCAACGCTCAAGGGAAAGTCGAGTTTCGTGCCGATGTTTATATCCTTGCGCCGGCAGACTTGCGGAAAGGAAACGGAACAATCCTTTATGATGTAAACAATCGAGGCAATAAGTTGGCTCTCGTTTACTTCAACGAAGCTCCTGGTAACAACGATCCGACGAGTGAGGCCGATGCAGGTAACGGGTTCCTGATGCGGCGTGGCTACACGATAGTTTGGAGCGGTTGGATCGGGGAACTTTTGCCGGGAAATCACCGTTTGTTGTTGGAACCTCCGCCTGTGCTAGAGAACGGTCGAACGGTACGCGGCCTGGCTCGCTTTGAAATGAGCACGGATATTCCCGTGGATTGGTTACCGTTGTCGCGTCGGCCTGGGCATGGCAGTTATCGGCCCACGGAGGAGGGTTTACGCAAAGCCGAATTGACTTGGCGTATGCGGGAAGGTGACCCGCGTGTGCCTATTCCACGGGAACAGTGGCGTGTTGAAATAGTCCCGCCCAAACCGCCTGAACAAGGCGTATCGGGTACTTTGCCTGAAGTGCGCCTTTACGTCGCAGGGGGCTTTCGTCCAGGCTATCTGTATGAATTGGTAACGGAAGTTGAGGGCGCTTTCGTGCAGGGAGTGGGATTCGCTGGGGTGCGTGATCTGGTGTCTTTTCTGCGCTATGACAAGAGTGAGCGTAACCCCTTGCGAGCCGGCGACCAAGCCACTATTCAACGGGCGTACGCTTTTGGCGTCTCGCAAAGTGGCCGATTCTTACGTCATTTCCTTTATCTCGGCTTCAATGCCGACGAGCATGGACGGCGCGTTTTCGACGCGGTCTGGCCCCATGTTTCGGGCGGCGGACTGGGCTTCTTCAATCAACGTTTCGCTCAGCCGACACGCCACAACGGCCAACATGAGGACCACGCCTATCCTGCGGACATGTTTCCGTTCACTTATGGGGATAGTTACGATCCGTTTCAGCAGCGGGAAGACGGCATTTTGAGGCGTTTACGTCGTGAGCATCCAGAGTGCGTGCCGAAGATTTTCCATACGCAATCCGCGGCTGAGTACTGGCACCGCTCTGGTTCCCTCGTCCATACCGATCCCCAGGGCCGACAAGACGCGGTGATTCCGCCCCAAGTACGGATTTACGCCTTCGCGGGCACACAGCATAGCCCGGGCGATGGTTCGCTTCCTGCACCTGGTAAACTAAATTCAGGCCACACAGATTTGCCCACCAATCCCGCGAATTACCGACCGTTTCTGAGGGCTTTACTCGACGCCCTTGACGCGTGGGTGAGAGACAACAAGGAGCCGCCTCCGAGTGTTTATCCCACCTTGGCCGGGGGCACATTAGTTCCGCCGAGGCAACAGGCGACAGGCTTCCCAAGTTTACCTGGAGTGCGTTACCCCGAGGTCATCCAGCGACCGCAACTGTTTGACTATGGGCCGGAATTTATCACGCGTGGTATTATCACGCAAGAACCGCCGCAGCCTCGGGCCAGTTACACTGTGCTCGTACCTAAGTGCGACGCCGATGGGAATGAGTTAGGCATGCTCCGCCTGCCTGATATTGCAGTACCGTTGGCGACTTACACCGGCTGGAACTTGCGCCATCGTAATGCCGGTGCGGAAGCGATGCTGGCCAATCTCCAAGGTGCATGCATTCCGTTCGTCAAAACTGCGGCGGAACGCCGTAGGCTGGGCGACCCCCGTCCTGCTATTTTGGAACGTTACCGCGATTTCGAGGATTACCGCCAACGCTATCAGCAAGTTTGTGAGGAGTTGGTTCGTCAGCGTTGGCTCCTGCCTGAGGATCGCGATCGCCTGTTAGAGAAACTCGCGGAACGCAAAGTCTGGTTCGCGCCATGAACGCCTGGCCCCATCGTGTGCGAGTCAAAATCTGCGGCATTCGCACCGCCGAGGAAGCCGAGTATGCCGCCCAAGCCGGTGCGGATGCGGTGGGCCTGAATTTTTATCCTCCGTCGCCTCGCTACGTACGCCCTGAGGATGCGGAAGCGATCTTACGTGCTTTGCCCCCGTTTGTCGAAGCCGTGGGCATAGTCGTGCGACCTGAACAGGAGCTTTTGGAATATCTCGTGTATCGGCTGGGCCTGGTTACCTTGCAAATCTATGACGGTGAACCGCCGGACAGTTTGCGCTTCGTGCGCTACATCCTGGCCACTGGTATTGGCGATAGCGCGGATTTGCAGCAAGCAGAGACCTTGCTCGACACTTGGCTCGCTCGGGGCAGGAATGTCGTGGGCGTGCTACTGGATGCCCGCGTTCCAGGTCAATACGGAGGCAGCGGTAAAATTCCGCCGTGGTCGGTAGTCGCCCAGTTTTCGCGTCGGCGCCCCTTAATTCTGGCAGGTGGACTCACGCCCGAAAATGTCTGCGAGGCATTACGCGTCGTACGTCCTTGGGCAGTGGATGTTGCCAGCGGCGTGGAGAAGGAGCCAGGGGTCAAGGACCCAGACAAAATGCGCCGGTTTGTCCATGCCGTACATGGCTCTTTCTTGCTACCGTAAAGACTGCAACAAAGCACAGTAATGCTGGAGGTGGCGGTTCGTTTCCGATGTGGACTCGCGGCTCAGCCACTGCCGTCGCCATCGCTGCAACAAATATTCTTCCAACGACCGCGGCAGCTTCCAATGTTCCCGAACGTGCCATCGCCGGAGATACCAATCCAGCCAATCAGGCCCGCAATAGCTCAATTGGCCCGCAGTGCCGAGAATTCGCAGTTGGCATGGACGAGCTAGGAAGGTCGTTAGGTGTTCCCGACGCGTTTCCGCTGCGAAGTGGGACGCTGTATTGTCGGTAAAGATTACTGTTTCGATGCACGCCCACCCCGCGGTGGGAAACCGCGCTGCCAGCGTGTGATATTCCACATACTCGTCCTGCAACTTCCCCAGACCGTGCACTTCCTCGGCCAGCTCGCCCGTCAGGTGGCTCAAGCATAAAAGTGCACCACACCAGGCATGATAGGCTCGCACTTGCACGGACTGACCCACGAGGCCCTGAGCGGACGCATTCTGGAGAGTTGTAATCACCTGTACTTCCATCCAGCGAGTTGTGCCCAACCGCTGACGAACCTGGTGACTGCGAATCCGCCCCATGACGATTTCCCATTCAGGCCAGACAAAGTGTACCTGTAAATCCGAACCGATAATTTGTTCCAAGACCTGCGTGGCACGACTAAGCTCGACCGTGGGCGGTACCAGGCACCACCACCGCGGCGGCTTCGAGTCGCCACAGGAAGTAGCCACATTCATGGATGGGTGGGACGCAGAAGTCGAACGCGCTTGGTGGATCCGTGCGACCTCTAAGGGCCATAAGCCAAACCATTGGACATCGCAGTAGAGAATACCATCCAATCCAGGCCAGGCAATTAACTGCCAGACACTCTCTGCTGCTTGACAGCCCAGTCGCGTAGCTTCGCGCCACGCGGTTTGTTGCACAGCGTCATACACAACCTCAACCCGCCAAGAACGACTTCGCCGTAACACACGCCGCCAAACCTGCCAGTTCGCCCCTAATCCTAAGATTCCCAGACGCAGGCATCGTCCTTGCTTCGCCGGAGTTGTGGAGATCCGATCGTGGTGGCGGTCCTCAAGGTCCTGCATGTCGTCAGTCCTTTCTCTTCGTACAATTCCAAGGCTAGCGTATTGATTTTACAAGCTCGGCTACTGGCCGAGTTTTCCCACCCCACCAGAGTAATCCAAACGCGACCATCCCCCAAGAGTCAAACCATGCCCATGAAACTAACCTGCCGACATCTCGTGATCCTGCTAAGCGCCTTCCCTGCACTGTTAGGGGCGCTGTATTATTCGCATTGTCACTATTTGCTTACAGGACCCAGCTTACAAGCGCAGCCGAGCCAAGCCGGTGGCTCCGCATCGAACATCGCAGCGGCTACGCCCAAGTCTGTTCCAGGTACCTTCGTCCGCGACGTTGTGCCTTTGTTGGAAAGTTATTGCTTCTCTTGCCACAGCGGTGCGAAACCCCGCGGAAAACTGGCTCTCGACCAGTTATGTGAAAAGCCCGAATTCGACAAGAACGTCGTGGCTTGGGACAAGGTAATTACTATGCTTCGCGGTGGCGATATGCCGCCGCCCGGGAGAAAACGACCAGAACCTGCTCCAGTGCAACGAGCCATTGCCGTGCTCGATGCGGAAGTCGAAGCCGCGCTCGCCCGTCTGCCTCGCAACCCGGGTCGAGTAACCATTCGCCGACTGAACCGCATCGAGTACCGCAACACAATTCGCGACCTGATGGGCGTAGATTACCCTGCCACCGAAGAACTGCCCAGCGATGATGTCGGCTACGGCTTCGACAATATCGGCGACGTGCTGTCGCTCTCGCCCGTACATCTGGAGAAGTACTTGGCCGCAGCCGAGAAGATCGTCTCTGACGTGTTTCTCGATGTCAAGCGGCGGGAGCGTTTTCTCGCTTGGCGCGGAAACGCCGACAAGCCACGCGAGGGCACACGGCGCATCCTGAGCGAATTTGCCCGTCGCGCTTATCGTCGTCCCGTTTCGCCGCAGGAAGTGGACAAACTCCTCGCCCTGGTGGATAAAGCGCGACAAGACGGAGACGGCCCCGAAGAGGCAATCCAAGTAGCGTTCAAGGCAGTGTTGGTGTCCCCGCATTTCCTTTTCCGCGTAGAACGCGACCCTGCTCCCGACGAAAAACGCCCCCGCCCGTCTCCCGCCGACAAGTATGTGCCAGGTGCCTATTACATCAGCGAATATGAACTAGCCACGCGGCTATCGTATTTCCTCTGGAGCAGTATGCCCGACGACGAATTGTTCCAGCTCGCCGAAAAAGGGGAGCTACGGAACAATCTCGAGCCTCAGGTACGCCGGATGTTACAATCACCAAAATCTCGCGCTTTGGTGGAAAATTTCGCGGGCCAATGGTTGCAGCTTCGAAATCTCCCTTCGATCATGATCGACCCAAAACTCTTCCCGCGGTACGATGCCTTCATGCGCGAGTCCATGCAACGCGAGACAGAGATGTATTTCGAATACATCCTGCGGGAAGACCGCAGTATTTTGGAGTTTTTGGATTCTGACTATACGTTTTTGAATGAGCGCTTAGCGCGGCACTACGGAATTGACGGCGTGCAAGGGTTGGAGATGCGCTTGGTCAAGCTGCCCGACCGGCGTCGCGGCGGAATCCTGACGCACGCGAGTATTCTTACTGTTACATCTAACCCGACACGAACTTCGCCCGTCAAGCGAGGGAAATTCATCTTGGAGAACATCCTCGGCACGCCGCCTCCGCCTCCGCCGCCTGATGTTCCAGAATTGGACGAGAGCCCCAAAGCCGCCTTGACGGGTTCGCTGCGGCAACGTTTAGAGAAGCATCGGGAAAATCCAAGTTGCGCTGTGTGTCATGTGAAAATGGATACTTTAGGTCTTGGCCTGGAAAACTTCGACGCGATCGGCGCATGGCGCACCAAAGATGGCGCCTTCGATATAGATCCGTCCGGCACGCTGCCCGACGGAACGCGATTCAACAATCCCGCGGAGTTGCGGCAAGCCTTGCTCCAACAAGCCGACCAATTCCGCCGATGCCTTGCGGAGAAACTACTCACCTACGCCCTGGGCCGAGGTTTAGAGCCGAGTGATAATGTGTTCGTTCGCGAAATCGTCGCGCACACAAGGCAAAACCAAGACCGCTTCAGTGCCCTCATCTTAGCCATCGTCCGCTCCGACCCATTCCAGATGCGCCGCCCTGCTCTCGCGAGGCAGTAGGCTTCCCGCCACTAAACGCTTTGCTCTAAGATACGTATCTTAGCCCCACTTTATTTCTGAACCAGAACGACTCGTCCGCCTCGATCTGCATAATGCGCGGTTTTTCTTCGAAACGTTCTTGTACCTTATGAGGTAACCTATTATTACGTTAGGGTGCTAATAACTGAAAGAGCCTTGCCCAATCTCCGCCACGCAGACTCTACAAGTCAAACCGCAGATAACTTAGATGAATGCAGATTTTTGCAGACAAAATTCCGGCTTCATTAATTGAGAGCTCAGATGTAAGAAAATTTCTTACGTAGTTCCACCACTGATTCATGCAGATAAAATTCTGGCTTTGTTAATTGAAACGGGATAAACATAGGCAAGAGTGGCTATTATCACTTAGAAAATTATTCTTGGTACCTGCCATTTCTCATAGCAGATCTGCTTAGCATTTTTAGGGACTTTGCTTAGCCAGATAATTGAGCTCAGGCCTAAGCCGTTGCACTTCCGCGTATCGGAAGGCCTCTAGTTCCCGGTTACTCATTTTCGAGCCAGCGGGGACTAATTTCACGAACAGATCTCCAGGACGACGACATAATGCCGCAAGGTGGTCTCGAGACTTTACTAGATTCACCACAGTCGGTTTTATGTATTTACTAGCGCCGATATAAACCACGATAGGTTCCCTCCTAGCCCCTGGTTTCTGCACGACATAGTAAAGGCTCGGCTCCTCATTGATGGCCGACTCGATACCTGGCTCGAGCAGAACTAGATTACCAGACAAGATAGTGTTCGCCTCCTGGTAAGCATTTAGGATACTGGGAAGCTTAGAATGGGCGCGCTTCCGCAAATGTAAAGCGGCCCAACGATAATGCCAGGTAGGGCGTCCTGGTGCTAAACGACGAGCCAAGTCATCAAATCGGATAGACGCTGCAGGATCAGCTAGTATGTAATCTAAACTGGGATAGCCTTGATCGAGAAGTTTCCTCAGTGCAATCTCCGCGCCAAATAAGATAGGTTCTAAGTCCTGGCGCGGCAGACGTGTCCGCTTCGTGCAACCAGACCTAAGTTCCTTTTGCTTGCGCAAGCGCAACAAGGCTAAATTCCAATCTACTGGTCGGCCTGGGAGTCCCGCTTGACTACAGGCATCTATAAAACGGACCGAGAGCACGGGATCCGCTAAGAGTCGGTCTACCGAGAATCCATCATTGACACTAAGGAAGCATTGTATGAGAAGCTGTTCGTCGTAATCGCCCTGGCGTTGATTAGGACCTTCGATATTTAGATAGCACGGCGTGCTGGGGCTACTTAGCAGTGGGTCGTCTGGTCCTTCCAGGGGATCGCCTACTTGAGCTAAGTCTAGGCGTTGCTGGGCATGGCGCGCATAGTTGGGCGATAGCTCACATCCGAACCATCGGCGTCCTAATTTCTTAGCTACCACTAAACTGCTGCCTGACCCGACAAAGGGGTCAAAAACGATGTCTCCTGGGTCGGAACAGGACAAAATGATTCGGGCTAACAGCTTCTCTGGCAGTTGACATTGCATAAACTTGGCACGCTCACGGAAAGTACCCGCGACACGAGCGAAATACCAGGTATCTTCTATAGGTTGGAAACAGTTGGGTATATCCTGGGGTCGTAAGATCCAGGTGTTGTCCGGGACGCGCCCCGCGGGATTCGTGCGAGCATCATCATACACGAGACGTCGTGCTGATGGCACACGAATTCGCTCCGCGCGGAACTTAAATGACTTAGGATCCTTTACAAAATAAAGTAAATGCGTGTGGGAGCGGCAAAACTTATCCTGACAGGATACGCCGAAGGTATAGTACCAAATCACCCAATTTCGCAGATGTAATCCCACTTTTCGTTGGGCAATGTATTTGACTTCCGCGGCATATTCGTCGCCTATGGCTATCCAGATGCTGCCGTCGTCTTTCAATAAACGGTGGGCGGCGCTAATCCACCGATAGGTCCAGTCTAAGTATTCTTCATCAGGCCGATTGTCGTTATATATGTCGTATTCGTAGCCAATGTTATAAGGAGGGTCGGCAATGATTAGATCTACTTTTAGGCTATCGGCGATCTGTTGCATGAAGGGAATGCAGTCTCCAACATAAATGCAATTTAGTTTCGTGCAAGATGTCGCGTTTATCATGTCAGACTTAGAAATAGTGGTCGTTATACAGCTGCGTAAGAAAGGTATTTGGCGTCTCCCTTGAGCTATGAGCAATTACTCAATAGTAAGCGAGAGGGGCATGGCCAGAGTCCAAGAAAGGAAAGAAATCAACTTACTAACGTCGGCGGTCTGGCAAATAGGGTGAAGGGAAGTTGGCGCATGAGTGCGACTAAGCGCGGCGGCGGAGGAAGCGTCGGGGAATAGGGCGGTCGTGTTCATCTTCGATGTCACCTACGATTTCCTCGAGAATGTCCTCCAGGGTGATGAGGCCAAGCACCTGGCCTGTGTCATCGCGGACTACGGCCATGGGACGCTTGGCTCGCTTGAACAAACGCAGTGCATCGGCAATGGGCTGTTCCGGTTTGAGAAAGATCGGCGGATAAAGGGCATCTTGCAAAATGACCACGCCTTTGAGACTGAAGAGGTAGAAGAGGTCTTTGGTGTTGACGATGCCAATGATGTTGTTCACGTCGCCTTCGTACACGGGCATGCGCGTGTGGGCGGAGGTGCGGCAGATTTCGAGGATTTTGTCGGGAGGTGTATGCAGTTCTAAGGCAACCATGCGGTCGCGGGGTACCATGCAATCGCACACTTTCTTACTGCGCAGGCGGAAAACGTTTTGCACGTAGTCGGCTTGCTCAGGCGTTAACAGGCCTGCTTCCTCGATTTCTTCGACGATCATAGCTAATTCTTCGACGGAGTGTACCATGTCGCGGTCGGAAATCCGATGCAGGCCCAACGCGCGTACGGCCAAGTTGCCGATACCGTTCATAAACCAGACAATCGGCCGCGTCATGCGGGCGAAGAACCACATGGGCCAGGCGACCCACAAGGCTACGCGGGCAGGGCGTTGTAAAGCGACTGCTTTCGGTGCCAGTTCACCAAAGGCCACGTGGAGGAACGTAACCAATGCGAATGCCAGTGCCGTCGAGGTGGCGCGGACTGCGGGCCAACGCATTTCAGGCGAAACGGATTGCAACAACGGTTGCAACAATTGGGCCACCGCGGGTTCGCCGACCCAGCCTAGGCCGATGCTGGTCATGGTGATGCCGAGTTGCGTGGCGGCGATAGCGTGATCCAGGCGTCCTTTGAGCCAGTGGAGTGCCCCGGCCCAGCGGACGCCCTTGTGGAGCATCTCTTCAACTTGGGTGCGGCGCACCATCACCAGCGCGAACTCGGCGGCGACGAAGAAGGCATTGAGAAGCACCAGTATGGGTACAAGAAGCAAAAATCCCCATCGGTAGGTTGCCCAATTGCCGTCCGTGGCCGCGAGCAGGTTTGCGGTTATGGTGAGCATGAATGTGTTGCCTCAGGGAGGTAGGTCAGCTTAGCCTGCATCAGTTATGGTTAGCATATGTAACTTATTTGTGCGATGGTGGCGAGGCATTGCAGTGGGCAGGAAGCCGCAGGCTACGCGGATAGGGACGGGTTGGTAAGTATTGGGGTAACGGTCGCGACGATAGGTGCAGATCAGTATGCCGACGGTTGCACATGGTTGCTGACGGGAATGGTATGAGTACCCTAAACCGCTGATTACGCAAATTAACTCGGCAGGTAGTTAGTTGCTAGCGAGGGAAGATTAGCTAAATTACTAATTACTCAAATTTCTGAGCGATTTGGTCGCATCGGAAGGGTGCCGGAGATACTATTCGGGTTCACTGAACCGCTGAAGCGACCTGGGCCATGCCTACTCATTAGCTGGCAGGCGGCGACTTTTCGATCACTTTGAGACTGCCCGGATTTCTGGGTCGGGAAACTTAGGAACAACGACTTTTGACACTTCTATCATATCATGCGGGGCCGAATTTTCAGGGGATGGACTCTACGATATCTTGTTGGGCCAGGCCAGCAATTTCGAACACGGCTGACCAAAGGTTCCGGCGGACTTGCAAGTAGCCGAGTTGTGCCTCGAGCCAGGCGCGGTAAGCCTCCAGTAGACCGAGAAAGGCCGAGCGCAGTTCCTCTGCTTTGGCCAGTTGGAAGGCTAGGCGCATAACTTTGAGCGATTCCGAGGCGCGGGGGAGAATGTCTTGAAAGAAGGTTTGAGCTTGTTGTTGGGCGGCGGCATAGCGACCATAGGCCTCGGCGAGTCGGCGGGTGAGCTCGAGGCGCGTGCTGTCCACCAGGCGTGCGTTGCGGGCTAGTTCGGCTTGGGCAGCGAGTAAGTTCCCTTGCTGCCTGTCGAATACGGGGATGGGGATGCGGACTTCGATCTGAAATTGAGCGTTGTCTTCCGAGGCGGAATAAAGGGGCAGAGCGCGGACACGAAAGTTGGGAATGTTCTGAACTGCGACGCGTTGCCACTCTTGCTGAGCGCGAAGCACCGCCAGTTCAGCTTGGCGTAGTTCGGCAGAGCGCTGCAAGATGGTGGTGATTGTCGTGTCATAGCGATACGTCGGGACTTCGCGTGGGAGTGCGGGGTTGGGTACTATGGGAGTATTAGGTGGCAGATTGGCCGTGGCCAAAAGGGCCAGTCGTGCCGCTTCCGCTTGACGTTTGGCTGCGGCTAACTGGGCGCGGGCATTCTGCAGTTCGATTTCGGCACGGAGCAGTTCCCAACGCAAGCCGGCGACCTTTTCCAGCCGCCGTGCTAGCGGGACCAGACCCGTTTCCTCTTCGCCGACTAAACGGACAAATTGTTCCAGAATCCGCACCTGCTCCTGGGCGAAAGCGTATTCGACCCAGGCGAGGCGAATGCGGGTAAGTACGTCATAGCGGCGGGCGACGAGTTGCCAATCGGTGGCCGATAAGTCGTATTGCGCGACCTGCTGGGCAAGCCGCAGTTTACCCCCCGTTATGAACTCCTGTTCAATCCCGAAACCGTGAAGCCCACCGTTGCCCGCGGGACCACGCTCGCCTACGTTCTGGGCTTCGTAACTGATTTCCGGGTTGGGATACAAGCCAGCTTGAATCATGCGGCCACGAGCGGCTTCAACGTCCCAGCGGGCGGCTACTAAAGTAGGATGGGTTTCCAGGGCCAGCGCAATCAGGCCGTCCAAGTCAAGCGGTTGCTTGGGGTCAGGAGATTGCTGATCGGAAAGAGGGCGAGGTTTGTCTAAGGGTTGTGCGTTGGGTATTACGTCAGTCAATTTTGGCTTGGTCTGTTCCGCTGGCGGTTGCAAAGCCGGCGTCTCATTGTTTTCGGACGCTTGGTGAGCTGGCGTGCGAGCAAGTACCTGGTTGCGAAATCCGGTTTCGTGATGAGGCGGAGCGGCGCCGCGAACCCGCCACCACAACGTGTCCGCTTCGGTGTACCACCCCCGACTTTGGCAACCAGCCAACACCAGGAGCGTCAGCCCTGCGCACCCGATGGTCGCTAAGGCACAGCGAGGGCTCATGGAGCTGCTTTTCGGGGCCGCCTTTTGTAGCCTCGCCCAACTCATAGATCCTGTCAATCTGTATCGGCTATTTCAAATAAATGGCTGGAGTGCCTTTTAGCGATTGGAACGGTCAGCATCAGTTTGTTCTTGGCCCAGTTAGCTTTTTGATTTCGAAGGAAGCCGATAAAGCCTGCCAAGCGGCTGATGTCTTAGGGTATATCGGAGAACATGTAAGTTCGGGGCAAACTTTGCGGACGGCCCGTGCGTCATATCTCTGACCGCCTTAGATGTATCCCTGACCTGATAACGTAGGAGGAAACTAATGCGAACCCGTGTCGCAGCTTGGATGTTGATGATGAATGCTGGAATATTGCTCACTTGGTGCGTAACCAGCGGGGGCCAGGCAGAGGAGCAGGTGGTGCGGCTTCAGCCTAAAGCAGTATTGCATCAGCCTCATCCTGATGTTGAGGCGCAGATGTACGTGGACTTAGCGTTGTCGCCTGACGGCCAATGGCTCTATGCGGGGGCGAACCTCCTGCGGAAATTCCGCGTGGAGAGGATAAAGACGCCCGATGGACTGATCATCGAGCGGTCGGTGGCGTTAGGGCCACCAGCCGTGCTGGAATGTTGGCACATTGCAGATGGAAAAGCCAAGCGGCTCTGGCAACAAAGTTTGGACACCCGGCTAACCGCGGGACAATTGGCTTGTTCTCCCGATGGTAAGCATCTAGCCCTGGGCGGCATCGAGGAGGTGCGATTGTTGGAAGCGACCAGCGGGAAGGCTGTGCGGCAGCTCAAGACAGAACCACCACCGTTTGCTCGGCTGGTCAGAGGCTTGAAATTTTCTCCTGATGGCCAATTCCTGGCAGGACTATACCCAAGTGGTGGGACGAGCGGTCATGTGGTACATATTTGGAAGGTTCAGGCTGGCGAAAAGGCGTACCTCTGGCAGGTTGCCGGAGCGAACCAGGACGACTCGCAGCGTAGTTCACTTGTTTGTTGCGCATTTCCTCGCGAGGGAGACCGTTTGATTTTGGGCGGTAGCTACCAGCCTATCATTATTTGGCAACCGAAAACGAATCAGCTTCGCACTTGGGCCTTGGATAACGAATTGCTGGGTCGCACGCCCTGCGTGTATGACCTGGCGTTAGCGCATATCAAACACAAAACGTATTGCATCGCAGCCCACGGAACTTTAGGAGACGGCCTCCAGCCAGGCGATAGCGTGGGAGCCATCACTGTGCGCGATGAACACGGTAAGGTCGTTTATTCACGTGCTACGCGCGGGGCAGCGGTAGCCCTGGCTGTGAGTCCAAACGGTCGCTGGTTTGCCGCGGCCGAGGATGTTTGTAATTGGGTTGTCGGCCGTGGCCCAGGACTGGCACTGCGTATGGAGAAGATTTCCAAACCGAGCGCGATTTATCTTTGGGACACAGAAACGGGAAAGCATCTGGCTGTGCTGGAAGGCCATCAGAAAGGTATCACCGACGTTGTAATTAGCCCCGATGGTCGTTGGCTGGCCTCCTGCAGTGAAGATGGCACGATTCGGCTGTGGCAAATACCTGAGCAACTAAGCCGAAACCCATGAGCGCGATGGGGCCGCAGGCCCCGACCATATTCAGGACATAGCGAACACTTTCGACAATTCATGGCCGATGCGGACACTCAGCTTTGGCTGCGCAATGACGATCATCACAGGGGGATAGACTTATGCTTACGCGGCACCAGGTGGCTCTCGTGTTCGGAAGTGCGCTCCTCTTCGCGGTCCTAGCGGTGGCGCAACAAGGTGACGTGCCGGAAAAGCCAGTAAAACTTAGGGCCCTGGCCACGCTCGAAGCACGACGCGAAGGTTGCGACAAACATTACATCAATTTGGCCATGTCGGCAGATGGCAAGCGTTTGTATGCCGTGGCTCGATGGGAATATGCAAATACGCCACCCCCACCTGTGCCTTTGGGCCAACTGGAATGTTGGGAACGCACCGAAGACGGAGCCCAATTGGTTTGGTTGGCCGATGTAACGGAGAGGCTCGTCTCTCTGCCGACACGCATCCTCGTACTATCGCCCGATAACAAACACTTGGCCCTGGGACTGAGCGACCGCGTGGTCGTCTTTGACACGGCTAATGGCAAACCGGTTCGAGAATTGTTACCCGACATGCCTGACGGGGTTACCGACCGCGTCGTTAAGGCCTTGGCGTTTTCGCCCGATGGACGTGCATTAGCGGGATCTTATTGGGGACAGAAAATCCACGTTTGGGACTTTGCCAGCGGAAAAACCCTCAAGGCTTGGCAGGCTTTCGACGTGGGTTGCAATCAGATTTTGACCATGCGGTTCTTGGAGAGCGGTAACGTGCTGGCGATAACAGGCAACTATCACCGCGTGGCCTTTTACGACTGGCAGCAAGCAAGGCTGCTTAGCGCCTGGGAGGTGCGCGACCTCAAGGACGAAAAGTCAACCACGCGCTATGTGTACGACTTGGAGATAGCCCGCTGCGGCGACAAAACTTATTGGGTAAGTGCACACGGCGACAGTATGCACGGGAGGTTTTTCGACGGCGCGAGTGAGGGTCACGTCGAAGTACGTGATGAGCAGGGACGATTACTCTACTCACGGAAAGCAGGCGGGGCAGTGCTCGCCGTGGCAGTCAGTCCCGATGGTCGCTGGTTTGCTCATGGGGAATGCAATATATCGTGGCGCCAACGTCCCGTTGCACCGGGGGAACCGGTGCCATTCCGACCCATCCTCGATTACTTCCATTGGCCGAGCGCCGTGCATGTGCGGGAGACCGAGACCGGGAGGCATTTGGCCGTTTTAGAGGGCCACAAACGCGGCATCACCGATGTCGCGATTAGCCCCGATGGTCGTTGGCTCGCCTCGTGCAGCAATGATGGCACCATTCGGCTCTGGCAGACGCCTGCCCAAGCTGCCAAGTAACGTTAACCATCACCACTCATTACAGCCCGACAAAATCGCTCCTGAATGCACAAGGAGAAACACATCATGGCTCAACTCACAAGATGGTTCGCAGCAGCTTGGCTCTGTACTGGGTTGATAGTGATTGGCTTACTTAGACACAGCCGGGCCGAACAAAAAGCTGGAGACGTGCCCGTGTTCAAGCCGCATGCATTCTTTCGCAATTCGGCCGCTGAAACCGATGCCAAGAATAATCCGAGTAGCTCAGACGGTATCCTGGATTACAAGAGCTTGGCCTTTTCGCCGGATGGCAAGCGTCTTTATGCGGCAAGCACGCTCATCGTGGCACAGCTGGCCCCAGCGCAACGGCGGATCCGCCCAGTTTTCGGCGTTTACGTGTTGGAATGTTGGGACGTGGCCCAGCGAAAGCTGCTTTGGTGGGAGGATTACGCATGCCGCGGAGCGGGCCTTACTGATTTCAGCCTATCTCCCGACGGTAAGCTCTTGGCCGTGGGGCAAGCGGGCAAAGTGAGCCTGCACAGTGCCGAAGACGGCAAGCCCGTTCGCGCCCTGGAGCTGAAACTCGACGACAAGACGGGGGTGTGGGAAAGTGTTCGTGCGGTGACGTTTTCCCCCGACGGCAAGTGGGTTGCGGGCGCTGTAAGTTCATACAAGTACAAAAGCAATGTTGAAGCACCCGAACATACAGGTTCCTGGCTTCAGCTTTGGGACGTGGCGAGTGGCAAGCCCGTCGCGCGCTGGGACTTAGGTGCACATTACCGCAACCAGGTGCGTCTGGCGTTCTCGTCGGACGGCAAGGCGTTAGCCATCGCGGGCGACCATCCGAGCATCACACTCCGCGACCCGCTGACAGGGAAGGTTTTGCGGACCTGGAAAGTTTACGACGAACAGAAACCCAACCCTCGTGTCGGCCACGCCACTATAGTCAACGACCTGAAGCATGCACGCCTCGGAGAGCAGAGTTATTGGATTGCCGCGAACGGCTATGCGTGGTGGGACCCGAAACAAACCGAGAACGAAGGCTTGGTGGACATCTGGACGGACAACGGAGAGTTAGTGCGCACCCTGCCTCACGATGGCAGTGTCTCGGCCTTGGCCGTATTTCCCGACCAGAAACGGTTCGTCAGCGGCGAACGCTCGAAAAGACCGAAAGCCTGGCCGAAACCGTTACCCCCGATGCCGCCGCCTCGGCCTGTTGAGGAATTCCATAGCGAGGTTTATCTCTGGGAACTGCCCACGGGGCGCCGATTAGCAACGTTCCATGTTGGAGAACTCGAGGTCACTGGCCTGGCCGTGGCGCCCGACGGCCGTTGGGTCGCAGGTTGCTACGGAGGCAGCCGCCGTAATGCCTCGTCAATCTTACTCTGGCCCACACCGGCCAACCTGCCGTGAGTTTGCACGCTCTCGACGTCCGAGATGTGCTCCCGAAGACGTACGCTCAGCCTAGGAAGTACGAGCTTCGATCGCCGATAATACCGCAACGTTCTGGCACCGGAAGGTCTAAGCTAGGGTGAAGGTTATCTTTCGATTAGCAGACCTATGTGGAGGTGATGGGTGAGCGAGGTGGCTCGGGCCAGTTGTCGAGCAGCGTCAATAGTCGGCGGTGCGGTGTGCTCCAGGCGAAACGCCGCAATTGCCGCAACGGTAGCCAACGTGCTGCCTGGTGTAGCGGGGAAAGCGCAACCTCAAGGTCTTGAGCCGACGCACACCAGGCGGTCATGTGAATGCGAAAGCGGGTAACGGTGAAGCAAATCTGACCCAAACAATGAGAGGGCGCCACGCACAGGGATGTCAGTTCTTGGGCGATCCGGCGGGCCGCATCTACGAGCGGTTCGCGAGGAGCGATTTCAGCATGGGGAAATTCCCATAAACAAGGCCAGCGATCGGCATCTGGGGCGCGTTGCAAGGCCAGCCAGCGATTGCCGTCATGAATGAGCACTGCGACTTCAGCAACTTCCCTTATGATGCGAGGCGAAGTCGGCACGGGGTAGTCGGCCACTCGCCGTTGTCGATACGCTTGGCAGCGAGTTGCCACGGGACACTGGTCGCAGCGCGGTTGCTGGGGCAGACAGACGGTAGCGCCCAACTCCATGACGGCTTGGTTGAATAACCCTGGCCAGCGTGATGGAAGCAAACGCTTCGCCACCTGCCAGAGCCAACGTTGCACTCGGGAAGAAGTAAGCGGCTCGGGACAGGCGAACAAACGTGCGTAAACTCGAGCGGAGTTCGCCTCTACCACGGGCCAAGGCAAATCAAACGCTTGCGACAGCACAGCGTGAGCCGTGTAACGGCCGATACCAGGCAGTCGTTGCAGCAGGTCGGGATGGCGTGGAAATTGACCGCCATATTCCCGCCACAAAATCCGTGCCGCCTCGTGCAGCGCCAGCGCACGACGATAGTAGCCGAGTCCTTGCCACAGTTGCAAGACTTCTTCAACACGGGCCTGCGCTAAGGCCTGCACGTTGGGAAATCGCCTCAAAAATCGCTGGTAATAGGGGACTACCGTAGTCGCGCGGGTTTGTTGCAACATGATTTCGCTAACCCAAATGGCATACGGATCTCGTGTGCCACGCCAAGGGAAATCACGATGGTAGCGCATGAACCAGCGTTTGAGAAGACATCTAAATCGGGTAACAAATGTGTCACTGGGCAACTGAGGATAACACACGAGCGACAAAGAACCTCGGGGCCTGGGTCGCCCAAGAGAACAGTGTGACACTGTCATAGGTGGCGAAAGGAGCGCAAAACGCTTGCGCGTTTTACGTTCGAAGGAATCAGCCAGTGGTACGGGGTCGGCGTAAGTACTTTTCCAAGATCGCCTTGGCCGCTTCGGAGGTAGCTTTGGGATCATATTGTGGTTTTTTGAGGGGGCTAGCTTCTTTCTGTCCAGGTGCACCCGGGCCCTGCACCGAGGTGTCGTCAATAGCCTTGGGAACTTCCATTACGGTGCTGCCCCCCAACTCCTCTTTAGCGCGTTCACCAGGCGCCAGGGGTTGTCCTGTCGACCTATCCACGTTGAGCAACAACTCCTGAGCGATAAGATCTTCTAGCTCCTTTTCTTTCAAAGGGTCTCCTACACCAAAAGACTCGGACTTTGTCGCGGGAGCCTTCGGTTCGGTAGTCGCGGCGGCTAAGGTCTTAGTTGCGCTTGCGTCGGATACTTTTTGCACTTTCGGAGAACTATCCGAAGGTTCTAAGGTGAGTTTCACCTTAAACTCCAAGGGTCCGACCTTGAACTCGTCCCCGTCCATGAGCTCGATTTCGCCCTTCAGAAGTCGCCCATTGTGGTAAGTGCCGTTGGTGCTCTCAAAATCTTTGAGAAAAGCCCGGCCCTCGCGGATTAGAATGGCGCAATGCCGCTTACTCACTAACGGACTGACGGGCCGTAGGTGACAATCTGGGTCCCGTCCGATCAAAAACTGACTTAAGCGAATGGGAATTTCCTGGAAGCCGCCTTGCGGTTTCTTGACCAATAAGTACAACTTCATGGTTTGCCCCCGGCTCTCCGAAACCTCCGTGCCAGCACGTGCATAATGGAAATCATTGTGCTCGGAGTTGCTATGCTCCTGCGCTTACCTCTCTCTGTTCCTCATGAGCGCTACGAATTGGTTCCCGAGTGTCCCGGCATTGACTGTGTGCTAAGCTTGGCAGCACACAGGTACGATTTATTGTACTAATTAGTCCAGGGGCACAGCAAGGGGCTACTGCAAATAAGCAATATTCTGCTCACCATTAGGGGGTCCGTCCAACAGTGCTTGCAAAACAAAAAACCGGGAGACAACTCCCGGCTGTAAGATATCCTTTCCCGCTGGAGCGTGGGTGGGACTAGCGAGCGATGGAATAGGTCATGAGGTCTACTTCGACTAGTTCCCCTGGGCGGAAGGTAACCTGACGTTCCCACCGTTCGCCATTCGGCAGTTCCACTGTCAGGGTATAGAAAAAGCTCCGGCTGCTGGTCAATTCGGGGGTGATGAAACTACGACGTGAACCTGTCTGCTGCGTCGGTTGACCATCAATGTAGAGTTTTGCGTCTTCCGGCACAAGCACAAGCAACTGGGCGGACTTGCCGAGGTCAGCTTTCTTCTCTGCGGGCTTCACGGGGATTTTCTCGGGCTTTTCCGGCTTGGCGGGTTCAGCGGGCATGGGATGATGATGCGGATGGGCGCCCACACATACCGCTCCGACACAGGCAGCATGGCGATGACGCCAACGACTCAAAAAGCCACCATGGCGTGCGCTCGCACCGTTACAATAGGCTGCCCCATTGCAGGCAGCTGCGCCGAGACAAGCAAGCCGCGCGTGGTGCCGACTGAAGAGTCCACCATGGCAGGCTGCTGCACCGTGACAGGCTACAGCGCCATTGCAGGCGCCCGCACAAGCACCCCCGAAGAAGGTGGACGGTTGAGCGGCACTGGCGCTCAGTGCGACGAGCAGAGTGAGGCTGTACATGGTGCTTACCCCTCCTGCTTGACTCGTGTTGCTGATAACTCGTATCCAGCCTTCCCTGTGAAGGACTGGACAGATAGGTTTCACCGAGAAAAGCCACGCTCTGTGATGATACTAGCCAAAGAATCGCCCAGCGTCAACTCCGATTGCTGATTTTTTCCATTTTTTCTCAAGTGGTACAATTACCCTATACGGTCTGTTCGTTTTCTTTCTTGCGATTATTCCATAGCCGTTGAGGTCTACCAAACCGGTGGCTCCCCAGTATGGTAGCCAAACGCCTGAACGAGCCAAGCCATTTGACCAATGTGATTGTTCATGTGCGCAGCGCACACCATCACCAAGCCAAACTGAGTATTGATCGGATGCTTATCGGGAAAAGTTACGCTCCGCAACATGGCCGGCTCGTCCATGTTTTCGATAGTGCGAACCACTAGGTCTAGCGCCTCGCGGAAGCGTTGCAGCGTTTGTTCGCGCGGATAACGGTTGGTATCAGTAAACTCCAGGGTGCGATTGCGAACATACCCAGTTCCCGCGATGCCGCTGCCAACATAGTGGTTCAAGTTTCCCGTCAGGTGGAGTATCAGGTGGCCAAGACTATTGCCAAACGGGAACGGTTTTTCCCAGAACTTATCCTCTGGGATCGCGTAAGCATGACGTTCGACGCGTTGACCCAGATGACGAAAGTAGGCAATCAACTCGGATTTCACAGTATCCAATAGCTTCAAGGAGCCAATGGTGGTCTGCGAATACGCCTGATTCATGATGAAGCTCCCCCGTTTTGAGCAGGTGTGCCCGCAGAATTAGCAATTCTTTTTCCAGCATATAAAGGAATCTTATAGTGGTTTCAGGGCCAAATGCATTTTGGCAAGAAAATTCAGAGCGATGCCGATAGGGACAACGGGGCTTGCAATGGCAGCGAATTATGGCATAGAATTTTCTAGCATCAGGGATGGAGAAGAGGCAGATCGGTCTGTGAGGGTGATCCCGGACTTAGGAAGACTCCGCCTTGAGCGAAGGATCGCCGACGCATCAGGGACGAACCCTCCGCCCGCCTGGAAGCGATCCATTCACGGCGTCATCCCCTCAATTCTTGGCCGGTCGGCCTAAGGAACTTTCGCACACGGAAGCCTTCGACCGCTCCTAGTGCGCGCCGGATAGCGCGCCCAGCGAAAGGGGGTTACTATGTTCGAGTTCCCGTTGCTGGCGGGTTCAGTCCTGCTCTCGACGCAAATCGAGAGTGGGTTCTGGATTAGCCGCCTGAACCACGAGGAGTTTCGCGTGCGCCAACAAGCCCACGACCAGTTGGCCGCTCGCATCTTGGAGTCAGACGGTTATCTGTTGGCTCTGCAACTGGAACATGTGGCACTCTCGTCTTGCCCAGAAGCCGCGCGGCGAGCGCGGTTGCTCTTAGCTCAATTCTATTGGTTGGAGCCGACCAGTTATCTAGTTATGCCTTGGATTGACATGCTCCCCGAAGATTGGCCTGAACGAAAAGCAGTTATTGAAACCTACCTTGGCCGTGCGCGCCAACTTTTGGATACCAGTTATTATCGCGCCGATTGGCCGGACTATCGGTTGGCTACCACCTTGTATGTTTCTGATCTGCTGCGCCAAGGCATGCCCCGCTTGATGGTGCAACGGCTGCTCGATGCCATGGTCGAGCGCGAAATCGCCTATCGTCAGAGTCGGGGCATGCCACCGTTAGTAAAGGATTATTGCCCGGCACCGTAGTGGCCAGCGCTTCGACCTGAGCGGGTGCTGACGCTCTTCGGGTTACCGGAAAAACTGCCTGGCGCACTTTCCATCCGACCCGAGCGTTCGCTATCACTATAGTTGCCTGCCGTGCGAATCCCTGTCGCTAAAGGGGCATGAACATGCTTGGTCGAATTGGGCGTGTGCCAGCGATGCTGGGTGCAATAGGGTTTGCTGTATTCGTGGTAGTCGTGGCCTTCCATTCCATGAGGGCGCAATCAAGCGACGGCCCGAACGCTAAGCCCGGGCAAAAAGTATGGCTCCCGAAACAGGAGGGTCCATTCTCACCCGAAGAAGCTCGGCAGCTGTTTCAGTTGGCCGACCCTCGTTTGCATCTCGAACTGGTTGCGTGTGAACCGACCATCCAAAGTCCCATCGCCATGAGCTTCGACGAACATGGCCGCATCTGGCTGGTAGAAATGCCCGATTATCCGAACGGCCCGCCGCCCGGACAAGCGCCCGAAGGACGCATCAAAATCCTCACCGACTGCGACGGCGATGGGTTTTACGAGACTGCCAAGGTTTTTGCCGAGCAATTGCTATTTGCCAATGGTTTGCAACTGTGGAAAAACGGCGCGTTTGTCACCAAGGCACCGGAACTTTTGTTTCTTGGCGACACTTCAGGTGTGGGAAAAGCGGAGAAAAGCGAGGTGCTTTATCGTGGATTTACCGCTGAGAATCCGCAATTGCGTGTCAGTTTTCCCACTCTGGGCTGGGACGGTTGGATTTATTGTGCCAACGGATTGCGTGGCGGTCAGGTAGTGCGCGTGAACGCTCAGGGCCGGCCGGAAGGGCCTGTGATTTCGCTGGCCCAAGGGGATTTTCGGTTTGATCCGCGGCGGCCCCAAATTTATGAAGCTGTAACAGGCCCTGGACAATACGGCCTGGCGCTGAATGATTGGGGCGAGCGGTTCGTCTGTGATAATCGTCATCATTTGCGGTTTGTCGTTTTCGAACAGCGCTATCTTCGGAATAATCCCTATCTGGCGGCGCCATCGCTTTTGTACGATATTTCGGTCTTAGATCGAGAAAATAATCCCAGTGGTGCTGGGGGACGGGTCTATCCCATTAGCCGTAATTTCACCACTTCCTCCCTGCATGCGGGTCATTTTTCGGCAGCGTGCGGCATTTTCGTATATCACGGCGACGCGTTACCCCCTGAATATCAAGGCGCGGTGTTCACCTGTGAGCCCCCGGGGAACCTGGTGCATGTCGAGATCCTTACGCCGAAAGGTTCGATCTTCGAGGCCAGGCCGATGTTCGAGAAAAAAGAATTTCTCGCTTCGCCCGATGACTGGTTCCGTCCTGTATTTCTCACCTCGGGGCCCGATGGTGCCCTTTACATCGTGGACATGTATCGCGCGGTCATTGAGCATCCCGAATACATGCCCCCCGAATTGCGAAGCCGCCCCGACTTGCTTTGGGGCAAAGAACGAGGACGCATCTGGCGCATCGTTACCAAAGAAGGGCGACCGTCCCGCCGTCCTTGCGACGGTCTGGCAGTCGGCAACCCACGGGATTGGCCTGAGCTGCTGGAACACGCCAATGGTTGGCATCGGCAGACGGCGTTTCGATTGTTATTGCAAACCGAAGATTTCGCAGCGCATCAGCAAGCGGTTTTTTCCCAGCTCAGGCAACTTGCTCGGTCGGCTCAACGGCCCCAGGCCCGCGCCCTCGCGTTATGGTTACTGGAACATCATAGCCAACTTGACAAAGACACACTCTTGGCTGCGTTGGCCGATCAGCATCCTGGGGTGCGTCAGCAGGCAGTACGTATCTGCGAGCATTGGCTCAAGGACGAGCAGATTCGCGCCGCGTTATTGCAACTGACGCGTGAAGTGCTGGCCAAAAGTCAAGCTCAGGACCGAAGTCCGACACAGGAAAAGCCTCCGGCCGAAGCATGTTCAGGTTTGTCAGCCCGTGATCAATTGGGCCGATTATTGCTGCAATTGGTCCTGACGCTGGGCTTGCTCCCCGAGGATGACAGGCTGCCTGTGCTCAAGGAGGTTGCCTTAGCCTGGGCTGATGATTCCTGGATGAGGCTGGCGGTATTGGCTTCGAGTGGCGTTGCCACGGATCGGCTCTTAGCTGCTTTGCTGCTGGCCGAGGACAAACCTGCAACATTGCAAGGCAGGTTAGACCTATTCCGTGAAACTGCTACCGTGGTCGGGGCTATGAAAGATGCCGCGCGAATCACGGCCGCGCTCAGGCCCCTAACGAAGCAAGCCGTGCCGGAATCTCTGGTCCACGCCTTGTTGCTCGGCTTAGCGGAAGGCATGTCGCGCGCGGGCGGACGCCTAGCCGACTGGTGGACAACCGTTGCCCAAGGCGAGCCAGCCCTGGCACAGGTGCTGGAGCACTGTCTTGTCCAGGCGACACAGCATGCGGCCGACAGTAGCCAGCCAGTAGCGCGACGAGTCCGGGCTCTGGAGGTGTTAGCGCAGTTGCCCTCGCCGGAGCGCCTAGCTTTAATGCGACAGTTAGCCAGAGAAGACGGTGAGGTCTTGGTGCGCTTAGCAGCAGTGCGCGCCTTATCCGCCCAGGGGGGCAAAGACGCAACCGAAGCGCTGTTAGAGCTTTGGCCCAGCGCGACACCAGCAGTGCGCCGCGAATTACTGGAGGCCTTGCTACGCACGCAGGAACGTGTCTTGGCCTTGTTGCAAACGGTGGAACAAGGTCGCATCCAACCGGGCGAACTCGACGCGGCACGCCTGCGCCAACTTTTGCAGCATGCAAATCCGACTATTCGCGAGCGTGTTCGGAAAGTACTCGCGGACAGCACGCCGCAAGATCGGCAGAAGGTTTACCAGACCTACCGGGCCGCTCTGGCAAAGACGGGAGATGTCGCTCGTGGCCGAACGGTCTTCGAGAAACATTGTGCGAGTTGCCACCGGGTCGCCAACATCGGGGTCAATGTCGGCCCTGATATTTCCGATACGCGCACCAAGTCGCCCGAACAGCTGCTCAGTGACATCTTGTTACCGAACGCGGCCATCGATGCCAATTACGTGCAATACATCGTGGTAACCCGCAGTGGTAAGACCATAACCGGCATCATTGCCGCGGAAGCACCCAATAGTATCACGTTGAAACGGGCCGAGAATCAGACGGAGACCGTGTTACGTTCCGACATCGAAGCAATTCAATCTACGGGCGTTTCCCTGATGCCTGATGGCCTGGAAAAAGAAATCACCATTGAGCAAATGGCCGATTTGCTCGCCTTTTTGAAGAACTGGCGTAATACGCTTGTCGAAGCGCGTAATCATCCCGCCATCCGGGTAGAGGAGCGCGACGACCATCTGGTCATCGAAACGGACGCCCTGCAAGCACGCATCAACAAAAAGGGCTACGTCAGCGGCATCGCGGCAGGCAGCTTCCTGGACAAACGAACGGGCGCGCGCGATCTCGGTTTTGGTCTGCACATAATGGATTTTCTCCTGGCCCCAGGTTGGCGGAATGACGGTTACTTGCGGGATGCGAAAATTCACGGCCACCTGCCGAAGCACTACGTTGAGGGGCCGCAAATTTGCACGCAAGCTAAGCAGCTTGAGCCGGAAATCATCCGAGGACCAGATTTCCTGGCCGTGCGCCTGCGCTTTACCTTTACCCAGCCGGGCGAAGGTTACCAAGCGGGCTCCCGTTGGACGCAGACGCTGCTTTTCCGACCAGGGCTACGCTACTTCTACTCAGCCGAGGAAATCGTCAGCGCCAATACCTTACCCAACGTCTTTTACCGTATAGACATGCCCGGCCATATTCGCCTGCCCAAACAGGGACGCCCGGAGTGGACGCACATCTATTTGAGCTATCATGGAGTCATTCCAGCCGAGGCCTTCGCCGAAGACTTCGGTCCCGACGAAAAGTTTCTTTACCAACGTAAGGAAGGTCAGGTGCCAGCGCGGATGATCCGTGCCTATCAGGTACGCCTGGGCGAGAAACCAGGCCCGTGGTTAGCAGGTATGACGTTAGACCCAGCGGCGGTTTCCGAAGCCTGGTGCCATCGGCGCGGCTACGTTTGCATGATCCAGGAACTACATGGTCGCCCGGTCAGGCGTGGCGACACTTTCGGAGCCGCCTATATCGTCGGCTGGTTTGACTCGCTCGAAGAAATGCACCGCATTTATGACCAACACAAAGGCAAAACGCGACTTTTCGTTTCCCCGGAAAAATGGGAGTTGCGTTAGCGGATAGTAACAGCGGCTCCAAGACCACCGCGTCAGAACTTCTCCCCTGGCGGGCCTCAGTCGACTTTACAATCAAAGTCGTGTGCTGGGCCATAGTGTGGTGTGACGTGTTCCAGTTTCGCTCGAACCGCTTCCCAGCGACTTGCTTGCATACCTTTAGGAATTCGCTCAAAGGCTGCATTGTCCCACTCCCAGGAGCAAAGCCCCGGACATAACTCTCGTGCAGGATAAATAACCCACGGCAGGTGTCCCCTGAGTCAGTGGTCTTAGGAAAAAAGTGAGGGTAGCGGGAGTCTGGCTGGTCGCTAGAGCACAGCAACAGGCACTCCCAGTGGCTGTGTTGACTGCTGTCCCTGGCGAAAGCTGTGCGCCGAACACTGCCTTGCCAAGCCTGAGCTCGGAGACCGTATCAAGGCATGTTCTTCTCGTCGGGCGTCTTGCCCAATGCCCGGCGCGTAAAGCTTTTCGGCATCCGATGGCCATTCTTGTCCTGTCCGTTGGCAGTGGATTATGCGGAGGTGCAGGAGAAAGCGTGTACGTGCCTTAGGCGGTTACGTCTCTCCCCTCGTGGAAAACTATGGTAGGCGTGCGGTTTTCCCTGTCGCGAATGAGGTTTTGTCCCCTAGAAAATGTTCCGAGGTAACAAGGACGTCAACGTAGCAGTGCTTCACTTATCCCGCGAGATGGACCAACATGGCACCTCAGTTTAGATTAGACTTTTCGCAAAGGAAACGCATGGCATAATCGCAAGCCTACTACTCACTTCGCGGGCTTGACGCAAGCAGTGCAACACGCTGGTAGTAGTCAAGAGAGAGGATGAAAAGTCGTGGATACCTGGCTAACCGCGCTACAAACGGGATTATGTGCTTATGGGACGATTTTCGCTTCGATGCTGCTTGTGGCGTTGGTGATGCCGGAAGAACCCGCGCTGTTGGCTTGGGGGTTAGCAGTGGGTGCTTGGGAGTTGCATCCCGGGTTAGCGTTGGTAGCGGCGGTACTTGGGGTCATGACCACTGACTTGGGACTTTATTTGCTGGGACGATGGGGCGGCAGAAAGCTGTTATTGGCTGTAGGCCTGAATCAATGGCTTAGTCCGCCACTCCAGGGCTCTCTCCAAGCCTGGTGTCGTAAGTCAGGTACGTTGGTACTTATCACAGCCCGCTTGTTACCTGTTCCTGGGTTACGCACGGGAGCCTTTGTGTCGGCAGGAATGTTGCATTATCCCTGGTGGCGATTTGTCGCCTACGATGCGGTGTTTCTCAGCGTGGTAGGCGGGGTGCTGGTCTTAGGCGGTTATTACTGCGGCGACACGATGCGATGCTGGTTCCATGAATTCGATACTTGGCGCTATGGATTACTCTTAATCGGCCTGATAGTGATAGGCTCATTCCTGGTGTGGCGCCTGCATGTTTGGTTCGTGCGCCGGCTCACTTGCCAGCGTGGGCAAACGTTACTAAGTGCTGGGGCATCGGTTCCTGAGGACACCGGAGAGGCGGTCAGGTCGCATCTGGCACATTCTTCCTGCGGCCCTCGTGATGAGGTCCATGGCTCCTCGGTTCTAGGGTTGAAAGAGGGCAACCCTGGGGCCAAAATTGCCGAGAACACGAATTAGGATCAGTGTGTTACCGCATAAATACGAAACGGCGTCTCGGAGCGTAACCCTGCTTGTCTGAAGGCGACGGGTGGCCGCTTTAGTGGCGGAAAAAGAGTAAGTACACGTTCAAGGCCAGGCTGAGCAGGAGCAGGCTGATCCAGGCTAAGGTGTAGGTTGAAGAGGACTTGGACGGTTCATATTCAATGTCTCCGGCGTGGGTTTCGACCACTTCACTGTCGGCCAAGGACTTGAGCGCCTCGATGTGTTGCTGCTGGCGTGAGGAAACCTCGTGGGCCAGTTGCGGCGGTTCACCCCGGAGCAGGCATTCCAGATCGACAATCACCCCGGCCGGGGAGTGATAACGTTTGGCTCGGTCTTTCGCCATCATCCGTTCCAGTACTGCACAGAAACCACCGGACAGATCCGGGTTGATCTGGTCGGGAGGCTTCGGTTTTTCTCGGAGATGGGCGATGAGTACCTTTTGGACGTCCTGATAGGGAAACGGAGGTTGCCCGGTAACCATGTGATAGAGCGTAGCGCCTAAGGAATAAATATCGGCGCGGATGTCCGGTTCGGTCTTCAGCTGGATGAGTTCTGGGGCGATATAAAATGGTGTGCCAATGGTCAGACCCTTTTCCAGTTTGTCTAGCTCCAAGTCGCGACAATGCCGGGCGAGACCGAGATCGGCAAGTTTGACGATGCCTTCACGCGTGACGATGATGTTGGCAGGTTTCACGTCGCGATGCACCAGCCCCCGGCGATGGGCGTGTTCCAGGGCTTGAGCCACCTGCAAACCAATCTCGATCGCCTCTTTTTCGTCAAAGACGCGGCCGGAGTTAAGTTCTTCCTTGATAGTGCGTCCTTCTACATATTCCATGACGAAATAGTAAATCCTGCCTGCGACCCCTGCGTCAATGGCCTGGACAATGTTATTGGAGCTGAGTTGGGCCGCGATTTTTGCCTCGCGCAAAAAGCGCTGGATGTACCCGCGGTTCTCTGCCAAGGCGGGTTTGAGAATTTTGATAGCCACCAGCCGATCGACACTGATCTGCTTGGCTTTGTACACTGCCCCCATAGCGCCTTCGCCTAATTTTTCCAGGAGCAGGTATCCGGGAATTTGTTGATGGAGTAACGTGTCCAAATTGCGTAAAACACGCCGGCCCTGGCTTACGGTCAAGTAGCCTCGTTTGACCAACTCCCGCAATAACTCGGCAACACCTTGCCCCGCGGGCAATGCTTTTCGACACTCCACAACCTCTTCTTCGGAGAGCAGTCCCCGACTGATCAGGCCGTGTAACAAGCGCTCTTCTTCTAGCTGAACGGCGCTCACCGTGGCATGGCTAGACATACACCCAACCTCCTCTTCGTGAAAAAAGAATTTACCAAAAATTTACCAAAAGAAATTTACGTTAATTTTAGACGAGGGTAAGCCAGCTCAGGTTTCTCTCACTTAGGGGATGGCGCTTTCCTGAGGAGCGGATAAACCGCGCGACGCTAAGAGATGGGCCATGGCTTGAAGCGAGCAACGGGGGGCTTCCAGCAGCACGGGCCCCATCTCGTGGTAGAGCAGGTCCGTGAGGTCTTCACCAGCCCAGCCCGCTTGTTCGAGCCGACGCTCCAGATAATCAAGGCAACGGTCGCGCAATTGCGCCAGCTTACGCGAGATCGTGCCTTCATGAACGCCAACTAGTTGGGCTACCTCCCGTTGGCTCAAACGAAAGCGCCAACGCAGCCCCAGCAGCAATAGCTCTTCTTCGCTCAAGCTCTCCAGCCAACTGAAGGCTGCTTCCCGAAAAACCTCACGCCAAGTATCGCTGGGGTCGGATGTATGATGCGCCTGAGCGGGTAAAGGCAATAGATCGTCGTCAGGCAAATTTTCCACACGTTCCTGAGGCGAACGCAGGCGGGATATATGCCAGTTCTGAAACGAGCGGATCAGCCAGGGAACTAAGGGGCGCAGCGCATCGTAACGGGCCAGAATAGGAACTGAGCCGGGCGTCTCGGGAACAAGTAGATGACTCCAGAAGTCGGCTATGGCGGCTTCCTGCCGCTCCTCGTCGCGTGGGAATAATCGGCTGGCTCGCTTCCGCAAAGCGTCGAGCAACAACTGGTCTCCCTGCCCTGCACGCGCTGCGAACAGGTACTCCCAGGCGGACTCTTCCCGTTCTAAACAGGCCGACGCAAGCAGCGCGTCCACGGCATACAAGCGTTCGTAATAAGTCTTCTTATCCAGATGGGGCGTTTTACTGACTGCCAGTTGATACATTCTTTGCAAATGTTGGCGAAACGCCTCACGGCCTAAACACACTCTCGGAAGCTGCAACCGCGCGAAGTGATAAATGACTTCGACTTGGCGATCCTGCGCTGGCATAATTCCCTTCCTTCGCTCCAATCCGAACAGCGTCGCCTGTTATCTAGTGTAGCAAGTTCCCCGGCGCTCGCCATAGGCGTGGGCGCTCGGATAACGGGCTGCCCGAATAGACGCCGATGTTGGCACAACGGAGTCTTGACGCAGCGTCACAATAATTCTGGAAAATTCGGTTCACATGCTTGCCTGTCGCTAAAACTCTGCCATCATAGATAAGAAAGCTCTGACACTGAAAAACCACTGCCACAGGATAAACCTTTATGCTGTTGGAAAACAGCAACCGAGCTTGGGCAGCTTATCGCGCATCTCAGGAACACTCCTTGCGTGCGTATCTCTTGGGGCAAATGGCTTGGTCTTCAGCCATCCAATTGCAGAACCTACTAGTCGCCGAGGCTATTCATTATCGGCGATCCAGCGTGGTATTTTGCGAACATGAGCCGTGTATCACTGTCGGTCGGCAAGGGAGTTATCGCCATGTGTTGCTTGATCTTGACGAACTGCGTCGCCGCAATTGGCCAGTTCATTGGGTTAATCGCGGTGGGGGATGTTGGTTACATCTCCCGGGCCAACTGGCGCTTTATCTCGTGGTGCCGCTAACGTCGCTGGGTTGGTCAGTAGCGAATTACTTGCAGCGCCTACGGCAGGCCTTAGTAGATACGGTCCGGGATTATCTTTTGCCCGCGGAGGTCCCATCAGCTGCGGAAACTGAAGTGCAGGTTCATGGCCGGCCCATTGCTTGCCTGGGGGTGCATGTTCGGCAGGGAGTTACCCGCTTTGGTGCTGTGCTCAATGTCGGACCCGATTTGACTTGGTATCCATTCGTCAGGACCAGTTACGGCGCTCCGCCGATGACCTCGTTAGAGCGGGAGTGTCGTCGTCGCATTCGTCCTGCAGAAGTGCGGCAGTTTCTCTTACAGCACCTTTGCCGCCAATTAGAATATTCTGCAGTGAGTGTTTCGTTGGAACATCCTTGGCTAATGAGACGGGTGAACGAGAGTGCAGCCATTACCTCTGCTCCAAGCTGAAGCGGAGTCGCAGGACGAGAGTCGGGGATTGAGCCGCGACGCGGGGCCAGGCCATTCCTGGCCGCGTCCAACTCAGCCTTCGGACCGGGGACGAAGGCTGCCCAAGTGGCTGAAGAAACCGTTACCCCGAGGTAACGAAGGATTCTACACCCATCGGTTGCTCCGCGCCCTGCGTCTGGAAACGGTGTGCGAGAACTCACGTTGTCCTAATTTGCCAGAATGTTACAGTCGACGCACCGCTACCTTTATGATTTTGGGGAACATCTGCACTCGACCTTGCGGCTTTTGTGCTGTGGCTCGAGGCAGACCCCTGCCTGTCGAGGCCGATGAGCCGGCGCGACTGGCCGAGGCGGTTCGGCGCTTGGGCCTACGTCATGTGGTAATCACGTCAGTTACTCGGGACGATTTGCCCGATGGCGGGGCTGAGCATTTCTATCGTTGTATCCTGGCTGTACGTCAGGCCACGCAAGCCACGGTCGAAGTGCTCACGCCGGATTTCCTGGGCAACTGGCGGGCTGTGGAGCGCGTCGTAGAGGCGGCGCCCGATGTTTACAATCACAACGTCGAAACCGTGCCGCGGTTGTATCGGCGTGTACGGGGACGTGCTGATTACCAGCGCAGTTTACAATTGCTTGCCTATGTCAAGGCGCGAGCGCCGCAGATTGTGACCAAGAGTGGGCTGATGCTGGGCCTGGGCGAAACGCGGGAGGAGTTGCTGGAGGTTCTGGCCGACCTACGTCAGCACGGTTGCGATTGCCTGACTTTGGGACAATACTTGGCCCCCAGCGACCATCACTTGCCCGTGGTGCGTTATGTGCCGCCTGAGGAATTTGCCGAACTGGGGGATATCGCAAAAAGAATGGGCTTTGTTCACGTAGCCAGTGGGCCTTTCGTTCGCTCCAGTTATCACGCGGAGGAAATGGTGCCGGGCCGTCATGCTCCTTGACATTCGCGTTCCCGATTTGGGATTCCCTCCCGATTATCCCATCCGCCTGAGTTTGTGGTATGCTCAGGAGGGGGATGAGTTGCAGGAGGGCGACCCTTTGGCCGAATTGCTCGTCAGTGGTGCCGTCGTCGATTTCGACGCGCCTGCCGATGGGGTTTTGGTCGAACGTCTGGTCGGGCCAAGCGAAATCTTGCGTGTGGGACAAGTGATCGCGCGATTGCAAGTATTGGATTGGCCTGTTGCCTCTCATCCTGACGCCAGTGAAACAACCGCTCCTGCCGAATAGGACTGGGCACGCGCGCGAACACGGCGCTGGCGGAACGCTCAGTGACTCTTACCGAATCGCATAGCTCACACCAGGGGAAGTCGCAACTGTGAAAGAACGAAAAACGGAGCAATCGCAGCGCGAGAAAGTCTGACTTCCCGGCCTCAGGCAGCGCAAGCATCGAGCTGGTCATATGTCCCGCGGCTGGTTCTTCTGTGTCGAAGGTGTGGATGGTGCCGGCAAAACCACGCAATGTCAACTCTTGGCTGATTGGCTGCGGGAGAGGGGTTATGGCGTAGTTCTCTGCCGGGACCCAGGGGGAACGGCCATCGGGGAGCGGATACGAGAAATCCTGCTGAGTGTAAATGGCGCCAGCGCGATGACAGAATTGTTGTTGTTCATGGCCAGTCGTGCTCAGCTAGTGACGGAAGTGATTCGGCCGGCGCTGCAGCGCGGTGAGATTGTCCTGGCGGATCGGTTCTTACTGGCCAGCGTGGTTTATCAGGGGTACGCAGGGGGCATTTGCCCCGAACGTATCTGGGAATTAGGGCGTTGGGCCACGGCGGAGACGTTGCCCGACTTGACCGTAGTTCTCGACCTGCCTCCGGAACGGGCACGCCAGCGCAAGGCAGAGTGGCGCGACCAATTTGAGCAACGGGGTATGGAATTTCTCGGCCGCGTGCGTGCGGGTTATCTCGCGGAAGCGCAACGATGTCCTGCTACAATAGTTGTCGTCAATGCCGATCGCTCACCTGCCGAGGTTCAAGCGGACTTGCGAAGTGAGGTAGGGCGTGTCCTTTCGGGAAATACTCGGTCATGACCATTGGCATCGCAAATTTGCCCAGGCGGTGCAAGCGGGTCGGTTAGCGCATGCCTATTTGTTCGTGGGTCCTGAAGGGGTAGGCAAACACACCTTTGCCCGGGCGTTGGCCGAGACCTTGCTGTGCGAAAACCGTGCGGGGAATGAGTTCGACGCCTGCGGTAATTGTCCAGCCTGTCGCTGGTTCGCAGCCCAGACCCATCCCGATTTTCATGAAATAGGCCTGCCGAGCGATAAGCATGAGTTTCCTATCGAGTTGATTCACGAGGTGATTCGCCTGCTGGGCATGAAAGCGGCCCGAGGTCGGTATCGTGTGGTAATTCTAGACGACGCCGACGCGCTGAATGAGGAGTCTGCGAATGCGTTTCTGAAAACTCTCGAGGAACCGCCGCCTCAAGCAGTGCTCATCCTGGTGGGCACCAGTCCGGACTATCAGTTGCCGACCATCCGTTCGCGTTGTCAAGTAATTTATTTCCGACCGTTGCCCGAGGACGTCGTGGCGAAGTGGTTGCAACGCGAGGGTCTGGTGAAGTCGCAGGCCGAAGCATTCCGATTGGCGCGCCTGGCCCAGGGAAGCTTAGCGCGGGCGCGGTTACTGGCTCAGCCCGACGTCTGGGCGTTGCGGCAAAAGCTCTATGAAATGCTGAGCACTGGCCGCACCGATGTCGTCGCCCTGGGGCAAAGCATTCTCACCTTCGTCGAAGCGGCAGGTGCGAATAGCGCCTTGCAACGACGGCGCGCTCATTTGGCCGTTGAGTTTCTTGTCGAGTTATTTCGTCGGGCTCTGGCCCAGCAATTAGGGCTCCAGAGCGTGGCCGATGCCAGTGCTCAGGAACGGACTCAGGTCGCGGCCCTGGCAGAGCGTGTCCCCCTGTCAGTACTGATGCGCGCGCTTGACCGCTGCCTGTTAGCCGACTACCAGATTGATCGCCGATTGCAACTGGCCTTAGTTATCGAAGCGCTGGCCGACAGCCTTGCTTCACTACTGTGAGTTGCTGACGCTAAAGTGTTCGGCAGTCGCCCAAGGCAACAGGGCGGCACGGTGCACACGACCGGCGTCTTGTTCCGCGAAAGCGCGGTTGATGTCCCGTAAGGCGAACTTATGTGACACGATCTTATGAAATGGATAACGGTCTTGACGCGTGCTCAAAAGTTGCAAGGCTTTGAACAGGCTATCAGCTTCGTACCACATGATGCCAAGCACCCGGCGTCCGTAAAGCACCAGTTGCGAGGAATCGAATGGTGCGGTACGCCCCTCGCAGATGTTGCCAACCACGACATAGGTGCCCCCTACGCCGAGCATCGCCACTCCCTCGGGAAAGGCGTCGGCGTGCCCCGTGAGTTCCAAGACGATGTCCGCTCCCCAGCCGTTTGTCAGTTCGCGCACACGTTCAATCCTGGCCTGGGGGGTTGGATAGTCTCTTAGGCAGATGGTTTCGTCGGCACCAAACTCGCGGGCCAAGGCCAACCGTTCGGGCAACGCATCTAACACGATAATCTGTTCGACGCCCAGTTCACGGGCCACGGCAATGGCATTGATGCCTACGCCTCCCGCCCCCTGAATTACCACACGATCCCCTAGACCAGCCCCGGCCTGCTCCAGCGCGTATATCACCTGGGCTAGGGCGCAATTGGCAGGAGCGGCCATCTCGTCGGTTACGTGATCCGGAACGCGAAAGACAGTGTGCCCGGGATGCAGATAGTAATACTGTCCATAGGCGGCGTTAAAGTGGGGCCAGATCTCGGGGGAATAGCGGTAGCGCATGGCTTGGAGGCAACGAGGGGTTTGCCGGCGTAAGCAGGCGCGACATTGCCGACAGGGGTAAAAATAGCGGTAAACGACCCGATCCCCTTCGCGCAACGGCTGGCCCGCGGAGTCCTTAGTTACGCCGGCCCCTAGCTTGGCTACCACGCCTACCATTTCATGGCCGACACTACGATATTTGGTACCCCCCGGATCGACGGGTTTGTAGTCGCCACGCCACAAGTGCAGATCGCTGCCGCAAATGTTGGCTAACTGCACTTTTACCACCAGGGCTCCGGGAGCGGGATCGGGAACGGGAAATTCGAGCAGAACGAAGGGTTCGCGCGGCCCAGTCATGGCCGCTACCCAACCGGTTTCCGCCATGAGCCGCCTCCCAGTTTTTAGGAAACTGGCGTGGACGTAGCAGCACCCGATACAGGACTCTCTTGGGAGTGAACGTGTTGGCTTTCCTCGTCAGCCCGGTTACCTAATTGTGGAGCCACACTAACCTCAGCGGCTTCATCAGGGCCAGCGGTGGGCTCGAGTTCTGAGGCGGTAATAGGGCTTGCGAGCGGTTCCAGAGAACTTTCGAGTTCTTCCGCAGGGGTCGGCGTAAGACCTTCACTTTCTGATAAAGCTCCCCCTGGCTCTGTGACCACAACTTCTTCCGCGGTAGCGTCTGCTCGCCGGACGGCCTCGCCCAAATGTTTGTGTTCGAGTGCTTCCTCTTGCTCGGCCATTTTTTCCGCGAAGGCGATGACTTCCTCAGCTTGCTCGCGGGAGATGCCGAGCAACTGGGCTAAGTATGCTGCATCAGCGCAACTCAAATCACTGAACGACCAGAAACCGTCTTCAATCATTCGCGCTACCTGCTCTGGCGTGAGGTGAGGAATTTGCTGAAGCGTCTCCTCAGCCCGAGCCAGGGTCGTGCTGAGTTCATCGTGAGTCATTACTTCAATATCCCAGCCCGTGAGCAACGAAGCTAAACGCACATTGTGTCCGCTCCTACCGATGGCCTTAGAAAGCTGATCCTGGCGCACTAAGGCGGCTGCGCGACCAAGTTGCTGGAAGAGCATGACCTCTTCCACCCGAGCTGGTTGCAGGGACTCCTTGACGAAGACCTCGGGCGAGGGATGCCAGCGCACGACGTCAATGTGCTCACCCCCCAATTGCTCGATTATGTTTTTGATGCGTGCGCCGCGGACGCCGATACATGCCCCGGTCGGTTCCACTCGTGCATCGTTGGAGGTGACCGCGACTTTACAGCGAATCCCAGGCCGACGTGCTATGGCCTTAATTTCCACGGTATGATCAGCGACTTCGGGAATCTCCTGCTCAAATAACCGGCGCACTAGCTCGTTGCTGGTGCGGCTCAAGACAATGCGAACGCGGCCCCCTTCTCTGCGTACTTCCTCGATTACGGCTTTGATCCGGTCGCCGACACGCAGTTCTTCACCTGGGATGACGCGTGTCGCTGGTAAGTAGGCTTCGACACGCCCCAGACTAATCACGTAACCGCCGCGGCCCCGCCCCATCTCTTCGCGGCGTGTGACCATACCATGAACGATCTGCCCTTTCTGGCCGGCGAATTCTTCAAAGACATGAGCGGCCTCGGCCTCGCGAATGCGTTGCAGGATCACTTGCTTGGCCGTTTGGGCAGCAATGCGGCCTAACAGTTCCGGCGAGATTTCCTGTTGCCCATGACGTGCCCGGATTTGACCCGTTTTCCGATCGATTTCGATTACAATTTCGGTCTTATCGTCGCCAAAGTGCTTGCGCGCGGCATATAAGAGGGCATCTTCCAGGACGCGGAAGATGACTTCCTTAGGCAGGTCTCGTTCTCGATGCAGAGCATCGACCAGGCGGAGGACTTCCGTCGGGTTCATGATCTTCTCCCACGGCTGGGGGTAGTGCGCGGCAGCCGACCCCTGCCGCGCCCCACTACAGCCGGCCCTCTCTGCCTCGGACGCATGGCCTGGGGACTTACCGCGGATAACAAAAAATCCGCCGGTTGGCGGATCAGTCCCGCGACCTTGCTAGGCACCAGTCCTCCAGAAACGCCGGCACTTGGTTTCCGGACGACCGGCCGGGCTTCCCATGACATTATAACCTATTTCGCTCCGCTTAACTAGCCCTTTCGCGCCTTGGGCGAAACGTGTTTCACAACTTGTGCACTGGGAGTTCGTGTTGCCGTAAAAACTCTAAACACTCCTGCTCAGTGAATACCCCCGGGGTCGTGCCCACGGCACGGACACAGCTGGCCCCCAGGGCGCTGGCTACGCGCAAACATCCTAACGCATCATAGCCTCGCAATAAACCGTAGATAAATCCAGCGTCGAAAGCGTCGCCCCCGCCAGAGCCGTCAACCAACGGCACTGGGAACACACCCACGCGGTAGCGTTCGCGCGGGCTCACTAAGACCGCTCCGTCCCCTCCCAGGGTAATCACTGCCGTGCCTACCCCCAACTCGCGAAAGCGCTCCGCCTGCCGCACAGGATCCCGCTCCCCAAGTATCACCTCGGCTTCATCCTGATTAGGCAGAAATACATCAACGTACGGCAACACTTTCCGTAACCGCGATAGATAATCCGCAGGCCCAGGCACTGCCACGTCCAGTACTACTTTCGTCCCGGCTGCTTGCGCGTTGCGGAAAAGCTCGGCCAACGCATCGTCGTCTAGTCCCGGCAAGAGCAAATAGCCGCCTAGGTATAAAACTTTGATGTGCGGCGTCAGAAAGGCACGCATGTCTTCCACCGTGAAATCGGCATTAGCGCCAAAGATGTGAATAAACCGGCGATCTTGTCCCACCACGTTGATAATCATGGTCTGACTGGTGGCACACTTGGGGGAGAGGCACACGCCACGCGTATCTATGCCGTATTGCTCCAACATTCGTCGCACTATGGTACCAAACGGGTCATTGCCGACGCGTCCGACGATCACGGAAGGCACCTGCATCTTGGCCAAATCTACGGCCACATTGGCGGCGCAACCTCCTATGGTCAACAGCATGTCGTCCGCCAGTATCAATTCGCCAGGGTTGGGTAAGCGTGGGATGGGTGCGCAGACATGATCAGCAACAATCACACCGGCACAAAGCACTTCCGCCGCACGCATAGGTGCCCTCGCTTTGCTGTCACTGGTTAGGAGCATTTTATTCACTTCTCGCGCTAAGGCCGAATCCGTGGCTTGTAGCTCCTTTCCACTTCCTGCTGTTTCGATGAAACGAGGTGATGATATCCTGAAGCCACGAACTGCGAATGCTTCGGCAAATCATGGGATCCACCCTCCGTTGTGTTTTATCATGTTCAATCCCAGGCGAGAAATTCGGCCGCGCAGACTTTTCTGTTTTCGTGTAGCTAATTTGCGTCTCCGACTGCAAATCAACCGGTTGCAAGGAGACAGGTGGCTCGAAAAGGAAAGATTTCTCCCGAGAATCGTCAGGGTAACTGTTTGCGGATGGTAGCAACAGCCTTGGCGCGAGACTGCTCATCAGCGTCGGGCAAATAATTGTCGCGTAGGTGAGGATATAACTCGCGGAGATTGGCTACTGCCAAATAACGCAAGGCGACACTGGTATTAGACTCCATAATTCGCAATAAGGACTCGGCCACATTACGATGGGGCGCACTGTAGCCGCGTAGCAGTTCTACCAGAAGCGCCGCATCAGGCTCGGAATAGCCAAGCCGTTTTGCCACTTGACTCAGTTCGCTGACGCGCTGCGGGTATTGCCCGAGCCAGTAATGCAAGGCTTCGCGGGCCGCTTGCCGGACCGGAATTTCTTTGCGCATGTCCAGCAGACGGATTAGTTCGTCCAAATACTGGCACATGGCTAACGCATACGCAGCTAGCCGCTGCCCTACTGGCGGAGCTTGCGGATCGTCGAGCTGCTCTTTCAAAGCCTGGCGTGCCCCCTCGAAAGGACGTGCTGGGTTTTCCAGCATGCGGCGAGTTACCAGTCGTTGGAAGCTCGCGAGCGCATCAACTAAATGGGCGGGGAGCTTGATGGGCGCGTGGGCCCAGGCAGGCAGCGTTTCGTTCGGGCTGATAAGGGGTCCTGTTTGGAGTGGGCCGGGAATATCAATACGGCGTGGCGGCAGAGAGCGATCGGACACTACTAGATGGAGCGCTGGGACGCTATGGAGGGTGCTCGGCTCATTGGGTAAAGTACGGCGCCAGAGCACACCATGCTGCGTGGTATAAAAGGCTAAGAACGGCTGCGAGGTGGGCGGTTCTTGACCACGTTGCAGACGCCACTGCACACTGACTAACACGCGCGTCTGTCCCGCCGGTAATAGCATGTCCCAAACTTCCCCCGCGACGCGCAGGCGAATCACACTTTCGTCTTTGCGTCCGGTGATTATCAACCAGCCCCGCTCCAGGGTCGCGTCTACATGATAGCCTGCGTCGGGGTTGTGCAAACGCAAACACGTGTCCAACACTGGCTCGGCATGAAGTTCCGGGATATTGCCGACCAGTTCCAAAGTAACACCACTCTCCAATTGCAAGGTGGCGCGGAAGCCAGGCCATACCTGCAACCGCTGACTGGCACGGATTCGCTCTTGCGGCCTGACCAACTGGGCCAAGCGGATTTCCTCAAACCATCTCCAAAGTAACGTTTCCTGGATACCTTGGGCGGCATGAGTGCCAAGCTCCCTCTCTCCGGGCAACGGAGGAGTTACTGGGTGGAAGATATTCGCAATTTCCCGCGGCAGACGTTCTGGGGGTAAACGTTCCACATCCGCAGGAAACTCAGGTGGTTCCACGACCAAGGGCTTGTTAGGCTCTTCAGTCGAGGCCTTGGCGGGCAATGTTTCCCAAGCTTGGTCAGGAAGCGCTGGTACCAGCAGAGAGCCAAGACACAATCCGCCTTGGCCAACTGACATGGGCAACCATGCCATCCAGCTAAGCACAGCTCGGCTACGTCGTGCGTCCCAGGAAACCAGCGCGGGCTTGACTTGCGGTTTCTCAGTTGGTTTGGCAGTAGGCGGGGGCGTCGTCGCCTCCGATACATCGGGCATCACCTTCGTCGTTCCCTCAGGCGGACTTGTCGGACGTACTAAGGCGAAATACAGCGAGAGCGTCAGTGCCAGCAACAAAAGAACGATGATGCCCAGCGGCACTAAGCGTTTCGACCACGGCCCGTGCAGTAACGTGGGCAACCCCAACAACAACAGCCGCTCCTCGGGACTTAGCGCCGATTCGGGTGCCGATTCCTGTTGTGCCGCAGACGTTATTGCAGTCGTTCTTGCCTGCCCCGCTAGGAACACACCGTACATACGCTGATAAGTCTGAGGTGAAATGGTCGCGGGGCGATAGGTTCCAGCGCCATACACCAATTGGTGACAGGCCGCTACTTCGGCTAGGAGTGCGTCCGACGCCAGACATCGTTGTTCCAATTCGGCAGCTTCCTCCTCGGACAAGCTCCCCTCTAGATACTGAGCCAGTTGCTCCGCGGATATAGCTTCGTCTGACTCTGCGGTTTCGCCGAGCGTGCGGGGATCTTCGAGGAGGCGTTGGATTCGTGCGATGACTTGCTCCAACTCCTGATCTTGCTCAATGCGCTCCCTCAGTTCCCGAAGCTCCTGCGGCTCTAGGACATCATCCAAGTACGCCAACACCTTCTTCAAAGGCAACCCGGGCATCGAACCACCCCCTTTTTCGCAGCAGTGTGGTGTGAGGTGGGTCGGCGACGTGTCCAGGAGCTATCTCATGAGAATCTTTACATTCCCTGATGGCCGGGAAAGCGCACCCACCCCACTATTATTGGTGGCAGCCGACTAGCTGTTTCGTTCCTGGGCCTATTTCTTAGCCAGAGCCGGCTTACTTTCGCGTGGGCTGGGCTCACCCGCCAGCCAGAAACGTTCGACAAAAGTCGTATCCACCTGTCCTTCGATAAACGCGGACTGGTTGAGCATTTCGCGGTGGAAAGGAATCGTGGTCTTGATCCCTTCCACAATGAACTCCCGTAGCGCCCGCCGCATCACGGCTAAGGCTTCCTCGCGTGTCGGCTGCCAAACCAGCAATTTGGCAATGAGCGAATCATAGTTAGGCGGCACCCGATAGCCCTGAACGACATGGGTATCCAAGCGGACGCCAGGCCCACCCGGCGGTTGCCACCGCGTAATTTGTCCCGGGGACGGTGCGAAGCCGCGATACGGATCTTCTGCATTAATCCGACACTCGATGGCCACACCCCGGTGCACCACTTGTTTTTGTGTGAAACTCAAGGGATAACCTGCGGCAACGCGGATTTGTTCCCGCACCAGGTCGATGCCTGTGACTAGTTCAGTGACAGGATGTTCCACCTGTATACGGGCGTTGACCTCGATGAAGTAAAAGTTGCCCTGTTTATCGACGAGAAATTCGCACGTGCCTGCGTTATAGTAGCCCGCCGTCTTGGCGAGGCGCACAGCGGCCTTGCAAATTTCTTCCCGCACTGGCGGTGGGAGATTCGGTGCGGGCGATTCTTCGATCAGTTTCTGATGGCGCCGCTGAGTGGAACAATCGCGCTCCCACAGATGTACCACCTCGCCTTTTTGGTCGCCGATAATTTGCACTTCCACATGGCGTGGCTGTTCCAGGTACTTTTCGAGATAAATGGAACCATCCTTAAAAGCACTTTCAGCCTCGGCCCGCGCTTGTTTGAGCGCTGCCTGCAAGCTGATGTCGTTGCGGGCGATCCGCATACCTCGCCCGCCTCCGCCCGCAGCAGCTTTGATGAGCACGGGGTAGCCAATTTCCCGGGCAATCCGCAGGGCCTCGGCATCCGTACCGATCAGACCACTGCCAGGCACGGTCGGCACCTTGGCTTCCTTGGCCAACTGCCGCGCCTCGTGCTTGTTGCCGAGCTTGCGCATGGCCTCAACGGGTGGGCCGATAAACTCGATATTGCACGAGCGGCAGATCTCGGCAAAGTGCGGGTTCTCCGACAGGAAGCCGTAGCCAGGATGGATCGCTTCGACGTCGGCCACTTCCGCCGCCGCAATGATCCGCGAGATGTTCAAGTAACTTTCCGACGCAGGCGCAGGGCCAATACAAATGGCTTCATCGGCTAATTCCAGCCAGGGCGCGCCGCGGTCCGCCTCGCTATAAACCGCGACGACCTCGATGCCCAAATCTCGGCAAGCCCGAATCACGCGCAGGGCGATTTCGCCCCGGTTAGCTACCATAATCCGCTGGAACATGGCTCCTTCCGTTCAGGCTGAGGTGTCCACGCGGAAAAGAACCTGACCGTATTCCACCGGCTGCTGATTCTGTACGCAGACTTCGACAATGACGCCGCTGCAGTCAGCGGTAATTTCGTTGAACACCTTCATGGCCTCGATCAAGCAGACCACAGTATCAGGCTGCACTCGCGAACCGACCCGCACAAAAGGTTCCGCATCAGGGGACGGAGAAGCGTAAAAGGTCCCGGGCGTGGGACTCTTGATCTCATGCAGTTGTTTCGGAGGCTTGGGTTCCGCGGGAGGCGTCGGCGGCACCGCGGGAGTCGGCGCTGCCACGGTCGGCAGACTGGGGGGAGGACTAACGGCCGGGGTAACTGGCGGCGCCTCGGCCACCGCAGCTTTACGTTTCAATTTCAGACGTGTCTTGCCATCGCGCCACTCCAGTTCTGTGAGGTCATATTTGGCCATCAATTGGATCAATTGCCGCACGGTATTGACATCGAAGGGATTGGTTTGTCCCTCGTGAGCATTCGGCACGGAATCCCCTCCTGAGCGGGGCGTAAAGAAAGCCTGGTTAGCACCGACGATAGATTTAGCCCCAGTCCACAGGTAGGTCGCTTTAGGCCCAAAGGCAATGTAAGTCTTGGGGAAATCGGCTCAGCAATTCGTAGCCGTTGGCCGTTACCAACACGTCCTCTTCTAAGCGGACGCCGCCCCAGTCACGAAAATAAATGCCGGGCTCAATGGTCAGCACCATGCCCGGCTGAAGTTCTTGTTCATTGCCGGGACGCAGGATCGGGTTTTCATGCACTTCCAGGCCCAGGCCGTGGCCTGTGCTGTGCAGGAAATGGTCACCGACCGCAGCTTGCTGCAACGCTTGCAGAGCGACAGCATGCAAGGTCTCCGCTTTCACCCCTGGTCGCACGTGTGCGAGCGTTTGCTCCAAAGCATACCGGACGGCGTCGTAAGCGTTCATCAAGCGTGCCGAGATTGTACGCCCCGCGAAGACACGGGTCAAGTCGCTCTTATAGCCACAGTCGGCCCCCCAATCCACCAGAAGCAACTCACACTGGCCCACGGGGCGTCGTCGTGGGCGGGCATGGGGGTGGGCGGCATGCGCGTCGGCCGCGACAATCACCGGGAAACTCGCGCAGTCCGCGCCTTCCTCCCGAAGCAACATCTCTAAGCGATCCGCCAACTGTTTCTCCGTGTCCTCAGGTCGCACAGTAGCCAGCCAGCGGGTCAAAGCCCGCTCGGCAACGGTAATGGCGTGTCGTAACTCCGCTATTTCCCCTGCGTCTTTCCGCGCCCGCTCGTCCTCTACCAACCCTTTCACCGCTACCCAACGAACTTGAGGTAAAGCTTCCCGCAAGCGCTCCCAATCCGCGACGCTCAGGCGGTCGCTGGGATAGGCTAAACAACGCCATCCGAGTTGTTCAATGACTTCGACTGCCCAGTCCAGGAGCTGCTTTCCCACGGGCCGAATCCTCGTCTCGACGTCGGGGCATTCATCGGCCAATTGCCAGGCGTACCGCTTGTCGCTCAACGCGATCGTCTTCTCCCGACTCAATAACAACCACGTGCTGTCTCCTGTGAACCCTGTGAGGTAGCGCACATTGGCCACGCCTAACACCAGTAGTCCTTCGACATCCTCGCCCAAACGAGCCAGCACTCGCTTCTGCCGCTGCTGATAGATCGTTTCCATGATCGGTTTCCGTGTTCAAGTTCAAGTGGGAGTGTCTACCCCTGCCATACGATGAGCTGAGTCATGCTGAGCAAGGACTACGGGGAATCTTACCCGTAACCCAGCGGGGTGTTAATGTCCATAGTATCAAGAGAATCCGCGTTCATTTGGTTTTCGTTGGGGGATGGGTCGGCCCATGGTACGGAGTAGCAACTGCATATCCTCCCAGACTTCGCGTTTGGCTTGAGGATTGCGCAACAAATAAGCGGGATGATACGTGCATATCAGAAGTGCCCCGCGGTAACGATGCACTTTACCGCGCAGCTTGCTGATGCTTTGGTTGGTCTGCAACAAAGTCTGTGCCGCGATCGCCCCTAAGCAGCAAATATATTTGGGCGCGATGATGGTGAGTTGCTGGTCGAGGTAGCCACGACAGTTAGCGATCTCATGGGGCAAGGGCGCGCGATTATTCGGCGGACGACATTTCAGGACATTACAGATATACACTTCCTCGCGGCGCAGACCGCAGGCGGCTAGGATGCGGTTGAGTAACTGTCCGGCGGGGCCCACAAAGGGTTCACCCTGGGCGTCTTCCTCTTGACCAGGTGCCTCGCCGACGAATACTAACTCTGCATTAGGGTTCCCAACGCCGAAGACTGTCTGTGTTCGGTTACGCACCAGCTCGGCACATTTCGTGCACGGGACGACGTGGAGGCGGTTCAGTTCCTCCAACGCACGCGCTTTTTCGGCCGTGTCGCGAGTCGGTGAGACAAGAGGCTGGTCGAACAGCGAATCACTCAAGCCGCGGAAAGCCGCCCGAGCAGATTCCCGGTCGTGCTTCTCGGGCCCCGGCGCGCCACCGGTGTTACTAACGGCCTGGCGCGATGGTGTTGTCGGCACAACATCCGAGGCATCTAGACGCGAGGCTCCTTGGTGCGGTGCAGGGCGTGCCCGTGGCTCAGGAGCCGACAGGGGTTTCGGTAACCATTCCAAGCCTGCGAACCGCAACGCCTCCAAGTAAAGGCCCACAGCCTGACGTAATGCTTCCTCGTCGCCTCGGTTCTTCTCCGTTGGTTTTGGCTCTTTATCGGGCTGCATGGTGATGGTGTATAAGAGACTAGACGGATACTTCGGCTTGGCAGATATTCGCCGCGCATCATATAAGCTACGAACGAAACCATGCCCTGACCCGTCGGTCCCGGGTTCTCGTTTGCCGATGGGCAGAGGAAGCGTCGTGCTATGAAAAGCGGAACTTGGGGCGTGGCTCCCAGGCTGCAGGAAGCCAGTGTCATTCGACTCGACATTAGTTTAGTTATACAATGGCGCCGAGTATGAGTGCTCAGGAACAGCTGCAAAACTATCTTCGCCTGGCTCATCAGTACGAGCAAGCGGGACAAAGTCGGCTGCGCGACCGTTGTCTGGAATTGGCCATAGATTTGGCTTGGCAGTCGGGTCGCGTGAGCGAAGCGGAGCGTTTATGGAACCGCCTAAAGCACAGCAGTCCCCATGTGTATTTATGTGGGTTTAGTTCGTTAAGCGAAGCCATGCAACGCCCTGAGGTGAAGGAGTATCTGAACCATGCCCGCCAGCATTTTGCGGAACTCCCTGGCACTGGCTCTGTCGTAGCCCCCCCGCGAGCCAATAGCGCAACCAACCAAGTCACTTCTGGCGAGTTATCTTTACCATTAGACACCAGGCTCATGCGCGATTCGGAAAAGTTAGATAACGAGGAAGGCACTGAGGGCGGCTCTCCTGCCTCAGCTCCGCCGAATCTGGTATCGAGCGTGTCGGAACTTTCCACGTCGCGTCTTGTTGTTACTCCACGGCGCCCTGACCCATCGGTGTCAGTTTCGCTGCGACGAGGCGGTGCCTTCGCGCCGGCTTCGTCCGCTGCCCCCGCTCCTGGAACGACTACCACCCACCGCATAAATCAGAATCTTCCCAGCACCGACGACTGGCCTGGTCAGGCACCCGACCTATTGAGCGTCTGGGTAGCAGGGGGTTTGGCCGTATTGGTAGCCTTGCTGATGCTGGCGCTAGTTACCTACGTTGTTCTGGCTCCGTTTCTGCCACGCTAGGCCAGCCACGCGACTGTCGAAGACGCATTTCGTTTCCCGTTGGCCACCTGCAAGGAAAACACTTCAGTTCAGCTCGCCGGCTGCCGATGCGTACGATATGGGACTGTGTCGGACACGGATAGGTTTACCAAGCCTCCGGGCAACGGTAAGCGGGTCGAGGGCCTTGCGGAAAGTCATCTGGCACGGCATTTTGCTGCTGAGTTGCAGCCTTGCCGGTTGCGGCGGGGAAGAAATGCCCATGCTGGAAGTGCAAGGCACCGTGTTCTATCGCGGGCAACCCGTACGTCAAGGCGTGGTCGCTTTTAAGAGCGATCCCCAGCGGAATCCAAATAAGATCTTAGCCGTCGGCATTATCCAGGCCGATGGCCAATTTACTTTGCGCCGCGAAGATGGCTCGGGGATTCCGCCCGGTTGGTATCAGGTCAGCGTGCTCAGCCTCGGCGAGCCGCGCCTGCCCGAACGCTACAGCGACCCTGACCGCTCGGGAATTATCTGTCAGATCCTTCCCAGCTCAGCGAAGACTCTCTGCGTTCAGTTAGAGTGAGCGAGTCCCCGCGGCGCTAGCTTGCAGCGCTTTGCTCGTGCTTCCGAATTTCCTGGCGTGAGGTCGTTCTCGTTCTAGCTAAAATAAACCGCAAGTAAGTAGGAACCATACAGTCTTTCGCGCGAGCTAGCTCATGGACGATCTCACGGAATTAGTGTCCAAGGCTCTAAACCAAGATCCCGAAGCCAGTGCGAAGTTATTCGAGCATCTAAAGGTTCGCGTTCGCAAAATTGCGGCTAGGATGTTGGGACTCAAGCGGGACGCCTCGGTTACCGAATCGGATCTACTCCAGGAACTCAACATACGTGTCTGGAAAATGCTTCAGAGCGAACCATCGGTTCAAGATGCCCAGCATTTTCTGACGCTGGCGGGCCGGCATTTACGTTGGGCCGCACTGGAGTTGTTGCGACGACTGCCCCCGCGACGCTCAGTAAGTCTGGAGGAACATCAGTCTTCGGCGGAAAGCCCTGACAGGGTCATCCTGACGCACAGAGAAGATCCCTACCATCATCCCGACCGGCAGGAGGCCTGGGAGTGCTTCCATCAACCGATTGGCCAGGAGGGAATATTGGACGAAAACGAGCGCATGGTCGTGACCCTGCGCTGGTATCACGGGTTGAAGCAGAAAGCAATCGCCGAGGTGATGAAGGTCAGTGAGCGCACGGGCAAACGCTATTAGCACCACGCCAAGCAGAAACTCCGCCAGCACTTAGACCTCGACCTGCTGCGCTAAAGTGCCGAGCTGCGGTCGGGCTTGCCCCCTAGCACGTAGTAACGCAGTCTCGAATCTCTTCATGAACAGATTGGGACTATAAAAGAGTACCCCCACTCACACATGGCGGAATCGCTCTCAGCATCAGGGCAAGCCCGTCGCTAAACGTTTTGCCTAGAGCCACCAACAGCGGTTGGCACTTGTCTCGTGAAATCGAGGATTGTTATCCTCTTTGCAAGCGTTCCAGTTGATCGGCCAAATCCGCTAACCGAGCCATGAGTTCCAGAGCGCGAAGTGTTTTCGCCTCATTAGGAACCGTTGGATCGTTTAGTTCCAGCACGGCCGAGCCGAGACTATCACACACTCGGGCACCGCTTCGCACTATCGCGACAGCTTGCGGGTCCACCCCGAAGATAGGCAGACTGTACAGGTCCGCCGCACATGCCTTAAACAAGCGCGATGTCGCCAATATGTCCCCGCGCTGAGCGGCGAGGTCTAAGGCTGCGGAATAGTTGCCGAGGATGGTCAAAGCTTGAAATACGTAAACATCGGTGGGCGTGAATTGGGCGGAAGCCCGTGTCGGCCCCCCAACCACACACATGGTTACGCCGCTCAGTAGTGCAAGCAGACCAGCTAGGCGATGGATACTGCGCATGGGTGTGACTCCTTGGTGGGTAAGCAGGTGCCCACAACCGGGGGGCGCTCCCTCGGGCGGCTGCGGGGCGCCGGTCTCCAGAAATTAGCACTAAATTCCCCCTTCCTGGCTATCTATAGTTCCAATAGCGGCGATTCCTGCTACCAGGTGACACGTCGGAAGAAAATGTGGGTTGAGGCATCCCCAGTCGCTTTGCTTCAAGCCCTAGGTCCACCAATTCGGCTCACAGCAGGCCCGTCCAAGAGCATGGACCTATGTGGCGTCCAGATCACCAGTTACAACATGGCCCTCGGCGAGGATACCTGTGCTCCGGCCATTTTTGAGCCGTCATCGCACCAGACTTTCAGCGCATTACTCGTGCCATCGTTCAGCTCACCTGCAGCTGAACTGTCCACCAAAACTCGAAGAAATCAGTCCGATAGCGAGTCGTCAAGTAGGAAAATGCTTTACAACTACTTGGGGCTTTGGGTACAATACGCTTATCTGAGCCTCCGTCTTTGTCGAAGAATGGCTCGGGAGACAACGTCTGATACGAGCCGATTTTGGGCCAGCGCTAGGTAACGATACCGTATGCCACCGCGCTACATTGTTCGTTACGGAGCCTTACGGAATTTGGGGCTTTTTGAGTGCGCAGATGAGAGATTACCGCCGCTGGCACGTGGCACGCGTGTGTTGGTTGTCACAGACCGAGGCACGGAAGTGGGGGAGGTATTATGTCCCGCGACAGCAAACGCCTCAGAACGACTCGGCGTGACACGCTTAGGCTCCTTGCTCCGCACGCTGGATGACCAGGATGAGCGGCGCCTGGTGCAACTTCGGGCCGAGGAATTGCGGGCTCGGGAAGTGTGTCAACGTGAGATCACGCGCCTGGCCCTGCCCATGCGAATTGTCGAGGTGGAACAGTTGTTTGGCGGCGAGCGGGTGGTGTTCTATTTTCTGGCCCAACCCCCGGAGGCACGCGTTGACTTTCGCGAACTGGTGCGCCATGTAGCCCGGGAACTCCGGCAACGCATCGAATTACGGCAAATCGGCATTCGCGATGAGGCACGCTTGCTCGCGGATTACGGCGATTGTGGTCGGCCCGTTTGCTGCAATACTTTCCTCGTAGTCCTGCCGCCTGTCTCCATGCGGATGGCCAAATTGCAAAAGACCACCGTTGACCCCGCCAAACTTTCGGGACGCTGTGGTCGGCTCAAATGCTGCTTACGCTTCGAATATGAGACTTATGATGAAATGCAGCGGCAATTGCCCGCCGTCGGAAGCCGTGTCCTCACCGCTCAGGGCGAGGCGACCGTGCTGGCTCAGGAGATCCTGGCACAACGCCTCCTGGTGCACTACACAGACGGTCGCACAGTCCTCATCGAGGCGCGCCAGGTGCTGCGAGTACTGAGTCAGGCGCCCCAGGATCCGTCCGAGGCAAACGAACCCATAACATGATCAGCACCGATTGGCCTGCACGCTTAGCCCGTATGCTGGGAACGTATTGCCCTCCCAACGGGCTTGGGCAAGAGGGGGTAGCAGGAACGGGTACGGAGGACGGTCGGAGATGCCTCACCCAGCCATTTTAGAGATTTATCGGCGGGATCCCCGCTACGCCTGTGAAGCCTACGAATTCGTATTCGAAGCGTTAGCTTACACGCAGCAGAAGTTAGGACGCGTGCCTACCGAAGGCGCGGAGGCAGAACAGGGCAATTACCATGTCACCGGGCAGGAACTTCTGGAAGGCATCCGCGAATTGGCCCTCGAACAATTCGGCAAGATGGCCCTAACCGTGTTTCGCCAGTGGGGCATTCGTACCACCGACGACTTCGGTGAAATTGTCTTCAATCTAGTGGACGCAGGCCTCATGAGCAAACGACCCGAAGATTCCCGCGAAGATTTCCACAACGTGTACGATCTGGAACAAGCCCTGGCGAATTATCAAATCCGTCTCGACGAGCTGTAAAATCGTACGCCAATCTTGCTGCTCAGTTGCCGAGTTGAACTTGGCACTCACCCCGCATGGGCGATTCTCAGCTATCACTGTTTTTTCAAGGCGGTAATTGCTGCCGCAATACCTCTGGCTCTAGCAAATCCTTATTGGTTTCCACCATAAGCGTTGACAGTCCAGTGGCTGCCTGTCGAACTGGACCGCTGGAGAAGATCGCTCGCCCTTTATAGCGGTACCGCTAACGCTTTTCCCTGTGTATCACCGGCCACGCTGGTGCAGAAATCATATGGTAGCGTAGCCTTGCTCGCCTGCCATATTCCTTCCGGGAGGCACGGTTGTCGTGGGTTGGGGAAGCGAGACGGGGGCGATCCTCCAGCGATGGGTGAATAGCTTCTATGCTGTACCACAAGGAGGCATAGTTATGCAACGCTGGCTCGCATCGCTAGGTGCTAAGCTTTTTGGCTGGGCACCCATACCTGGCAGAATGCAGTGCCGGCAGAAGTGTCAGATGCGGTTGCAGTTTGAGCAACTCGAAGACCGCATGGTGCCTGCGACTTTTCTAGTGCGGGAGATTGTGGTCGGCAGAGGCCATTCTTCGCCCGAGTCATTCGCCGGGGTCAACGGCACATTGTTTTTCACCGCCTACCATCCGAGTTTTGGTCGCGAATTATGAAACAGCGATGGTACCTCTAGCGGCACGGTGTTGGTACGCGACATTCGCCCGGGCATGGGCAGCTCAGTTCCTGAGGGCTGACCAATGTGAACGGCACGCTGTTTTTCTCGGCCGACAATGGCGGCACGGGCCGGGAACTGTGGCGGAGTGATGGCACGTCCACGGGCACCGTACTGGTACGCGATATCCGCCCCGGCTCGCAGGGGTCAGACCCCTCATCGCTGACCAATGTCAACGGCACGCTGTTTTTCTCGGCCAACGATGGTACTACAGGCCGGGAATTATGGGCGCACGTGCCTGCCCCGGCTCAGATTGTCCAGGTGCTGGTTCCCGCCAATGGCCACTATGTCACGGGCAACGTACTTACTTTCCAACTCTTTTTCAATCAGCCAGTCTTTGTTATAGGCACACCGCACCTGCTCATCATCATCGGCAGCACCGTGCGGCTCGTACCATACGTATCTGGCCATGGTACGCACCAACTCGTCTTCAGTTACGTTATTCTGCCAGGCGACAGCGATACCGACGGTATTGCGTTTCAGCCTTATCCCCCGGCGGGAGCGGGCAGGAGCGTCATCTTCCGCCCCAGCGGCACGAGCGTCCGGGATGCCGACGGGATCGAGCTGACACTAGCCGGCGTCAGCTTCCTCATGCCAAACCTCAGCGGCATTACCATCAATTAAACCCTGGCTCGATAGCACCCACGGCAGCCATCCGACTTGCCGCCGCATTTTTCCGGGGAACTTTCGTTCTCCCAAGAATTGGGACGCTGACAGCCGGCTGTCAGTAACTTTGTCTCGTCCGTTTTTCCTGCCGCTCTGAATATGTTTTTGTCGCAGTGGTTTCGCTGTGCAGTAAGTCGCAGGTCGAATCATCTTGCCCATATCGGGAGCCGTAAACTATAAATCGGAAAGGCTCGATTCCTTCCTGCGTACAAAGCGAAGCTGCGTAGGTAATTACGCGACTAGTAATTGGCTAGGAAGATTGCGGTCTCTGGGGGAGTGTTCTCGTGGCCGAAGCGCCATTCAAGCTGAGCAAAGCATTGTTGGCCGGTCTGGGGGTTTATGCGTTGTGGCTGGCGGCGTTAGCGTGGCTGGCGTGGACGTCGCCCGGTGGGGTCGTCGTACGTGCTCAGTTGCAGGCAGCGCCCGCAGTCGTCATCGGCAGGGTAGTGCCAGATGGTGCAGGCGGTTGGCAGGTACGCATCCTGGAGCGCCTGAAACCGGTTTCCCAGGAGGATTGGCTTAGGCTGTTACACGATTCTACTCGACAGCAGCGTGAATCGAAAAAGCCTCCCGCGAACGGGAAATCCCAGGACCACGACCAGATTGCAGCGGAAGGCGGTGAAACGGAAGTGTATTTACCCATCGTCGGTATCGAACGGTCGCCAGGTTGGCAGGGTACGGGCGATTACCTGTTGGCGCTAGTACCACCGCAAGGCGGTAAACCTTGGCGTATTGCCCCTGCCGTGGTGTATCCTGGTGTGTTTACTCAGGCCGACGACCACCGTCCCGTTTACCCCGCCACGCCCAGCATCCGCCGTCAGGCTTACTCGGCCCTTAGCAGATAAGCTCCATGAAAACTGACCGATGGCAGATCGCCTGAGATTTCGCAATCGGAACGCCCAACTTTAGCCATACGACACTGAGGCAGCCTGTAAATACGCTATCGCGGCCAAATCGTTCCAAGTGCACTTAGTGTCCTGTTGTGTTTGAGCTGACCGCTCACGGAATAGTAACTCCTCGTTGTGCTGCCAAGGCTACCAACTCACGCCCTATTTTGTTCTTGGGATCAATCGCAAGGATGATCATACCCAACTCTGCCATGCGATAGGCGTCGCCTTTGGCGGCGATAGCTTTCGCTTTCTCGGTGAGTTCCTTTAGCGCTTTCTCGGTGATGGGGGCAAAGCTCTTGCCCGTGCGGTCGTATTCCAATGCCAATTGTTTCGCGTGATTCCACACACTTGCCACCAACGCCACATAATCACGGTCTACGAATCTTGAAAAGGGATCTAAGTTTTCCTTTTGTTCAAACGCGCCATCTAGATTCACCAGCACTAAATTCGCTAACAGTTCATACAGTTCAGGCTGACAAATTTTCCGTTCCTCGGCTTGGGAGAGCATGTTAAACAGTTGGACTAATGAATCAGCCCCCGCA
>JANXCQ010000017.1 GCA_025060195.1 Gemmatales bacterium | reverse complement strand
TTGAAAGGTTGGCGTTTGCGGCCAGAGTTAGTTAAGCATCTAGAGCTCGACTCCAAGGGTGACTTAGTGACGGACTATCTTCGAAACCGCAGCAGGCTAAGTAGGGGGGCGTGGCGCATTATATGCTCATCTTGATTGACAGATATCAGGCGGTCCCATGGGCGTTGACGAACATGGCTGGACCGGATGTCACGGCTGACCGAACCTCAGAGACTGTCTTCTCTTATGGGCCAATAATTCGGCGCTTCGGTAAAGATACACCTCCAGCCTTGGTTGAATATCTTTATAGGGAGTACAATGACAAAGCATGGTTTGTCTTTGATGAATTGATAGGAGACTCAAAATTAACGAGTTCTCAATTCAAATGGGCAAGTCATCTCCTGGAGACGACTGCATGGAGAATTATGAATAAGTTCAAAGAACATGCGGAGTTACGAGAATCGCTGCAGGAATTGGTGGTGCTGGCTAATGATGAGGCCTGGTATACCCGACGGTATGCGGTGCATGTGCTGATAAAGTATCCTTTCTTTCGCACGCCGGAGTTGGTGAAGAAACTGCAGAACGACCCGCATCCGCTGGTGCGTGAGCGGGCAAAGTATATCAAGATCGACGATTGATCGCACAAGCGAAAGTTATTTTCGGTCGATCAATTTTCATGGTTCTCGACCGCAAACTTGAGGATGTGAACCGTCCATGGGTGCATGATTGACTCGGCCCCGTCCGCGCAGAGTCTTGGCCGGGCTTTCTGAGCTATAAGTTGTTAGAGCTACCCGTAACTTAATGGATCGAAATTCTCTAGATCTTATGTTCGATTTTTCGCGTCTTGCTGTATGATACAGCTCGATCATGTTTGTCTCGTTTAGTTTCTAAGATCGACGCGACTGCAAGCAGTGATAATACTCCCGTAGTACATCATGCATATTGCTACCTCGTGAAGGAGGAATTATATAAGTCTGCGAACGCATGCCGTCTTGCAAATATTTTTAATCCCTCGCAACACGGAGTATAGCATATGGCGGGGCGGGTGTCGCTGACTTGCTTAATAACGCTGCTCCGTCTGTGAGATGCCGTTAGCACGACGTGGTGGTTCGGACTGAGCAAAGTCTCAGCCCAGGCTCGCTATCTAGTCTATTCGGAATACAAAATAGCGATAATCTCGAGCGAGTGGGGCGTGTATAAGGAAGCGCGGCTACGGATTATAGATGGCAAAAACGGCGGCACTGTCCGAGTGATAAATCTCTGCATGCTGCGGGGGGTCTATAATTTTTATCGGGTGAATAAACCTTTATTTCAGGCAGCTGCTTTCCATCCGCAGAGGGCCACTGAATTCTTATTTTCGGACATAGACACTCATATTTATCGCGTGGATGTGGGGCGACAAGAGCCTCCGGTGTCTATCATCAAGTCGCCACGCACTGGAGGCTTACAGGTCTCTCCGGACGGCAAATCCCACGCCGTGGTACGCCACGTCGCTGCAAGTAAAGTTTTCGAGGTAGTCGTTTTGGAATACCAATCCCTGCGAGTTCTTCCTAGGTTTCGCACTAGGGATAATGGTTGCCTAATGCCGTATGGCGTGTTTAGTTCGGACAGTTCTTTGTTTGCTTTCCCCGATGATGAGTTGACTCATCTTTGTAGGATTGGCACTAAGCAGCAATGGAGTGTAAGAAAATTCCTGGATGAGCCGTTTTGGGGATATGGGTCGTTAGCTTTTTCACCCGATAACCGATGCATCCCAGGATACAACACAGATGGTGAGGTGATTTTCTGGGATGTCGAGACAGGCAACCTGGCAAGCAGAATGGCTCTTGCTAATTGTCCTGGGCATTTAGTCGCGTATTTAGAAGTCCAAAGTCAGCGACTGTTATTGCTAGAGAGCGGCTATGACATATTTTGCTTTGATGCTAAGAGTCTGAAGCGTATCTGGAAGTTACCTCGTAACGATCCCGATACCATATATCTTGATGAGGTAGAATTACACAGCAGGCTTTATCGGGCCGCGGACATGAAGAGCGCAGTGTCGGCAACTTGGGACGTAAAAAACAACACTGAAACTTTCCAGCCGTTTGATATACTCACGGGAAAACCCACGGGACGGCCTATAATTATGCCCCATCCTTCGAAGTAGCCTCCGTGGACGTGTCTAATGTTTGGGATTCAGGAAGGCCAAGCTAACCTTTCATGCCTCCTTAGAACCTTAGTGAGACTTAGAGACATCTAGCCCTTACGGGATAACAGCAAGAAGAGGTCTAAGCGTTATCGGACCAAGGGCGTCAGGCTCGGCTGGCTCATCCTGGCGAGGAAGAAGTATATAGTGCTGTGGCTAACACTGCTGACGAGGCTTCCTATGTAACGGTGGAACAGGCAGGGCCGGCTAAGGTCTAAGCTATAGAGATAGCTTACGATGAATGGCTAGGAAGGACGAATGCGGCGCTGGCTAGTTCTACAGATGTGGAAGGCAGTGCTCGGTTCGCTTATACTGAGACAATCACAGCAATTAATGTGGGTTTGAAAGAAACTCGCTTGGAGCTAGAAAGCGCCTTTCACTTTACACTGAATAGCGCGTGGGAGGCGTGGACGGGTATTGAAGCGAATGCCTGGCAGGAGTACCAGCAAGCCCGGAAACAAATGGTTTGACCGAACGCTCCCGGGGTGTGGAACGATCAACCATCGGACTTAGATATAGGCGATTTTATTGCTCGTACGGTACCATCGCTGCTAGAAAGTATGAGCCCCTCCCTGATGTTAACAAGGCCCATGGAGCTCCGCTCGAGGCAGAAGTAATGAAACAACTTGAGAAACTAACCAGGTCGGTTTTTGAAAATAAGTTCGGAGGAACTACTGTAACTCATCCAGCAGAGCGCAATTTCCCTCTCCCTATCCAAGAAATTATGGAATGGGCTCTGAGTCCGGTCGATTTGGGTAAGGAACTAACTAAAGTTCAAGACTCGATCAGGACGAAGCTGCTAAAACTCGGCTACACCGACACCAGCTTCAATCTCACTAGCAGGGTCCATTATCCATGCCTTAATCCTGGTTCGACAGACAATGCCAGGATGAAGTATAAGGTTACATAGCATTTGCAAGTTTTTACAAAGAAAGGGGGAGTGGAACATATGAAAAGTATTGACGTCGGGGGCACTATCCGATACGTTGAGTTTATCTCTCAAACACTCATAGGAAATAAGTTCAGGTGGTGATATCTCGGTGAATCAAGTAAAGCGGCGGGATAGGCAACTATGGGGTTTAGGATACAACTGCTCGTAGTCGCGGGTGCATTGGGGTTCTTATTAGCGGGGGTCTGGACACAAGGCCGCCCGCCTAGCAGAGTGCGTTAGCTGAAAGAAGACTAGTACAAAAAGTTCGTGTTACCAGATTTGCGGTCAGGAGGACTGACTGAGCGGTTCAGTTATTTGAGGTCGATGTCAGTAAAAAGAAGTTGTTGCTGCGCTGGGCTCAGGAATTTTACGATCAGCGCAGCAGGGAGCCGAAGTCGTGTCCTCTGGAATGGATTGGTATATCGGCCGATAGAGAGCGCGTCATCTTGTGTTCCACGATAATTGGACTCGAAGAGTACGATCTTGCCAGCGGCAAGCGGCTGCGTGCGACTCCTTAGCGGCAACCCGTTCCAAATTGGATTGACAAAACCTTAGCCCTGGCTTTTGCGCTCGATTGGGAGCGGAAATTCCTGAGAATGGTGATAGGGACAGATGTATTTCAAGTGCAGCGTCCCATCCGGGAAAGCGGTGTTGTTTTTGTACGACTTGACTCTCTTGAAATTGGTTTTCAGAAACTGTATACTGACATAGCACCGGACGTAGAGTGTTTTATATGTGCAAGTTCTGCAGTTATGAGTCGTCAAGGAAAGTGCCTCCATATTACCTCACGGAGCGTAAACTGTAACGAAGAGTATAAGATACTAAAACTCGAGCCTTACAAGGGAGATTATGAATATATAGTTGTGCCGTGGATACGTCAAGAACCCTGTGCGGCTCCGGCCTTGGCAATCACACCGGATGACAAGTATTTAGTGCTAGCTGTGGCTAAGACTTATTGTCTTGATGCCGATTTCTTTGTTATCAACGCCGAGTCGGGCAAAATATTAGGAAAATATCGTATTTGGCCACTTGTTGGCTCGCGATGGGGTTGGTTACCGCAGTTTGACTAGCGTGGTGAGACCCTCAACTTGTTTACGTGTGAAGGAGTTTATGTTAAGGTGAATTGGGAAAAAATTTTAGAAGACTTGAGCGTGAATTCGGATACCAAGGATTGATGGCCATATCTTATCAGGCTCGCTAGTGTGATGCTGGTCGCATTGGCTGATGATAGATAATATGCGATGGCCAAGGATGTCGGTAATGTTCTGGCTAAGTTGGCGAGGGTGTCTCATCTAAGTCGAGCTAACATCCGATTAATGCGGATGGAAGTAGCGGTACGCACGAATAAGAATGCTTAGGGATGAATCTCGCTAATGGTTTCGTTGGCGACAGTGGTGATAAGGGCGTCGTCGTTGTCGCGTAGGGATTGGAGGTAGTGACGGAGGCGGCGCGAGGATTGTGCCAGGAATAATCGGCCGCGATTGAGTAATCTGGCGGTCCTGGGGTCGGGGACGTGAAGCATGGAGTCGAGTCGGCTGAGGACGCAAGAGGAAAGATAAAGTTCCGTTGCGGCGTCGGCTAGGCGTTTTTGGATGTATTGTTTTTCCACAATCCCTTCGCGATGCTGAAGCAGAGCCGATTCGACGGCCTTGCCGAAGTAGGCGATGTCATCGGCGAGGCGCGATGCTTCCGGGGCGAGTTCTTCGTGCGTAATTGGGATTGTTGGGGCACTGAAGTAGATGCGTCGTCCTGCGAAGCGGAGAAGCGCTTGCCATTGCTCCCAGGGGCGCCACAGTGCGTCGGCAATGAGTTTGAGTTGCTGGCCTACTTCGCGGAGACCGACCAGGGCCACGAATGCGCGCAGCACGTCGTTAGCACCTTCGCCGATAAGGTTGATGCGCGCGTCGCGCATCATGCGTTCGTAAGGCTCGTCGCAGAAATAAGCCTGGCCGCCGAAGATCTGAATCGTGTCGTTGACGATACGCCACAGGGCTTCCGAGGCGAAGACCTTCACGATGGCGGTTTCCAGCATGTAATCGCCTGTTTGTGCGTCCAGCAACGAAGCGGCATGGTGTGTGGCCGACTCCATGGCGAAGATGTCTGCGGCCATGAGGGCGAGTTTTTCCTTGACCATTTCGAAATCGGCTAGCCGTTGGCCGAATTGACGACGTTGCACTGCATGGCGCGTGGCCGCTTGCAGACATACTTTGGCGGCACCTGTACACGTGGCGCCGAAGGTAATGCGGCCGTAGTCAATCGCGGTCAGGGCCAGTTTGAGTCCTTCGCCGAGTCGGCCTAAGACGTTGGCCGCAGGTACGGGCATGTCGTGGAAAGCTAATCGGCTGGTCACCGTGCCACGAATGCCACATTTGGGCATGCGGGCTTCCACGATTTCGAAACCGGGCAGGTCGGGTGTAACTAGGAAAGCGGTCACATGCGTGCCTTGGCGTCCTGGTACTGGAGTGCGGGCCATCACGGTCAGGACGCCTGCGATGGCGCCGTTGGTGATGTAACGTTTTTCGCCGGTCAGGTAATACACCTGACCATCCTCGGAGGGCGTGGCGCGAGTTTGCACATTGGCCGCGTCGGAGCCCGCTTCGGGTTCAGTGAGAGCAAACGCGGCCAGCTGTTCGCCTCGTGCCAGTGGTGGCAACCAGCGCTGCTTCTGCTCAGGCGTGCCGGCAAGCAGGATGACGCGCAGGCCGATGCTGTGGTGGGCGTTGAGCATCACGGCGATGCTGGCGTCTATGCTGCCCACGGCTTCCATGACGCGAACGGCCGCGGATTGCGAAAGTCCCAATCCGCCGAATTCCCGAGGTACGGTCAGTCCGAACATTCCTAAACGGGCCAAGCCTTGCATCACCGACTGGGGAATGTCGGCCAAGCGATCGATTTCGAACGGGTCGATCGTGGCGTCGGCAAACTCGCGGAATTGGGCGATCAGTTCGTCGGCCGCCTCTTGTTGGGACAGTTCCAACGTGGGCCACGGTGAAATCAAATCGGAGCGAAAATGTCCGAAAAACAGGCTGCGGGCAAAACCTAACTGGCGTCCTTCCAGGCTGAGCACTTCTTCGGCTTGGCGAATTTGTTCTTTGCGTCGCTCTGTCAGAACTGCCATGGTTCTGCCTCCTATGTCATGCTCAGTTGCTGAGCGTGTGCTGTGAAGTGCGTTTGCTAGTCGTAACAGGACCGAAGCAGGTGTCGCTTAGTGAACGCGGACGCCATACCCAGCTTTCTATGCCATTTTATGCAGCTATAGCAAGATGAATTGGTCAGTTGGGGAGCCGTGTCTGTTGTGCCGTATAGTGACTTACAAGTTAGCATCGCCTAAAATGAAGTATCCGTGAAGAGACTGCAACATTTAGGCCAGGTTGCGCATGCGGATGGTGCTCTTAGGTCCACCTGGAAGTGGTAAGGGAACGCAGGCCCACTTACTCCAAGAGCGGTGCGGCTTGACGCATATTTCGACGGGCGACATTCTGCGCGAGGCGGTGCGGCAGAACACGCCCTTGGGTCAAGTGGCGCGTCCTTATATGGAGCAGGGGCGTTACGTTCCCGACGACGTGGTCAATGGTGTGATTAGTGAGCGGTTTCGTCGCGCTGACCGACCGGAGCGTTTCGTGCTCGACGGTTATCCGCGAACGCGGCCACAAGCCGAGGCGCTCGATGCGGTCTTAAACGAGGTAGGGCTGCCGCTGCACCGCGCGGTTTTGCTTACTGTTCCCGATGAGGAACTCGTCCAGCGCATCAGCGGTCGGCGCAGTTGTCTAGTGTGCGGCGCCATATACCACCTACCGCGGCGTCCGCCTCAACGGGAAGGTCAATGCGACCGTTGCGGCACTCCCTTGGTACAGCGTAGCGACGATCGAGAGGAAGCAGTGCGCGAACGCCTCCGCGTTTATCACGCCACTTTACCGCAAGTCATAGATTATTATCGAGAGCAAGGCAAATTGTTCGAGATAAGTGGGCTGGGAGAGCCGGAAGATATTTTCCGGCGACTTAGCGGTATTGTCTCAGGCGATAAGTGACTATATTGGGCCTTCTCAGATGGTAAATAATCGCTAAATGCCACGACAAATGCAACTAAGCTGCCATGATGCTGAAAAGAGTGCAAGCGCAGAAAATCGAATATAAACGCCCTGAAGATATTGCGAAGATGCGTGAGGCCGGGAAGATCGTGGCCGCTGCTCTCCGCTTAGCGCGGGAGATGGCTAAGCCTGGTGTACGCACTGTGGATATAGACCAGGCGGTGGAGGAATTTTATCGGCGACAAGGGGTGGAGCCCCTATTCAAAGGACACCCAGGTCGGGTTCCGTTTCCCGCGACGTGCTGTATTACCGTCAACGAACAGGTGGTGCATGGGATACCTGGCCCGCGGGTCTTACGGGAGGGCGACTTATTGAAAGTAGATACGGCCTGCAAAAAAGACGGTTGGTGCGCTGATGCGGCGATCAGCGTGATTGTGGGCGAGGGAAGCCCCGCAATCCGGCGTTTGGTTCGCGTCGCGGAAGAAACCCTCGAATTGGCCATTCGGGAAATGGGACGACGCCAATGGTGGTCGGAAGTCGCCGCCTTGATGGAAAAGTTCGTTAAACAACATGGCTATTCCGTGGTGGAGAAATACGTGGGCCACGGCATCGGACGTACCATGCATGAGCCGCCTCAGGTACCGAATTACACCAATTGGGAGCTGAAACGTTCGGATTGGCGGTTGGAACCGGGCATCGTCGTGGCCGTGGAGCCAATGGTTAACATGGGCAATAAGGAGGTGGTGACTCTACCTGATAAGTGGACGATAGTTACCCGCGACCGCCTGCCGAGCGCACATGTAGAGCACACCATAGCAATTACCGAGCACGGGGTAGAAGTATTGACTCGCGACTAAACAAGGATGTCGACTAACTCTCTGCGGGAATTTGTTAGCGCAGATAGCGAGAAATCTGGACATTAGTATCGAACCCCAAATCACACGGACTAATGCGGGGAGAAATTCATGGTAGTTTAGTGATTTAGTTTAGCCTATATTGACCGCGCCAGAGGGGGTCTACTGGTTAATCAGTAAGTAATGCATTTATAGAACAAGCAGCAACGCAACCAAGATAGGGCCGCCTGAAGCTAAAGACTTAGATTAATTAGCCCATGAGCGCGAAATACTTAGTTAATTGCCGCGCTGGAACAAGTGGCGCAAGCTTTCGAGAGAGTGGCGTAAGGCGTCGAGTTGATTCTCGAGTTCTTTACGGCACTTCGTGGCTTCCTTGTGAACTTCGTCTGCCTGGTTGCGAATCGTGGTTGCGCATTTTTCGATTTTTTCCAGTCCCGTGAGAGATTTTTCCAGCTGTCTTAATGCATTTTCAAGAACTTCGATATCGGCACTGGCGAGGGTGCTCTGCTTGGCCGCACGGACGCATAGTGCTAAGGCAACAAGCACGGCGCCTTGCAAATAGATATCGGTGCTTGGATCTTCCGGGTCCCACAGCGTGAGGATGTCATTCTCCTGACGAAAGAGGGGCCGGATATCTTTGGGCGCAGTTTTTCGCGAGAAGACGAAGATGCCGATTTGGGCTTCTCGGTTTTGCCGCGCTTGGGCGAGTTCCTCCAGGGCTTGCCTCTCGGTATAGCTCTGCTGTTCCTTGGCCTCGATGACAATGCGGGCGCCGGCAGCCGCAGAATCGTTGTTCAGTTGGATAACGATGTCGCCGACTTTCGAGCGCGGCGACTTACCGACTTTATCGCCCACAAATTCGACCAGGTGTCCGAAGAGGGTGGGCTCATTACGCAAGTGTTGATATAGCGCCTGCTCGAATTGCAAACCATGCCGCACCGACCGCTGCATCTCCTCTTTGCGCGCCTGGAGGGCCGCCAGTTCCTTCTTCACCTCCTGCTGAAATGCCTGTTGCGAGTCCCGGATTTTTTCTAAGGTGCTTATCAACTCTTTGCGAAGGCGCGATAAGGCTGAGTTATCATTATCCAACGAAAACTCCGAGATAATCTTATTCTGCGCGTCTTGGACGTTGCGTACCAGACGACTTAATGCGGAGTCCTCCCGATCTAAGGAGAACTCTTCCACGACAGTAGCGATCTTGGTTTGCAGGTCGCCGGCTACTTGTTGCTGATGCTCCTTGAGTTGGCGTAGGAATCGGGATAAGGCCCCGTCTTGGTTGTCGAGGGAAAATTGTTGCAAGACGTGTTCGCGTTGTTCACGGAGTTTATCTTCCACGAGCTTTTGTAAGTGTGCTAATAAACCCTCGCGTTGCTGGGGAGAGAGATACTGCATGAGACGGCTATTTTCGCCGACATGCGCTGCTAAGGTCTTAGCTAATTCCGAATCCTGCTGACCGATATAACGGCGTAAAAATTGTTCTAACTCGCCATTCTGTCCGATGAGGCGCTCGACGCGCTGGGGAAATTGTCCGTCTCGCGGGTCGAAGTAATGTCGTAGTGCTGATTCGAGTTGTTCACTGAGGAGCTGCTGATGCGAGGAAAGACAGCTGCGCAGGTTTTCTAACAATCGGTCGGCCTCTTCCCGAATGGTTTGTTTATCTAAGTCGCCGCGGGCCTGGCGCAGCGCTAAGATACCTATACGTAAAGCCGCTAAGGCAAAGGCTTGACGTTCAGCCTCGTCGGAAAACTTGCTCAGTTCTTCAATTACCTCCCGATCGCGAATCTCTAATACCAGGCGTAATGTTTCTGCTTGGGCTACCATGCTCGTAACTCCGATCGTGCTATCGGCTATCGAGGAGCTGGATAAATTGAGCGAGCCACGCTGGGTGAGCCGGCCAGGCGGGGGCAGTCACTAAATTTCCATCGGTCAGGGCCTGATCCACAGGAATTTCGATATATTCGCCACCGCTGGCGCGAACTTCTGGGCCTACGGCCGGATAGGCGGTAACTTTTTTGCCTTGTAGAACGCCGGCAGCGGCTAATAATTGCAAGCCATGACAGATCGCCGCGATAGGTTTTCGAGCCTGCGCAAAATGTCGAACAATTTCTAAAACGCGGGGATTCAGCCGGAGGTATTCGGGGGCACGACCACCGGGCACGACTAAGGCATCGTAGTCTTCGGGGCGAATTTCCTCGAACGTGGCATTTAGGCGGAAGTGATGGCCGGGTTTTTCGCTATAAGTCTGGTCGCCTTCAAAATCGTGAACCGCGGTCCGCACGGTCTGACCGGCTCGTTTTCCAGGACAGACCGCGTGGACTGTGTGTCCTAACATGAGCAGCGCCTGAAATGGCACCATCGCCTCATAGTCTTCGACATAATCGCCCACTAATATCAGAATCTTCTTTGCAGCCATCATTGAGTTCCTCGTCGGTACGCTTTTCCTCTACTTGCATGATTACCGAACATGATTAGCGAATTTGACTAACTACTAGACGCAGGGCGTCGTCTTCATTCGTGATCTTACGGTCGAAGCGACGTAGCTCCCAGCTTTCGCTATGCAGGACTTCTTCACCAGGTTGAAGAGTGACTAAGGGGCCTAGGGTTTCCATTTCTAACATGTCTTCGTTAGTGAAAGTTTCATAATTGACCCCGAAATCGGGATATGTTCGTTCGGCCAGGAAATGAAAACGTTTGATAAATAAGGTCCCGCGGTTGGCATAAGCGGCCCAGCCGAGAGTGTGTCTTAGTCCGATCTTGGTGGGTCCGCGTTTCGAGTCGTGGCGTAAGAGAATCACCTGCTTACCGAAGGTGTAACGAGGGTCGGTGAAGTCGAAATAAGGCCAGAGCACTAATACCTGGTTCGGCAGGAGAGCCTGAGGGTGAGGTTGTTTCGGGGGTAAGGGAATCACCTCGACGCCTCCGGGCGCCATCACACTAAGTGCCCACGGGGCAAGTTGCGTCGGTTCCTTTCCAACGTTGCGGATGCGATGAAATACGTCGACCCGGGTCCCTTGCGGATGAAGAAGAATTTCGATTTCCTTTTGCAGGCCCCAGGGAGTTTCGGGAGGTGGAGTAAGTACGATTCGTCCAGCGCGCTGGTGATATTTGACAGGGGCGTTGTCAGGAAAATAGGTGCGTTTTTCGTCTTCAGGAGCAACCCAGAGCCGGTGGCCGCCGCGAATTTGCCAATCTTTTTCGCCGGATTTGCCCAATTGATCGGCATATTCGTGAAAAACGTTCTGATGGCCGACAAAACCATAGCGAATAATACGGGGTCCGACATCTAAAGTTGCGATGAGTTCCACTTCCCCGTTGCTAATCCGAAGATTATTCTTCCAACCTCCATAGGCCACCTGTTCGATCTTGATGCTAAGTGGACTTTGTCCAGGAACGGGGTTATGAATACTGAGCCACCATGTGCCACTAAACGCAATTAGCAAGACCCAGCTAATGCGCTGCATAAGCTCCTCCTAAGGCTCTACCAGTTGAGCGTTGTGCTACGGCGCTTCTAAGTCGCACTTAGAAGGCTATTTACCTGTGATTTTTTCTAAGATAAATTCGACCGTTTTTTCCGTTCTGGGTATGACCACGATATGGTAGGGCTGAGTGAGGGCCTGGGTGACGATAGCACCGGGCGCAGGTGATATCTCCTGAACTAAGATTTGGAGTTTGTCTTTGGCTTTATCCCAGCGAACGTCCGTAATGCGGATGGCATAACCCCCTGTGCTGCGCATGCCCATAAACACGGCCACGACCATGTGCTTAGTGAAATCTACTTCGGGTAACTCGGGTTTTGGGATAACGCGGCTATGTACTTTGTCCCACCAATCGGCCCAAGTTTTGGCATCTCGGATCACGACTTGGGCGGGCTTATCTACCCCACTGAAGCCGCCTTTCCACTCCTTGACAATTTTGAACTGATCTTGAGCCAGCAGTTCAAATCTCACCGCGCTGACGATTAGTCCAGTACCGAGCAATATCACCCTCAACCAGTGAACTTTGCGCATAGTAAGCCCTCCTGGTTAAGACGTAAAGCTTGATCAAGTAGGCCCCTGGTCTCGGGCTTAGACTTGCTCGCCTTAAGATAGGGGAAGCTAATTATCGCGGCAATCGTCTCGTTATAGGACTTGATTAGAGGGAGTCCAACCAATTTATGAACCACTGCCGTAAGCGCGACAAAATGCCATTGGGCCTCGGTTGTTGGTGCGTCTCCTGAGGGCCAGACATTGGGGAATAGTCGTAGGGTGTAGGTAGCTGTTTTGGCTTCGGGTCGAAATGAGAGGTCCACCAATCCTTGGCGTTGGAGACAGGAAGTTTGGGGGCACTAGAGGCGTGGGATATTGGGTTGTCTTGCTGGGTGGATAAGTGATTGCCTGTTTGAGAGCCGACGTAAACGGGACCAGTGGGCTCGATATGGGGTGAAACAGAAGCTTGGTCCGAGGCACTATGCGAAATCGGAGGGGTCTGATACGGTGCTTCCAGGACGGGCGTGAAAACAATGCGATTTCGCTCGGGTTGCACTAAGTAGAGGGCGCCTCTAGCACGGCTAATGGTCCGATACAAGAGCGGACTGAAACTTTTTGAGGTTGCGAGCACAACCGGAGTGCGGCCCGTATCGGCGATGCGGCTTAGCGTGCTTACGAAATCCCCGTCGCCGGTGAACAGCGCGACTGTCTGCGGCAGTTGCGCCAGTTGATTAGCTATCTCGCACATGATGACTTCGTCTACAATGTTACGCGTGGTGTCCACGAGGACTACATGAAACTGCTGACCTCGCATGGTCTGGATGAACCCGCGCCCTAAATCTGTATTCGCATATACACGTACCAGAGTGGCCAAACCGAATCGGTCGCTAAGGATGGTAAGCAATTGTTGCAAGACATCTGCCCGTAACCAAGAGAGGTTTTCCAAATCCACGAAGACGGCCAAACCAGCGGCGTGAGATGATAGCGGTCGAGCTGGCTTCGCCCTGGCAATTTGATTGGGCTGACGAGATACTTTAGGGGCACTAGGTATTGTTGACGACGCTGAGGCGCCACTCTCCGCAGTTTGAGTTGGCTGATTGGACACTTTAGCAGTGGCATTCCGTTTACCATTTGTACCTGGTATGCGGCCTACGGGTTTGATCACCAAGGGGGAATCTTCCTGGCCTTGGAGAAGTCTTACCGAATAGACCTGACCGATGTAGCGTTGCACTTCGAAAGCCAGTTTCTTAGATATCTGCCGAGCGCGCCCCAAAAGAATGGGTAACCGGTTGTTTTGCACGATTACATCTACCGCTGAAGCCGTTGCGGTTCGGCCGGAAAAAACCGCCACATATTTGGGCCAATGTGCCAGGTTGTTGCGTAAGACCTGATTCAGAATTTCGGGCACCGAGACTTGGCGGTTGGGAAGACAGTGGATTTGGCAGCCTAACTCAGCGAAAGGGCGTAGTCGTTTCGATTCACGAGAGATGGGAACAAACAGGTGAATTCCCGCAACAGGGCCGAAGTGATGGGTCAGCCAGTCGCGAAGGATAAGTAAGTGTGAAGGTTTGAGCCGACCCGCGTGTTCGCAATCCATGAGCAATACAATACCGGGTTGATGCGGAGCCGCGTGGTTGGGTTGGGTCAGGTCGCTTGCCAAGCGTTTACTCCTTGATGGATCATCCCAATGTCCGGAGGCCTTGATTGTGACTCAGACCTCGGACCTGGTCGCTCATGGTCTCAAGGATTGCTTATCGAGAAGCACACGGCCATGTGCCGTGGGCTAACAGCGCTTGGAATTCAGCATTATTGACGGCCGGCACACATTATCCCCTTACTATTAGGTGAAACTTTCCCCTGGGCACGAATGTGACAAAATTGGCCAGGCGAGAAACAACGAGTTTCTCAGGGTGCCTGAGAATCCACAATACCAAGGCCATGGCGGCATAAACGTCGGAGCGTTCTATTCTTACGAAGGAAGGCTAACTCCGCGTCTGGTGAAACGCCGGACAGAGCGCAGGTCTATGGAACCGTTTAGAGTAATGTTGGCGCGCCATAAGTTACGCTTTTCGCCCAGCTTGATGCTCCGGGTCGAAATCACGTTGTCCGGCAACGGGTTTCGTAGCGTCAATGAAGAACCAAAGCACAGTGGCGGTGAGGTAAACGGCTGAAAAGAGGACGAAGTTCAAGTTGTAGCCGAGGCGTTCCGCATCTAACGATGGATGCGTGTTTTGCAGGTAGTGTTTCGTCCACTCGACGATCGTGCCTGTTACCAGATTAGCGGCGGCGCCGCCGAGATTGCCGATGGTGTTCATGCACCCTGCGACGATAGCGGCGTAACGTTTGCCGATGTCTTGGCAGATGGCCCAACTAGGCCCCATAGTGATGTCATTCCAGAAAGCGGCGAGGGAGATGCACAGGGCGAATAACCAGGCCCAGGGGGCGAAGATGCACAGGGGGAAACACGCGGCGCAGAGCAAGTGGCCCAGGATACCAAAACGACGGCGTGCCCATGTGCGGTCGCCGGTGCGGCGTAGCCAGGCATCGGTGAGCCAGCCTCCCACTATGCATCCCAGTGCCCCGAAGATCAGCGGGCCGCCTTTGAACAATCCGCCCAGCAGGCTTTCTTTGGGGACGTTGTAGTGACGCTCCAGGAAGCCGGGCAGGTAGGTGATGTGAAAATACCAGCCGAAGGCGGCACAGAAATACATCAGGCACAGCGTCCAGAGATTGCGGTCGGTCAACAGTTGCAGCCAGGGGACTCCCGCGTGGGCACTTTCTTCACCAAGGCGGCCTAGTTGGATGAAATCCAGTTCGCCTTGGCTGACTTGGGGATGCTGTTCTGGGCGGTCGCTAAAATAGGCCGCAAAGGCTAGGCACCAGATTACCCCCAAACCGCCGAATATCCAAAAGGCTACCCGCCAGCTCAGGTCATGAGACAGCCCCAGGGCACGCACTAAGAACCATTCCACGAGCAGGACCCAAATCAGGGGGGTCAATCCGCCCATAAGTCGGCCACTGAACCAGATAGCTCCTTGGGCACGGCCACGTTCGCTCAAGGGCATCCAGTTGTGCAGGGCCCGTGTAATGTTGGGATAGGCGCCCGCCTCACCGACGCCGAAGAGGAAACGAATGGCGATGAGCCATAATAGGGCCACTTCGCCAGTACCGAAGACATAGCGCCCTTGGACAATTTCCCAAGCAGTGAATCCAGTCAGGGCGGTGAAAGCTGACCACCAGAGGACGATGCGAATCAAGGTGCGTTTCGGTCCGAAAACGTCCCCCAACCAGCCGCTGGGCACTTCAAATGCCGCGTAGGCGAACGTGAATGCGGTGAATGCCCACTTGAGAACTTCCACACCCGTGCCCGGGCCGAATAATGCCGCAGCAATCGCCGGCGCCGCTGCGCCCATGGCCACGCGATCCAGATAAGTGATCATGGAGAGCACACACAAAAAAGCCAGCACGCGGTAACGCACGCCGTGATCGACCACTTGGGGTTGCATACTAAGACGTTTCATTTGACTGAGCCAAGATTATGACCTAGATTAGAGCGACCAAAGAGAGGCACGAGTGACTGCGCATGGTCCTCCTCTTTGGCGGGCTGGTGCCTTTGGGGAGGGGCGCCAGCACCAGGCGAGGGAGGGAGAGCTGGGAGCTGGTGAGGGGACCCTCTCTCGCCCTTTTTATGCGCGGTGATTGGATAGGCCAGCTTTTGTGACCTAGGCGACGGTATCCGGCGACGACCTAAGGGAAGTCGTGCTGAAACGCGCGTCGAGTTTCGTGGCGCAGCATCGAGGCTCTCGTGCTTAGGGCCGACCCGTGGGCGGGGAGGGAGGATTCGTGGCCACGCTGGCAGCCGAGCGCAAGCTAGTTCTACATCAGGGGCTGCGGTTTGAAAGCTGCCTGGAGGAGAATCGGTTACGCGCAGTATGGCGCGCCATCGGACCCGACGGTAAGCCGCGGCTGGTTACTTACGTCAAGGGTTTTGCGGTTCATCCCGATAGTCCGGTGCCTACGCTGGCCGAGGAACGGCTCACCTCGATACGGCATCCTTACTTGCTGCCTGTGGAAGCGGTGATTCCCGAAGGCGGACGCCTGATTCTGATAACCGAGGCAGCGGATTGCACCTGGGCGGAGTATTTCCGAACCATCCCGTTAGAAGGCCCTTATGGTTTAAGGCGACAGAAACTGCTGACCCTGCTCGGACAGGTGGCGGAGGCCTTAGACTTCTTGCGTCAGGAACATGCCTTGATGCACTTAGGCCTAAGTCCGCGGGTGTTATGGCTACGCAATGGTCAGGCGGCTGTGAGTGATTATGGTGTGGTCGAGTTATTGTGGGTGCCGCAACGCCGCCCTGCGGCGCAATACAGTCCCCGCTATGCGGCTCCCGAAGTCTTCGCCGGCCGACCGCACTGGGCCAGTGATCAATTCAGCTTGGCGGTACTGTATCAGGAGTTGTTGACGGGTTCCCATCCGTTTCACATTGGTCGGTTGCGCGATCTGAGCGGGGAGTCCTGGCAACAACCTGACTTGGAGCCGTTGCCTGCAAAGGATCGTGAGGCCGTGGCGCGTGCCTTGGCTCGCCGACCAGAAGAGCGCTTTGCCACGTGCTGCGAATTGGTGCGGGCTCTGCGCGAGGCCCCCGGACGTGTCGAGTCTGTGTCTGGGCCGAGTCCCCAACTCTATGTGCCGGGTTGGCAACAGGATTGGCGACTTCATCGCAGCGTCAGCCGACTGGTCGGGTTTGCCAGTCGCGGTATTGAAGTGCGCGAATTTCGCGGCATGCGCTATCGCTATATTGCCCAGGGCGTGTTGCAGCACACCTGCGCCGCCGTGCTTGCCCCTGGCCTGGCGTGGCAGAAAGTCATGGGGTTTCTCTCACAATGGCCTACGCGCCTGCTGCAGGTGGACAGTTTTCACATCGTCGTCCGCATTACCGGGCAGGAAAGCTGGTGGCAGAAAGTGCTGCCCGTAGTACGCGACGTATTTGAGGTACGTCTGTGGTTCGAGCCCGCCTGGTCGAGTATGACAAAAGTAAGCATTGAGATAGAATATGTCGGAAAATATCGCCAACGGCAACGGGAAATCCTGGAATCGTTCGGTCCGATGTTTCTCGAGCAGTTGCGTTCTTTTCTTATGGCCACCCCTGAACGCCGACAGCATGAACGCTTCGAGTTTCACGAACCTTTGCTGGTTTGCTATGGCGTTTCCGATAGCCCAGGCGGTAATCAGCTTCAGGTGGTCGGTCAGGACATATCTTCGACAGGTATCTCCTTTCTAGCGCAGCAACCTCTGCCTGAAGAACAAGTCCAAATCATTCCTTTCCAGGACGGCCGGCCGGGCGCGGTGGCATTGCCAGCGCACATCGTCCGCGTGCAACCGACGCCGCAAGGTTACCTCATCGCCGCTCGGTTCTTGACCGATCCGGAATCGCCGCTCGAACCGAACCCCTGAGTTTTCAATTCAGGTCTTGGGCAACAAGGCCGCGGCCACACAGTTAGAAATCCGCGCCAGGAATCGGCCTTCGGGCTCCTGTGGTTGGGTGGTAAACAATACTAAGAAAGCCTCCGCATCCGGATCGAGCCAACACAGGGTGCCCGTGGCGCCCCAATGCCCATAAGTGCGCGGGCCAAGCAGATCGCCAAAGTTGGCACTACTGGCCGGCCAGTTCAAGCGCCATCCCAAGCCCCAGGGCCGACAACGGCGATCTTCCTCGGGCACCAGCGGCATGGCCGCGAGCTGGTTACACGTCATCGCCCGCACCGTCGCCGGACTAAGTATCCGCACCGGGCCAAGCTGGCCTTGTCCCAACATCATCAGACAGAACCGTGCAAAATCGCTCGGCGAGGTGATCAACCCGCCCCACGGTGCTCCGAAACCCAGCCAATAAGCACTGTTCCAGTGCCAATCGGTCTTTTCCAGTTCGGGGCTGATGCGGATGCGTGCGATACGATCCCGCTTTTGCGGTTGCCAGCCTAATGAGGTATCGTGCATGCCCAACGGCTCGAAGATTTCCTTGCGCAGGAAGTCGCGTAAGCTCATGCCGCTAATCTGGTGCACCACCTCGGCCAACATCGCCATGCCCATGCTCTGATAACTGACTTTCGTCCCCGGCGGAAACAGTAAGGGCGTGCGGCAAATCTCCTCAATAAACACGGACAAGGGCTGATGCGCCGCTCGCAACTTTTCGTTGTTAGGCAACATGTCGGGCAATCCCGAAGTGTGGGTAAGCAGATGGCGTATTTGCACGCTCTCCTTACCCAGCTGACCAAACTTGGGCACGTATTCCACTACGCGATCCTCCAACCGCAAATAACCTCGCTCCACCAGTAGCATCACTGCCGTGGCCGTGACCGGTTTCGTAATCGAGGCCACCAGGAACAACGCATCACTCCGTAACGCCGCCTGCCCCTGAGGGTCCTGGCGACCAAAAAACCTGGGACGCACCATGCGGCCCCGGCCACCCACGCAGATGGCCGCGGCCGGTATCTTGTCTTCCTTCGTCCAACGCGCAAGCCAGTCGTAGGCTCGTTCCAACCGCGCCGCGTCAAACCCTGCCTCGGCAGGATTGTCAGTAACCAGCTTGTCCAGCGGCACAGTCATTGAAATAAAGCGCTGACCGATTCGTTGCGATGAATTCGGCGAATCGCTTCGCCCAGCATCGGGGCGAGACTTAGTATCTTTAGGTTCGGCAGACGTTTGTGCGCCGGCACGGGAATGCTATCGCTGACCACGATTTCGTCAAACGGTGCTTCGCGTAACCGCTCAATGGCGGGACCGCACAGTACCGCATGGCTAGCAAAGGCATAAATCGCCCGCGCTCCGTGAGCCTTGCAAACCTGGGCCGCACCGACAATGCTGCCCCCGGTGGCGATCATGTCGTCAAACAGCAGGGCAATTTTCCCGCGCAACGGATCGCCGATTAAGTTGGCCTGCCTCGTTTCCGTAGCACTGGCCCGCCGCTTATCTACAATCGCTAAGCCGCCCCCCAGCTTCTTCTGATGGGCTAACGCCATCTTGATCCGGCCCTCATCGGGACTGACAATCACAATCTCCTCAGCGCGCAGCCGCAAGGTGCGCTGGATGTACTCATCGAACACCGGTGCCGCCAGCAAATGATCCACAGGAATATCAAAAAACCCCTGAATCTGATAGGCATGCAAATCCACAGTCAGCAAGCGATTGGCCCCGGCTACCGTAAGCAAGTTAGCTACCAACTTGGCCGAGATCGGCACACGCCCCACGTCCTTTCGATCCTGTCGAGCATAACCGTAGTAAGGCAACACCGCAGTGATTCGCGCCGCGCTGGCCCGACGGAAGCTGTCGATCATGATCAGCAATTCCATCAGGTTCTCGTTCACCGGCGGACAGGTCGGCTGCACAAGGAAAATGTCGCGTCCGCGTACATCTTCCTCAATTCGCACTGAAATCTCGCCGTCGGGAAAGTTACCTAACGAGATTTTGCCTAACGGAATCCCGAGGGCTTGGCAAATATCCGCGGCCAACTGGGGATGGCTCCGCCCACTGAAGACCTTGAGTTCGAAATTATTATCATGCATGCCCCGCTCCGAGTTGCCGCCACTAGCTGTCTGCCGCCATTATCGCTTAACCAAGCCCGGCTGTCAACTTAGCCCATCCCCACGTCCAGCGACCCACCTGGGCGCGGATAAGTGGATTCCGAAATTCAGCTCATACAATTCCCTGAGCCGCGACCGGCAGAGACTGTCTGATCTCGCGACAACGATACCCAATCATGACCCCCGACTTTTCCAGCATCACTCCCGAAGAGCCTTTGGCCGTCTTAGTCAGTGGCGGGTTAGATAGTGCCGTACTACTAGCGCTGGCCGCACAACGGCAGCATCGCGTGCACCCGGTATATATCCGATGCGGCTTGCTTTGGGAAGCGGTGGAACTGTATTACCTCCGCGAGTTTCTCCAGCACCTGCGCCTGCCGAGTTTGCAGCCGTTAGTGCTGCTGGAAGTACCCGTGGCCGACCTCTACGGGGCACACTGGAGCCTGGATGGTCGCCAAGTGCCCGATGCTAATTCGCCGGATGAAGCAGTTTATCTGCCAGGACGCAACGTCTTGCTCCTGAGCAAAGCGCTGCTGTGGTGCCACCTGAATAACGTCGGCGTACTAGCGCTGGGAACGCTCAAAGGCAATCCCTTCTCAGACGCCACGCCGACTTTTATGCGTCACCTGGCCGACCTCGTCAACGAAGCCTGTCAAGCCCGCTTACGCATTCTTCAGCCCCTGCGCCACTTAGATAAAACGCAGGTAATTTCTGCGGGGCAGGCTTTCCCCTTGCAGTGGACCTTCTCCTGCATCAGCCCGCAACAGCAACGCCACTGCGGTCGCTGTAACAAGTGTGCCGAACGTCAGCAGGCGTTCGCTCGGTGTGGCTTGCCCGATCCCACAGAATATGCGAATTGATCAACCTTCGGCCATTCAGTCGTCCTCTACTCTAAGAAATAGAGGCCCCTGATAATTTTCTTAGTCGCGCATTCCCAGCCTACTAGCTGAGGGGAGATTCCTGATGTATCGCGTCACGCGCGAAATTTATTTCTGTTATGGCCATCGCTTGCTGAACTATGATGGCAAATGTCGCTACCTGCATGGCCATAACGGTAAAGCGGTAATCACTTTAGAGGCACCACACCTCGATGCGCGAGGCATGGTACTAGATTTTGGCCAGATCAAACGGGTTATTCAAGGCTGGATAGATGCGAACCTTGACCACAAGATGATTCTGCACCGCGATGATCCGATCCTGCCTTATCTGCGCCAATTGGGAGAGCCGTTTTATGTGTTAGATGTTAATCCCACTGCAGAAAACATAGCGCGCCTCATCTATGAATACGCCCAGCGTGAGGGATTTCCCGTAGTCTCCGTCAGTCTCTGGGAAACCGAAAGTTGCTATGCTACCTATGCACCCAACCGCGAAGGCTGATGGCCACTCGAAGGGGGAGGTAACTTATGGTCGAGCTTCGTGTGCTGAGCGAAGAGGAAATTCAACAGCGGTTGCAGCAATTACCGCATTGGGAATATCGCGAAGGCTGGCTGCGTCGCAAATACCGCACGCCAGGCTACGCCCACACGTTGTTGCTGGCTAACGCTATTGGCTACATTTCCGAGGCCGCCTACCACCATCCTGATCTCACCTTGGGCTATGCCGAGCTGACCGTGAAATTACAGACGCACAAAGTCCGCGGCATCACCGAACTCGATTTCGAACTGGCCAAACGCATCGAACAATTAGCCACCTGGAAACCGGAGCCTGGTTCGCCGCTGCCGGGCTTTCCCAAAAAGTGGGTCGAATGAGCTTAGACCCAGAGGCCAGCTATCCCCCTTCTAAGCATAGACCTCTAAGCAGTATATAGAACCGCGGGGCTTACATCAATGAGTGCCAAACGCCAGCCTCGCAGGTTTAGTCCTTGGAAGCTATCCTGGCGTCCATGTGCCACTGTATATGGAGCGTGACTTCAGTCAGGTTATAACTGTATCGGTACTATAAGCTATCTTGACACCCATGTACCACTAAATACAGTCCCTCGTGGGCCTGCCGATGTTCTATGCGCTACTTATTTGTAACTGGGAAATTAGCGGAACCGGCGCTAAGACGTGTGTTAGCTGAGTTAGCTCCCAAGGCGGGCTGGGAGTATGAGATAGCTGTTCTCAATATCAGCGTGGCTGCGCTCATGACGCCTGACTGGATCGCCCGACACTTACAGCCTCCCGAACATATAGACCGTATTATGATCCCAGGATGGTGTGGTGGAGACTTGACCCCCCTCCTGCAAAAAGCTAAGGTCCCTGTCGAGGTAGGCCCTAAAGATCTGATCGACCTGCCCAGCTATTTCGGACAGAAGCGGCAAGTGAGTTTAGATAAGTATCACATCGAAATCCTGGCGGAAATTAACTATGCTCCTCGTCTGACGCGCGAGGAATTACTGGCGGAAGCCCAACGGCTACGCCGCGAAGGCGCCGACATCATTGACTTAGGTTGCGAGCCGGGAACTACGTGGACGACTATCGGCGATGCAGTTAAATGCCTACGCGATGCCGGACTCCGCGTCTCCGTGGACAGTTTCAATGTTCAGGAGATCAGCGAAGCAGTGCGAGCGGGAGCGGAGTTAGTGCTTAGTGTGCATAGCTCGAACATCGAAGCTGCTCCCGACTGGGGCAGTGAAGTAGTGCTGATACCCGACGTTCCCGCAAACTTAGAGGGTTTAGATCGAAATATAGAATGGCTCGCATCTCGGGGAGTACCGTTTCGGGTCGACCCTATATTAGAGCCCATCGGAAGCGGTTTTGCCGCCTCATTAGGTCGCTATCTCGAAGTACGTCGGCGCTATCCCGAAGTGAAGATGCTTATGGGGGTCGGTAACCTCACGGAACTCTCAGAGGTCGACTCCGCCGGTATTAACTTGCTGCTGGCGGGATTCTGTGAGGAACTGAATATCACGAGCGTTCTGACCACTCAGGTAGCTAACTGGTGTCGCACTTGTGTTCGTGAATTAGACTTAGCCCGGCGTATAGTATGCTATGCCGTCGAGCAGCGGGTGCCGCCTAAGAACTTAGACCCCCGCCTAGTTATGCTCCGAGATAAACGATTGCGGCGTTATGGTAGCCAGTTACTCCAAGAATGGGCACGACAAATCCGCGATCGGAATTTTCGTATTTTCGCCGAGGATGACCAGCTCCATGTCATTAGCGGTAGAGGCTATTGGCGGGGCCAAGACCCGTTCCGCATCATTCGGGAGATCCTGCGCCAGGAGAACCTCGAACCTGACCATGCTTTTTATTTAGGTTATGAAATGGCTAAGGCGGTTACGGCGCTGACTCTGGGCAAGAACTATGTTCAGGACGAAGCCCTACAATGGGGTTTGCTCACGCGCCCTGAGAACTCCCATGGCAGCGACCAAGCTTAGTCCCGCTCATTAGCAGGTTGTTACCAAGACAAGTGGTTCTTAGCGCCAGACGAGCGCCGAACGTCAATTGGCCGCGTTCTGGGCAACTCGATAACGGCTAAGTCATATGATTGTTCACAGATGTGTCGAATCAGCCCATGGGTAACAACACACCGTGCCGGGCTAGCTATAGCCCGCACTATACTGAGGTACCTTGCTGGTCATGACCGCATTAGCATCGGCCACGACTGAACGCCTGCAAACGGCCTTGCCGCTCGCGGTGCCGTGGGCGAGTAAGCTCACGCCTTGGGACGCCTTATTGCGTTTGGCTGATCTTTCGATGCCGATTTTGCTGGAAAGTGTGCAAGTCGGCGGCGAATGTGGGCGGTATTCCTGGTTGACGGCCGAACCGTTTGCCGTGTTGCGTGCGCGGGGTCGTCAGTTGCGTTGGCACTATCAGGGCCAAACGTTCTTGGAACACGGCGACCCGTGGCTAGCGTTGCGGCGTTTCCTCGCTCCCTTTCGGCAGTGGCCACATCGGGATTTACCGCCGTTTCCAGGCGGTGCCGCAGGGGTGTGGAGTTATGAACTGGTGCAGCACTTGGAGCGGGTGCCTCGTGCGGGCCAAGATGAATTGGGCTTATCCGAATTAGTCGTCGGCGTGTATGATTGGGTATTGGCCTGGGATCACCAGACGGAGCAATGCTGGCTGGTGAGTAGCGGCTGGCCCGAACCGGAGGTCGAGCAGCGTTACCGTCGGGCCTGGGAACGGTTGAATCAGGTGCAAGCGTGGCTCGAGCATCGGCCTGGGGTGGATTTGACGCAGCGTCATGCGACCCAATTGGCAGAGCCCGCGGTGTCATGGTGTCCGCAATTCTCGCTGCCGCGGTTAGCCGGACTGACCAGCAATTTTTCGCGGGCGGGTTTCGAGGCCGCCGTGCGTCGCGCTATTGACTATGTCCATGCGGGGGATTGTTTCCAAGTCAATTTGGCGCAGCGGCTGCTGTACCCGGCACGGCTCAGCCCGTTGCAGCTGTACGGGCGCTTGCGCCAGTGCAATCCCGCGCCGTTCGCTGGGTATTTTGACGCGGGAGAATACGTCCTGGTCAGCGCTTCGCCCGAGTTGTTCCTGCGGGTCAGCCCGGACGGTTGGGTGGAGACTCGTCCCATCAAGGGAACGCGTCCGCGTGGAGCCACTGGCGAGCAAGACCTGCGCTTGCAGCAAGAGCTGTTGACCAGTGGCAAAGACCGTGCGGAAAACGTCATGATTGTGGATTTGTTGCGGAACGACTTGGGCCGGGTTTGTCGCTATGGCACGATTCAGGTGGCGGACTTATGTCGGCTGGAGAGCTATCGCACGGTACATCATCTGGTGAGCGTGGTACGCGGTCAATTGCGGCCCGAGTGTGATGCCTTCGACTTGTTGCGTGCGGCGTTCCCCGGTGGTTCGGTTACAGGTGCGCCCAAGGTACGCGCCATGGAGATCATTGCCGAACTGGAACCAACCGTGCGCGGGCCTTACTGTGGTGCCCTAGGATTTCTCGGTTTCGATGGTAGCGCGGAGTGGAACATCCTGATTCGCACCTGTACGGTGGCTCGAGGATGGATTCAGTTCCCCGTAGGTGGCGGCATTGTGGCGGATTCCGAACCTGCTCGCGAATATGAAGAAACGCTGCATAAGGCCGAGGGAATCTTGCGTGCCCTGGAGTAGTGGAGTCAACAGAGGGTAAATGATCCTGGAAGGTTTGGTGAGCACTCTGACGCCGGACAACCAGTTGCACCTGGCCCCCATGGGAGCGACCATTCTGCCCGAAGACCTGGACGTTCATGGCCGTCCGCGAGTGAATTGGCATCGCATGCTGCTGCGTCCATTTCAGACGGCGCAGACCTATCGTAATCTGCGGCACCATCCGGAAGGGGTGTTTCACTTGACCGATGACGTGCTGTTGCTGGCACAAGCGGCCATCGATGCCGTCGAGCCGTTCCCCGAGGTGCGACCGGCGCACCAGGTGCTCGGTTACGTTGTCCAGGACGTTTGCCGTTATTATGAGTTTCGCATTGTTGAGGTGGACGACCGTGCGGAACGTGCCCTGCTGCGCGCCGAGGTGGTAGCCTGTGGCCGATTTCGTGATTTTCTCGGATTTAATCGGGCGTGTCATGCCGTCCTGGAGGCCGCCATCTTGGCGACACGTCTTCATATCTTGCCGTTCGAACAAGTATGCGACGAACTCCGCCGACTTCAGCCGTTGGTAGAAAAAACCGGCGGCCCAAGGGAGCATGCCGCGTTCGCCCTGTTGCATCGGTATATACACGCGCATGGGAGCGCACAATGCTGAGGTTGAAGCGAGATGCGCGACGGGTTTTCTTCCCAACCGAATCCATGCGGAAAAACTCTTTAATAATGGCTCAGGCGGTGAGGGAACGCACCAAGCAGGAACTTATTAAAGTCAGGCTTGCCATCAGAGCCGCCAAGGCCTTGATTAGGAGATATGGACGCCTCGGTTTCTCCCATACGCATCCAGACGCCGAGCCGACTTCACTTCGGCTTACTGGTCCCCGGCCCGGGCGAGGTGAGGCGTTATGGCGGTCTAGGGTTGGGATTGGCAGAGCCTGGCTATCTGATGGAAGCTCGTCCGTCAAGTGCTTGGCGAGTTCGGGGTGAGGAAGCGGAACGGGCGGAGCGGTATCTGGCCCGACTCCTGCAGCACCAAGCTCTGGGCCAAGCGCGACCGTTGGACATCCACATCGTGCGGGCGATACCCGCTCACGTCGGCTTGGGCAGCGGCACGCAATTGGCCTGCGCACTGGCGTGGTTAGTGGCCCGCAGCGCTGACTTCGACCCGTCGTTGTCTGACCTGCTCCGCTGGACAGGACGGGGCGCCCGCTCCAAGGTGGGTGCTGCAGTCTTTGCCAGTGGTGGTTTCATCGTGGATCTCGGGCGAGCTGGCGATAGCTCGCAGACCGCGACTTATCTGCGTTTTGAATTTCCGCAAGAATGGCAAGTAGCCCTATTTTTGCCCAAGGACGCTCGGGGCTTGCATGGTGCCCAAGAACAAGCAGTGTTCGCCCAGCTGGGGCCAGAGGCCAATCGTGTTAGTGAACGCTTATGCCGGCTCGCCCTGTTGCAGATCATTCCTGCCCTATTGGAAGGGCGCTATGAGGACTTCGCTGAGGGGCTATGGGAGTATAATCGCTTGGCGGGAAAGTGTTTCGAGGCGTGGCAAGCAGGAAGTTATCATAGTCCTGAGGTAGTGGACTTGGTGGCCTTCTTGCGGCAATATGCACCCGTGGCGGTCGGCCAGTCCTCCTGGGGGCCCACGGTATTTCTTATCGCTCCAGAACAACGCTTGCAAGAAGTGCTCACTCAGGTGGACGTGCATTTGAATGCTACCTTGGGTAGCATTATCATTACTAGAGCGAGCCTGGACGGGGCTATCTTATGCCAACACCAATCTGGGGAGTGGGTTCCGCGCCATGTCCGGGGGGCGCGTTATCCGCAAAATCCAACCATGCGAGGCCGACTATGAGTGTGCGCCAAGTTCTCCAGGTCACTCCCGAGCAGCGTCGTGTCGCCAGCCAACAATACGAACGAGCACGGCAGCTAATCCGGCAAGGCGGCAAGGGATTGGATTATGCCATGTCGTTGCTGCAGGAATGTTGCTGCTTAGACCCAGCGAATCTAGAGTATCGCCAACAACTGCGAAGCGTGCAAAAGGCCCGTTGGCATAATCGCCGACCTTGGCGTTGGTGGGCATGGTTGAAAACGTTGCGGCAACGTGCCAAACTCCGCTTAGCTCAGCAACAACAGGATTACCGCGATGTACTGGCTTTAGGTGAGCGTATTCTGTGTAGCAATCCCTGGGACGTAAGCACACTCCTGGCCATGGGCCAAGCCGCGGAGGCTTTGGAATTATACAATCTGGCCGCTTGGCTTTATGAGACGGCATGTGGCGCTGACCCGCACCATGCGGCGAGCCATCGGCAGTACGCACGCCTATGTGAGCGCTTAGGAGATTTTCAGAAGGCGGTTAAGCTCTGGGCCATTGTCGCCCAACTCTGTCCCACCGATGATGAGGCCCACCGCAAGCAGAAAGACTTGGCCGCTATGGAAACCATCGCGCGCGGCGGTTACGAACGCCACATTGCCCGAGCCCAAGAACAGATGGTCTCCGCCAAGCATGGCGAATCCGAGGCCGACACTCCCAGAGAACCCACCATCGGTCTTGCCGACCCGATGCAGCATCAAATCGACTTGCTTCGCCAGCGGATTGCGGCCGACCCCTCTCATGTGTCCCATTATCTCAGCCTGGCTGATATCTATAAGCGGCGCGGCAAACTGGAAGACGCTCTTCACGTGCTTCATGAGGGCCTAAAGCAGGCTGGCCCCCAGTTTGAGCTGAACCAAGCCCTAGCGGAAATCGAAATCGAGTCGCTACGCGAGAATCTTCGCGTGGCCAATCGCCGTGTCGAAGAGAATCCCGACGACGAGTTAGCAAAACAGCTACGGGAGAAACTGGCCTTAGAGATACTTCGTAGAGAAATGGACTTGTATCGCGCGCGGCTGGATCGCTACCCCAATGATAACGCGGCGCGTGTCGCCTTGGCGACACGCCTGATGCTCCTCGGATTGTTGGATGAGGCTATCCGTGAGTTCCAACTGGCCCGCAAGGATCCCAAACATGCTTGCAGAGCGTTGATTGGCTTGGGCAAATGTTTTATTCATAAGAAAAACTATGCCTTGGCCAAACGCAATTTTCAGGAAGCTCTCGAAGTTTTACCTGCGAACGAAGAAGAACTTCGCAAGGAACTGCTCTACGAGTTAGCAGTACTGGCGGCTCAGGACAAAGATTACGAAACCGCTCTTCGCCTCGGCACGGAGGTCGCCAACCTCGACTATTTCTACCGGGATATCGGCAAGCTCGTCGAGCAATGGCAAAGCCAACTACAGCGCTCTCACTAGACAACCCACAGCGGGTTATAACGCCGGGCTCACGTTATTGGCAGAGGGTTGGCCTTTCCATCCTGGTTGACGTCCCTGAACGTACACGTCTGTGAAAACAAAAAGCGGCGCCTTTTGCCGTGAAAAGTCCCAGGCCAAGGCGCGCCGCCTCGAAGACCGACTTGAGGGTAGGGTTCGCCGCGAATGGAAGAGCCAAGCGGTTACGCGTCGGGCTTACGCGGACGAACGCCGGGTTTGCCGGGCACCGCGCCAGGTTTACCAGGTTGACCCGGGCCGAAGCGAATCTCACCCGTAAATGGCTCGCCACTGAGTTCCTTCAATTTCGCTTTTTGTTGGTCCGTCAAAACAGCTTCATACTTACCGCGAAGTTCCTGCAGCCGCTGGAAAATCTCCTGTCGGTTCCCTCCCTGAAAGCCTTCGCGCATGATTTTTTCGAACTCAGCATCGAGTTGGCTGATTTTTTCTTTTTGCTCATTGGTCAGGCTGAGCTGGGACGCGACCTCAGAATTCGCCAGGACCGCCCGATAATCACCACGACGCAGCTGTAATTGCAATTGAATCTGGCCCAGGCGCTTCGCTTGTTCAGGTGTGAGAATACTGCCGAGTTCCTTCTCCGTCTTCTCAGCCAGTTCTCGCATGCGTTTGGCTCGTTCTTCCCGGTCTAGGTTCGCCAGGTCGCGGAAGGCTTGACGTTGTTGTTCTTGTAAGGCCCGGATCTTGGACCGCTGTTCCTCGGTCAGCTTCAGGTCGGCCTGCACCGATTCCTGGGTCAGTAGCACCAGGCGATTTGCACCAAGTAGTCCGCGACCAAAGCCTGGCCGGGGCTTGTCCTGAGCCTGGATTTGCTCCACCAGCCACAGTCCTATAACCAAAGTCACACCGAACACCATGTACCGCATCGTTCGACCCTCCGATTTAGGGGAATTCACTACTTCGCAGGCACCCTATGTGCTGGCCTCACTATCATGTTAAGAACGACCGATTAAGGCTCCGTGAAAGGCCGATCTTTTCCTACGATGTGCCAAAACCGTGCTTCGTTGTGTAAGCAGAAAAAGTCGGGGTCATGCACGGTATGCCAACGGTCTCTGTAGCCCAGTTGAAAAGCTTTTTCGAGGAAGTCGAGGGCCCGTCGCTTATATTCCCGGACTTGTGCATCACTATTCAGGGCACCGAACTTGCGCAGGCGAATGTAGGCCAGCAACGACCACGTGCAAGCCAGATTGTACGTGTTGATGTGATTCAAAGGAGTTTCTGACGCAAATTGCTCGAGCGAACGCTCTGCTTCGTCCCAATATCCCTGAAGGCCGGCCAAGATGGCCTGAGCGTAAAACACATCGGCAGGATGTTGTCCTTCCTTCTTGGCTAAGCGGGTGAGCACCGGTAGAGCTTCCTGCCAACGGGTTAAGAGAAGCAAAGTGGTGGCTTGTCGTATTCCGGCAAGCATCATCTCCGGGGCCACCTGTACCGCACGTTCCACAGCTTTCCTGGCTTCGTCCCATTTTCTCAGAGAAACTAGAATCTCCGCCTGCTTCAGGTATTGGTAAGCGTCCTGGCTATTGATTTGCAAAGCTGTTTCAATTTGATCCAACGCGGCCTCAACCTTACCCATGCGCCAATAAACATCAGCGCGCAAGGAGTACGCATAGCCATATTGCGGGTTAAGTTTGAGAGCTTCGTCCAACGCGGCGAGCGCCTTGTCCAGTTGTCCCAGCTGACGGTAAATTTCGCCGCGCGCCGCAAGCAAGATCGGTGTCGGTCTGGGCAGAAGACCTGGTCGCGTTTTTTTGTCCAGGCGCTTTTCGTATTCCGCCAGCGCGGCCAGAGCCTCCTGGGGACGGGACATATTTTGTAATAACAAGGCCTTCTGGAACCACATCCCAAGGTGATCCGGGTCGAGCTGGAGAATTTGCTCGAGCGCTTCAAGCGCTAAATGATATTGCCCCAATTGCCGGGCAGTTTGAAACGTCAACTCGAGGACCTCCCGCCGTCCGGGTTGCAATTCCAATACCGTACGTAACTCCCGTAAAACATCGCCGGGCCGACGCAGCTTTTGCAGCAAACGCACATAAGCGAGCCGTGCCTCAGTATCTTGCGGATTGGCGGCTAAATACCGCGCATAGGCCTGGGCCGCAACCTCCAATTTTCCCTGATTCTCCGCCGCCTGGGCGCGATAGAGCCAGACTTCTGACACATCGGGGGCCAGTTCCGACGCCCGAGCAAAATCCACCTCGGCCGCAGCCGGGCGATTCGACCGTAACCATGCCAAACCGCGCCAACAGTAAACGTCGCCATCCTGGTCATCCGCGCTATTGATATACCTCGTCAAATGCAGAATTGCTGCATCCCACTGCCCTTGCATCAGGCGCAACAATCCCAGCATACGCTCGGCCAAATCGTGCTGGGGCGCCTGGCGCAGAGCCACTTCCAGATCCTGCATCGCCTCACTCAGGCGGTTCATGCGCCGCAACAGCTCCGCCCGGGCCATTCGCGCCGGTATACACCTATCGTCGAGGCGCAAGGTATCCGCTAGTAACGCGAGTGCATAGTCCCACTGGCCCAAGCGCATGGCTTCCCGCGCCAGTAACACTTGCACCTGGGGGTCGTGGCCATGATGCAGCTGGAGATAACAGAAAATAGCTTCCGCGGCAACCCGATCACCTTGACGCCGCAGCTGCTCGTAGCGCCTTAGCAGCGGGTCTAGAGCGGTCTGCGGTTTGCTCCACAAGGACAGAGTGGTTATCAAATACCCCAAGACTACCCACTCAACTCGCCCCCTCAGCATGGCCTCGCCTCCTCAGGTGGCTCTTTACTATTGTTATCACCCACTAGGCCCTCCAGCCAAAGAGATATCTAGCCCAAGAGAAATGATGCCCTCACAATGATCTTGACGGAAAGCGGCTATGTCGGCTCACTCCCTGACGAATAAATATCTCCCGCCCTTATCCGAATTGGTGCAACCTCGGCTGATGGCCTTGGGCCCCGGTCGGCCCGTGGAAGAAAAACGTGCTGCCTTAGCTCAGCTTCGGCCCGAAGCGCTCTGCAGTCCGGGACAGACTCTCCGCGATGAATCCGCGGCTCATTGCTGCCTGGCAGGCTTATGGTTGCTCTATGACTTTCTCGAGGAATGCCATCGCATCTGCCAAACAATCCCGACCGCCGAGGGAAGTTACTGGCATGCTTTGATGCACCGACGCGAACCTGACGAGGATAACAGCAAATACTGGTTTCGCCGCGTTGGTCAGCATCCGATCTTTCCCGCCTTAGCCCAGCATGCAGCGGAGTGTGCTGCCCGCCTAGAGCCTCTTCCCGCTGAGGCTTCCTGGCTACGGTCAGGCCCAACATGGGATCCTTTTCGCTTCGTGGACTTGTGTGCTGCAGTCCGCGATACGGGCACGCCGCTGGAAACGGTGTGCCAGCAAATCCAACTGGCCGAATGGCAACTGTTGTTCGAATATTGTTACGCCCGAGCCGTCGGCGTCTCGGTTTGAGCGGGCACGTCTCGCGGTAATAAACGTACCAGTAACGTTTCTAACGCTAACCGCGGCGACATGTGAGTACTCTTGATTTGCAAGTCGGTCTGAAGCAAGCCGTCATAAACGCGCAGGGCTCGCCTTCCCAGTCGTCGGAGTAAAGCTAACACCCGCTCGCGTTGCCAAGTCGGCACACCGACACGCAGGAGCGCCTGCGTTTCCGGTGTACCTTGTGCCAGGAGCCGCGCTACCTGAGCCACTTTCCGTAACTGCCAACTCAACGCTCCCAAAATGGCCAGGGGTTCCTCGCCTTGTTCGAGGAGGCGATCCAGAATTACCAGGGCCGATGCGACATTACCTTGTCCCAAGGCGTCAAGAATTTGCCAAACCGTTTGCACGCGATTGCCCGCCACTAATTTGTCTACATCCTGAGACGTGATAGTATCACGATCTCCCACATACACGGCCAACTTGTTGAGTTCCTGCTCGAGTATACCGAGGTCGCCTCCGCCCAATTCCACGAGCAACTCCGCAGCGTCGGCAGGAAGCTTCTTACCGTACTGTTTCTGTGCTCGCGCCTGACACCAGGCGATCAGTTGCCGGGGCTTAGGTGCCTCACAACTAATCAGAGCATCGTGAGGCAACGCCTTGGCCAAGCGCGTATTGCTCGCCCATTTTTCCATCAACAAGACCAACACACCTGTCAGTTCGCGTTGTACCAATTTTTCAAGGGTTTCCCGATAACGCGACACGAAGGGTTCAGCATCGTCCACAATAATCACCCGCCGACCACCCCAGAATGCGGGGGTCTGAACTTCGGTGAGCACGTCGGCCAAATGCTCGCTATCGCCTGCATACTCAGAACGCGACCACTCCTCGTGTTGCCCAGCGGTCAGGCGTTTCACGAGGTGCTCTAAAACCAGGCGTTTCAAGAACCGCTCGGGCCCGGCCAACACGTAAAGCGGACGCACTGTTCGCAGCGGTTGACTGTCGGCTAAAAAGGCTAACGCCTCCATGAGCGGAGCCCGTGTCGATTAGTTTCTCGTGAGTAGCTCAATCAACGTATTTTACCGAACCGGCCGGCGGCTATTGTCGCGGCTGCGGTCGAGGTGCCGGCAACGGCGCTTCCCCTTCAGGCGGTAATCCTCCAGGGCCGAACCAGTAGCCCGGCATATGCACATAGTAGTTGTAATAAGGGTACGGATACCAGTAATAATCCGTGGCAAATCGGATGTTGGGATAATAACGCCACGCGGATGGGTAGTACAGTTCCACTTGCGAAAAATTCGGCTGCACAGGCGGCACGTAAGGTAAAAATACCGCCCCAGCGGGATAGTAATGGCTAATCGAGGGCACCGTGCTGATGCGGACGAAGTACCTGCCGCTCGGACTCAGGATCTCCTGCGCACCAGCCTCGCTTGCCACAAGGATGCACACCAAAGCCGTCGGTCTCAGCCACACCCCTTTCCGCATATTTATCCCCCGTGCCGAGCCAAAGTGGATGCTTCATCGTCAGTAATACATCTCAGCCCGCTCTTGCAAAGCATAGCTCACAAAGCCGTGCTGGTCACTCCGCCGGCCATACAATAGCGTGCATGCGGGTGCTGCATTTTGACTGCTTCAGCGGTATCAGTGGCGACATGACCCTAGGAGCGCTGGTCAGCTTAGGCGTGCCTGCGGAGGTGATCCAAGCGGGGCTGGCCAGCTTACATCTGCCCATGCGCGTGGAATTTGAGCCGGTGAAGCGCTGCGGCTTCGCCGCCGTGCAAGCGCGTGTGCAGGCCGAGGACGAGCATCACCATCGCCATTTACGCGACATTGAGCAGATTTTGCTCCGAAGCGATCTGCCCGCTGAGGCGCGAGATTTGGCCTTACGGATCTTCCGCCGACTGGCCGAGGCCGAGGCTGCCGTCCACGGGCAAGCCGTGGACCAAGTGCACTTCCACGAAGTCGGTGCCTTGGACAGCATCGCGGATATTGTCGGAGTGGCCGTCGGCCTATGTTGGCTGCGTCCGGAACGCTATACCAGCCGGCCCGTGCCTACCGGTACAGGTCAGGTGCGCGGCGCCCACGGTTGGATGCCGATCCCAGCGCCAGGAACTTTGGAACTGCTCAAAGGCGTGCCGCTGGCTCCGTCGAGCGTTGAAGCCGAACTTACCACTCCCACGGGCGCCGCCATTCTCACCACCTTGGTTCAAGAGTGGACAGCTCTGCCCGCGTTTACGGTACAAAATGTCGGCTACGGTGCAGGCAGCCGGGATTTCCCAGACCGACCTAACGTGCTGCGCCTGATACTTGGAACTACCCAAGCCCCGGCAGGTGTGCTTGAGGAAACCATCACTGTTTTAGAAACGCAAGTAGATGACGTGACTCCGCAGGCACTGGCTTACTGTCAGGAACAATTATTCGCCGCCGGGGCATTGGACGTGCTGTTGCAACCAGTTTATATGAAGAAAAATCGTCCCGGCGTGTTGATCACCGTTCTGGCTGAACCCACGAACGTCGGCAAACTGGAAAACATCTTATTCCGCGAAACCCGAACATTAGGTGTCCGCCACTACAGTTGCCAGCGCCACAAATATCCGCGAGATAATATCGAAGTGTCCACGCCTTGGGGGCCTGTACGCGGAAAACTGGTTCACGTCCCTCAGGGTCCGCCTCGTTTTAGCCCCGAGTATGAGGACTGCGCACGCTTGGCGCGTCAGACTGGCCGACCCCTAGTTGAGATCCTCCAGACCGTGGCCGCCTGCTATTGCTCGCCCTCGCCGCCTTCGTCCTGAGCTAGGTGCTTCTCAACTTAGAAGATAAGTGCTTTTATACGAGACCCTCAAAATTCATACCCGGCTATAAACACTTAGGCCTAATATAAACGCACTTACCACTGGTTGATCTAAGTCTCAACATCGACAGGCTGAGAGGGAGGTTATCCATGCATCGGCCCCGCACCTTGGGTGAATTGAAGGCGTCGGGCTATCAGCCCGTGAGCGTCAAGGAGGAAATGCGACGCAACCTCATACGTATGCTTCGTGAGCGGGAGACATTATTTCCGGGTATTTATGGTTATGAGGAAACGGTTATCCCGGAGATTTGCAACGCGATTTTATCTAAACACGACATGTTGTTATTAGGTCTGCGGGGCCAGGCGAAGACTCGTATCATTCGCATGCTGACCCGGTTCCTAGATGACTATATTCCAGTGTTAGCAGGCACGCCTACTAATGATAATCCCTTTGCTCCTATTAGTCGGGAGGGAAAGGATCTTATCGAACAATATGGGGATGAGGCACCTATTGCTTGGCTCAGCCGTGAAGAGCGCTATCAGGAAAAACTGGCTACGCCTGATGTCACCGTGGCCGATCTCATTGGGGAGATTGACCTTATTAAGCACGCTGAGGGCAAGTATCTGTCCGATGAACGCATTATTCATTACGGTCTGATTCCCCGCAGTCATCGCGGTATCTTCGCGATTAATGAGTTGCCTGATCTAAGTCCGAAAATCCAGGTTGCGTTATTTAACGTGCTGGAGGAACGCGACGTACAGATCCGGGGTTTTCCAGTTCGCTTACCGCTAGATATCTGCTTAGTATTCACGGCAAACCCAGAGGACTATACGAACCGCGGACGTATCGTGACACCGCTGAAGGATCGTATCGGCTCAGTGATCCGGACGCATTATCCCCGCGACCGCCAGACAGGTATGGCGATCATCGAAAGTGAGGCTTCGACATCGCGGGGGGACGTGCCGGTCTATATACCGGACTATATCAAGGCGGTAGTGGAAGAAACAGCGCGATTAGCTCGGCAATCGCCCGCGATTAATCAACTCTCAGGCGTGAGTGTGCGTTTTTCGATTGCAGGGTTGGAAAACGTAGTCAGCAATGCGGAGCGGCGGGCATTGTTATTATCGGAACCAGTGGCAGTGCCTCGCGTAAGTGACTTGACCTATATGCTCGCTAGTGGACGGGGAAAGATCGAATTAGTTCTCAGTGAGGATGAAACCCACGAAGATAGAGTGCTACAAAAGCTGATAGGCGAGGCGGTCAAGAACGTTTTTGCTGAGCACTTCGACCTGAAATCCCTTCGAGCGGTCGTCGAATGGTTTGAGTCGGGGCACACGTTTCTTATTGGCGACATGTTGCCTAGTCGAAATTACTGGGAACAATTAGAGCGAATCCCGGTACTGAGAAAGGAAGTGGTGCATCAGCTAAGCACCTATGCTGATAAAGTATCAAGCCAATATCGGGACGCGCTAGCCGCCAGCATAGTGGAATGGTTATTAGAGGGTCTCTATGTTCATAATAAAATTAGTAAGGCTGTTAAGGAAGGGCATGTCACTTACCGTCGCTGACTGATACTCATCTAAGTTAAGTTCGGGCTACTTCGTCGGGTTAGGTGTACAATCCCGCGGAATCTTAATAAGCACAATTGGCCGCTAATGGGTCTAATCTTATCGACATGAGACTTATCTTACTACCAGATTAACATACTAGAAAAGCCGACCAAGGTGTCGGTTTTCCAACTCAGCAAAACTGGAGCGATCGACTATTCATAGTGAGCGGCTGAGCCAATACAGGAGTGTTTTGATTTCGAACGGTTTGAGGTCGGGCTTGAGCGAAAGTAGGCGTGCCGCGACCGCAGTTAGGTGAGCGGCAGCCCAACTGGTGGCGGGGATGGCAGCGAATGGGCCGAGATAGGCGCGGCTATGCGCTAAGAACTCAGTGAAGGTGTCAGGGGCGTATTGGAACTGTAATGGGTCGGGAAACTCGGCCTTACGCACCGAGAGCAGCGGTGGCGTTATAATTGCAGGGAAACTCAAGACCAACGGATGATCGTTGTGGGCTGCGGCTACGAGCACGGCGTCGCGATGGTAACAGTATTGGATGATTTGCTGGAGTGCCTGCCGGCGTGCTGGGGGATTGAGGCGTTCCTCAGGAATCCCCAGCGACAAATTGATAAGTTTACATTGGCAAATATCGACGGCCCAACGCAGTGCAGCGACAAGCTTTTCGACGGTGCACTGGCCTTCAGGGCCGAACACGTCGGCCGAAAAGAGCTGCACCCGAGGCGCCCAGCGGAGAATGACGTCGGCCACGGTGGTGCCGTGCGGCGCGCTGTGTTTGCCGGAGGCGGGCAGTAACTGTCCTGTGGCGGTGAACCGCGCGCCCTCGATGATGGGCGGCTCCTGGCCACGTTCTCGGCAGCGCGATTGTAACAGGGCGAAATCGACCCCGGTGTCCACGACGCACACGCGCACGCCTTGGCCATCGGCCTGCGGGTCAGTCAACAGTCGATGCCGGTCGAGCAAGCGGGCCAGTTCCTGTAGCCAATCGGGAAGGGAGGGCATAATGTTCGCGAACCCGGTGGCAGCGAGCCTTAGACCGCAGAGGTGCCAGGTCCCAAAAGTTCGCGCAAAAAATGTTCCAGTTGTTCAAGTATTCGTTGACAAAACCGTAGGGCGGCCGGTCCGTATTTGCGATGCAAGGCATGCAGTTGTGCCGCCAGTTGTAATACTTCTTCAGGTTCGCGAGGGAGTAGGTCGGTCTGGGTCAACAACATTTTCCATTCCGGCTTGTTAAGCATTTCCGGCCCGGGCGTTTCGTGGCTGGCCTGCAGAGCGGCCTGGAGCGCGCTCAGTAGCGCCGTATGCAGTTGCCGGGTGGCGAAGACTTCTGTCAACACGGCGCTCGCCAGCTGTTGAAAGTAGCGCAAGAGCGAGCGCTGATGCTCCTCGAGCGGCTTTACGGCCCAGGGGGTGTCGAACAGCTCCAACACCGCGGCTTGGTCATTTTCCAGCGTTAACGGTAAGGCTAACAGGTTGCTATGGCCTCGCTCGTAGTCTTCCAGCCGCACGCCAAATCGCTGCTCGGCCTCGTCTAAATTCGCAATCGTGCAAGCTTCTCTCAGAGCTAAAGTGGCAGCAGCTAGCGTATCGGCAAAGGATTGGGGACCTGCCAAGGGCTGGGCTTGCAAATCCAGGACGGTGCATGGCGCGTGCACTTCTCTCTCAATTGATTCTGCGGAAACCTGATGAGGAAGGTGCGCCGAGGTCCCTTGAGTGGCCGTCTGAGCTGGAGCACGATGAGGTGAGTGAATAATCAGGACCCCCTGGCGGGTGTGAAAAATGGTCTGGGCCAACTGCAGCAAGGCCCGGAGAGTTTCGGAGACGGGAACGGGCGAAGCCAACTCAGCGGAAGTCTGCACGATGGGCAAGATAGTTTCGATGGTTTGGCGGAATGCTTGGACTCTCTGAAGGTGTTCGCGTTGCCGTTTGGCGGGGCGGATTTGCTCCAATTGGCGACGTACCGTGCCGACCAAGATTTCGCGACGCAGGTCGCGGTCTTTGTCGAGGTAATCCCGCACGCCCATGCGTAAGGCATCCAGTGGTGTGGCTTGTTGTGCGTAAGCTGTGATGAGAATGGCAACCACGTCGGGAGAGAAAACCTGGAGGTCCTGTAACAATTGCAGACCGTTGAGACCTGCGCCGAGATGCCAATCGAGAAGAGCCAGGTCAATCGGTCGTTCGTTGGCGATGCGTAAGGCCGACTCAGCGTCGGAGGCCTGCAAGAGTTCGCAGCCCAGATGGGCATCGCGCAACCACTCATAAAGCGTGCGGCGAACGGAATCCTCGTCTTCGACGATGAGAATGGTCTCAGACACGGTGATTCCCTCACGGAGTGTCTTAGGGGCGGTGGTGGTGTTTGCAGTCAAGCGTCAGGCGTTTGGTATGGACGTAGTGCCAGCTCATGCAACTGAGGCGTTAGTTGGGGCCAGGGGCTTGACGTAGGCGGCACGAAACACCTTCCGACCTTCCTGGAGCGCTTTGCGTTCGAAATTGGTAAGCCATCGTGGATCGCTGGGCGGCAGGGGTGCGTCTGTCGCTTGTAAATGCGTCTGATTGCAAAGCAACTCGTTCATTACGCCGAAATATTCTTCCACGTCGCTGGCAATAAGAAGCTTTCCGCCTGGTTGCAGGATACGCTCACATTGGCGCACGAAATCTTCCTGAAACAGCCGCCGTTTTTTGTGCCGACGCTTCCACCAAGGATCGGGAAAATAAACGTGCACAGTGCGTAGGCATGCTTCCGGGAAGTAGGCGGGGATCACCCGTCGGGCATCGCCGTGAATCAGACGCACGTTCCGCAAGTTCCGCTTGGCCAGTCGTGTTGCCGCGTACAACACATAAGCCTTTTCAATTTCGATGCCGAGGTAATTGACTTCGGGATAGCTCAGGGCAGATTGCAATAGAAAGCCGCCCTTGCCGAAGCCTACTTCGAGCTCGAGGGGATTGGTATTGCCGAAGATGGCAGCGAAGTCAAAAGCGGTCGGAGGATCGCTCAGGGGCAACAGATAAGGGGTTAATTGCTCAAGGGGTAGGCGCTTATCTCGGGGGATTAGCGTCCGGCTCATGGCTGGCGCTCCCGAAAGAACGGCACACCGATGACCGTGCCTTCAAAGACGAGTTTCCCGTTGACGAATTCTTGCGTCTGGGATTGAATCTGAAGCCGATGGATCCGCGACAGCTGGGCGACAACCACCAGACGGTCGCCGGGAAACACTGGTGCCCGAAAGCGCACGTTTTCCAGCCCGCCGAAGGCCAGGAAATCGCCCCCGACCAGATTCAAGTAGCGAGCATAGAAACTGCTCAGCTGCGCCGCTGCTTCACAGAGCAGCACGCCTGGCATCAGGGGAAATCCGGGCATGTGACCGCGACGCCAGAACGGTTCCTGCGGCACGTCGTAATACCCTACGGCCAGGCGCTTTTCGGGGTCGGCATACACCACCGCGGTGAGCAGCTCCATTTCATAACGCTGGGGGTTATATTGCCGAATTTCTTCAAGGCGGAAGATGGGACGGCTGAAGTCCAATTGGGTAATGTCGAAGAGAGCGGCTCGAGGCATGCGTAGGTACCTTGTAGGCCAAAGGAGTGTCGGCAAGCAGTGTGCTAAGCTAGCGAAAATGCACGGAAAAGTCAGCCAGGGTGCGACATGGTGCCAAGGCCGAGGCACTAACTGGATGCGAGACATTCGACAATTTGAGTCAGCTCGGTACATAACAGGTCGGGTCGGCTTTTTGGGTCGTTGAACTGAGAGTTCCTGGCCCGCACTGCTGCTTTGTCGCCCACAAACAATGCGGTACGCCAACCTAGGCGGCGCGCGGGCGCGACGTCCGCCTCCACATTACAGCCGACGTAGAGCACCTCGTGCGGTTCTACCCCAGCATGCTCTAAGCGCTGCGCCATATCCCGAAATAGGCGTTCCGAAGGTTTCCTGGCGCCCACCTGGTACGACCAAACTTGATACGCGGTCGGGAGGAAATCTTCCAAAGGTTCACTCAGGCCTTGTTCCTGGAGCCCCCGTTTGAGGTGAAGCCAGCTAAAGGCTTGACCGTCGGCCAAGATCCCTTGAAAGTCCACGTATTCACTCACTTGCTCGATGGCCGACCAGGCGTGAGGCATGCCTTGCGTCGCTTGAATACTCCGCTGATAAAAGTAGGCCACCTTGAGGCAAAACTCCGGTAAATCGCCGTAAAAGAGCGGATCGAAGCTGAATTCGCTCGGCTTGAGCTTGCGGAAGACGCTTTCCCAGACCTTGTCGGCTCGCACTTCAGGGTAGCGATCTCGGCCTCCCGCTTGGAACTGGAGCTCTTCGAGAGCTTGACGATATATCGCACACAACTGCATGGCAGGATTACCCGGTTTCCTGGTCATCGCTTGCCACAGCTTAAACTCGCGCACTAGTTTGTCAAAAGCCAACTCGGTTAGGAACTCATCTTCGGGAAGCCAGATTAATTCGCCGCCACTAATTGCCACTAGCACCCCGTAACAACCCCAGAGCACAGCACGAATCCCAGGTAGCTTCGTGAGAAAGGGTTTCGCCTTACGCGGTTGGATTGCCGGTGGAGTCGGCCAACTTAAGTCGGCTCGCTTGTCCAAATATTCCGCGTATTCTTCCAAGGTCAACGGCATACAGGAACCCGCTTATAATGCCCTAAGAATGCTTGCCATGCGTATGTATGCGCCTAGATTGTGGGTGAATCTGCCCATCTCACTGGTCTTACCCGCGTTCATTTTACGCGACAAAGTCTTACGATATCACGGGCTCATCCATGGCTGAACCGAACGCAGATCACTTACCCGCGCCTGATGGTCAACCCGATCAAAACAACCAAGACCCACCGGCGGCGGAGTCCTTACCGCCCGTGGAGCCGCCGAGCGCCCGACTGATTGCCCAGCTATTTCTAATTCCTGGCCTGGTAGTCGCGGTGTTGGTCGTTTTGGTGTGGCTCTTCTTCGGTTGGTTGGCACCAGGCAGTTACGAACCGCACGACTTTCTTAGAGGGCTTCGCTCTCACCACGACCCCGTACGCTGGCGCACAGCCCAGGACCTGGCCCAAATTCTGCCGCGGAAGCAGGCGTTACGTTTGGACGTGGCCTTTGCTCTCGAACTCGCGGGGTTGTTAGAAGACGAATTGAATCGGGAAAATCCAGCCACAGCGGCAGCGAATCCGACGCGAGCCCCACACTTGGCCGAGTTTTTACCCGCCGCTTTGGGACATTTCCATGTACCCGTCGGTGCACCTGTATTGTGCCGCATGATATGCGACTATGTGCGCCATATTGACTTCCTCGAAGAACCGACCGAGGGCACCACTAGTCGGCAAGTGAACGTCGCCGGTTTACGCGTCCGCAACAGCTTAGTTGCCTTGGCCAATCTGGGCGGACGGATCGAGGAACTTGAACAGATTTCCGAGGACGAACGAGAGCGCTTATTGCGCGATTTGAAGCAATGGTCAGCGCAGGAGGGACGCAAGGGGGAATTGGCACAATTGGCACTGGAATACTGGCAAGCACGTCGGCCTGGTACGGCCTCATTTGTTCCCAAAGCCCCGAGGTTAGTGGAGCAACTGCAGGAAGCGTTGACCTTAGCCGCGACTGCCGACGACGAGATGTGTCGAAAGTTTGCCTGCCTGGCATTAGCGAATTGGCCCGAGCCGGAGCTGGAGCCATTGCTGGTCGAACTGTTGCATCGCCAAGAGCCGCCTCGTCTTTTGGAAAGCGCGACTGCCGCACGGGCAATCCAGGAGATTCAATATAACGCCGCGTTGGCCCTGCTCCGTCGGCATAGTGCGCGGACGCCGTGGCGGCTCATCGAAGAATTGCTCGACGAATCGGCCTTGGCACAGCGCTACCGCAACGATTCGCCCCAGGGCTACGATGTGGCCGCGGTGGCTATGGTGCAGCTAGCTACGTTACGCACACTGTACGATGCCGAACGCAAACGCCCTGGCTTCGTTCGCGAGCAAGCAGACCTCCTGGGCCGCCTCGAACAGTTGCGCCATAGCTCGAATGCTGCCGTGCAAATCGAAGCGCGGCGCATTTTGGGAACCCCTTCGGTCACCGTTCAGCGGCCAGGACACGTGAGTCGGGAAATTCTGCTGCTAATCGGCGTCGGCTTGGGCGTGGGTATTTTGCTCCTCGTCGCAGTGGCCGCTCGCTGGAAACGACACGTCGCCAACACCTCGGAGCCAATTTCCTCTACTTCGGTGCCACCGAGTTCCTAAGATAGATGCTAACTCAGTCGGAGAAGGAGAGCTTGCATGAGTAAACCCAGTAAAGAGGTCTTAGACGCCTTACAGCGTGCTTATTGCATGGAAGTCGAGACCGTGGTGAATTACCTGGGGAACGCCCTGCACTTGGAAGGCGTTCGTGCTGACCATATCAAGCAGTCTTTGCTCAATGACATTCAAGGGGAACTGGGACACGCCCAGCGACTAGGCAACCGTATCAAGCAACTAGGCGGCGCCATCTACGGCAGTCTATCGCTAAAGTTCGAGCAGAAGATGCTCCAGCCGCCTAGCGATCCCACGGATGTCGTTGCCGTGATCAAAGGTGTCATCGCCGCCGAGGAGGAAGCCATCGCTCATTATGAACGACTTATCGAGTTGGCCCGCCAGCATAATGACTACGTAACCGAAAACCTGGCGGTCGAAATCTTGGAAGAAGAGGAAAGCCATCGGCAACAGTTCCAAGGCTACCTCAAGGAATATAGCAAATAGCTTTAGCCCCCCAGACCAGTGTTATGGTTACACCGGCCCATGAAAGCAACGCCCCCACCTGCATTGCTAATTCCTGACCAACTTCGCCTGGAATAATTTCCCGAAGGCAGGGAAATCTTTGTGAACGTGGATAGGTGCCTAATCCTCGGAGAATGATGGCCTCAGACGTCATGATTTCCGGCGAGTAGCTAATCGTGAGCTATTGGTATGTCCGAAGGTGACGTACTCGGCTCATCCCCCGGGGTTGCCAACTCAGCGAGTTCGCCGACGTCGGCTTCGCTACCGCATCGGCGAAGTTTCCTGCGCTGGCTATTGCGCGGATTGGAAACGGTTCTTGCCGCAGTGCTAGGGGTGCCTACCGTAGTCTATTTCCTGAGTTCTGGACGACCCTCCACTCGACCGCAAGGATTTCGTCGTGTCGCGAAACTGAGCGACATCCTCCTGCAGGGGAAATTATCGGCGAAAACGGGCAAGCGTGTTTATGAAGCCGTGATTCGGGACGTCCGTCGCGATGGATGGACACTGTTTCCCAACGAAATAATAGGCCGCGTCTGGCTGGTGCTTGACGTACACCGGCCGCTCGACCCGAACCAGCCCGATGAGACGCTCGTTGCCTTCACCAGCGTCTGTCCGCATTTAGGTTGTGCGGTCGGCTATGACGCTGAGAACGAACGATTTAGCTGTCCTTGTCATGCGGGCACCTTCGATATATCGGGGCGAGTTCTAGAGGGCCCGCCGTCGCGACCCATGGACCGACTGGAAATCCGCCTCGTGGCCGACCCGAGTAGTTCCGCCGAGAAGCAGGATTATTTTGTTGAGGTGCGTTATCTAGATTTTGTGCCCGATGTGCCAGAGAAGATACCTAAAGCCTGAGTCGAACGACGAGCCTCACTAACACGACCAGGCGCAACCGGGGTAGCAACCGTGTGGCAGCGTCTGCGCGATTGGCTCCATGACCGACTGGGCTATCGCGAATTAATGCACATCCTGACCTTGGACATTTCACGCCTTGGCCAACCGTGGCGTTTCGTCTGGGCCAGCGCCTTGAGCTGTGTTCTCATCGTCCTGGTGGTAACGGGCATAATGCTGATGCTGGTTTATAGTCCTGGTGTCAGCACGGCTTGGGGCAGCGTTTATTACCTGCAGTACGAGATGCACTTTGGCTGGCTCATTCGAGCTTTACACCATTTCGCGGCCCAGGTGTTCCTGGTGCTATTGGCGGCATATTTGTTGTTCCTGGTGTTCGTGGGCCTGCATTTACCACCCGGCGAAGTGGTGTGGTGGACGGCGTTACTGCTCCTGGCAGTGGCATTTGCCAACGACGTTACTGGTAATCCACTGCCCTGGGATCAAAAAGGTTACTGGGCTCTCCATGTGGAATTGAACATCGTGGGCGGCATCCCGGGCTTAGGGTCCGCGGTGCGCCAATGGGTGCAAGCTGGCAACGAGGCAGGGCAACTGACCCTCACGCGGCTTTATACCCTGCACGTTTTCATCCTGCCGGCTATAACGGCGCTGTTATTGTTGGGGCACCGTTTGGCTCTGCGGCGTTATCTTCAACGTGCGACGACAATTACAGTGAGCTCGCTCCCAAGCTCGTTGGCTGGTGGTCACAAGGTCTTAGCGCGCTTGGTAGTTTTGTCCATCTTGCTCGGCCTATGCTTCACGCGCAATGCCGTGCCGCTTGGTATCACGAGCGAAACTTCCGCGTCGCAACCCGATGCGATGACTGCAAGTGAGATGACCTGGTGGCAACGTTTTGCCTGGCTCGGCCGTTGGGGCGTGGGCGCGCTGTTAGAAGCTCCCGCTGATCCTAGCAGGGATTATCCCATCGCCCGACCGAAGTGGACGTATTGGTTCCTGTTTGAGCTACGCCAAAGCTTGGAAGGCCCGTGGGCGGCGTGGGCGACCGTATTTGGCCCAGTGATAGTATTCCTGGTGTTGTTTTTGCTTCCCTTGGCAGGTCGCGGTCGTGCGCGTCAGCCAATCTATGTCCTTAGCGTGGTCTTGATAATCAGCTTGGCGATCGCAGTATCGTTCCTGATAGCGCGAACGTGGTGGAAAGATTACGGGCCGACCGAGACGGCAGAAAAATTTCGCGCCGAAGTTCATCAGCAACGCCAACTGGCACAACGCGCGATAATCCTTGCTTTTCAAGGCATTCCCGCTGAGGGTGCTGCGGAGTTACTGCGCCGCGACCCGCTAACCCGAGGGCGGGAATTATATCGAACCCACTGCGCCAGTTGCCATGCGTTCGGCATGACGATACCCGCCTCCAATCCTGTCGCTCCCGATTTAGAAAACTTCGCCAAGCCAGATTGGATTTACCGGCTCCTGCAAAACATGCGGGACGAGAAGAGTATTGAGTCTCAAGTCCTACCGCAGATGGCTAGCTGGCTTCGCCGCGAATATGACCGCGCCGCTCGAGCCGATGAAAAGGAGCGTATGGCGGGGGTAACGCCCCAGGCCGTAGCCAAACTGGAAGAGGACTTGCGCCTCATCGCCGAGTGGTTGGCGAGCCATCCGCGTCGTCCAGTGCCGTCCGAGGGACCAGAGCGGGAAACCTTCGACAAAGACCCTTCTTTATTCGCTCGCGGCTACCGCGCTTTCGAAGCTCGCTGCCTCCGCTGCCATCCCTATAACGGCCTAGGGGGAGGGGACACCAAGGGCCCTGATTTTACGGGCTACGGCGATGCCGACTGGCTGCGCGGTTTGCTCCATGCACCGTTCGAGATGAGCTATTACGGTCCGAGCATGGTTCGATGGTCACGGAATCCGATTAAACGAGCCTGGATGCCTGCTTTCCGCGACACGGAAAGTACCAATGCCGCTCTTTGGCAGCGCGATCTGGAACGGCTGCTGCAACAGTTGCAAGAGCGTGTTCCCGAAGACGATCCCAAACGCGAGGAGCGATGGCAAGTCCTTCGGCAGGCATGCACGTGGTTGCCTCTGAGCGAACTTGACCGCGAACTAATCATCCGCTTCGTCCTGGGCGATGGCCGGCTCGTTTTCGGTGGCCCTTCTGTCGCGCCATAGTTTCGTTATTTGCCCATTCTGGCGAATCGAATCGTGAGTACTATCTTTTTTCTGGGAGGTCTTTGGGGTTTTGGAGATTGCTGGCGTTCAAAGCGGCTACCGGAAACTTATAATAATGGGCATGGGAAAAACCCATACGGCGTGGGAGACTCTGAGGGAGGATGGACAAATTTCCCTAAAACGGCGACAAACCCTAGGGCGCTTAGCTCAGTGGGAGAGCACTGCCCTTACAAGGCAGGGGTCGCAGGTTCGAACCCTGCAGCGCCCACTTGGTTATGCGAGGGATGCGCGCCGAATTTCGCGCGAAGAATCTGCAGTGCTAACGTGGCAGTGGGCGCACAAGAGAGTTGCCGATTATATCATGCCGGCTAGCAATAAGCGTAGAGTGCGTAGTTCCGGCTCCAGCGGAAACGGAGGCCGCGGGTGGTCGAACATTTCCAGGGTCAACAGTCCGCGATAATCATGGCGCCGCAGTTGCTGAATGATACGACCGAAAGGCATTTGGCCTTGCCCAACGCGGACCTGGAGTTTGTCCGGACTGGTACCGCTGTCCCGCAGATGCACGTGGTGAACGTGAGCCAACATGGACTCCCAAGATTTCTCGGTCAAGCCCTGACACAAAAAATAGCTGGGATCGAAAGTCACACGTAACCCAGGAACGCAACGGCATAATTCGACCGCCGACTCGGGGCTTTCCGCCAGCGTGCCTGTGCGGGTTTCCACACATACGACCACGCCGTAACTGAATGCCCAGGTCACAATTTGCCGAAGCCGTTGCACTTCCCGCGACCAATCGGTGCCGCGCGGCGCGGCCGATATCGTGATGGTCACAATGCCCAGCAGGTTAGCTAGTCGGCAAATCTCAGGAAACTGCCAGCGCCATAGCTCCAAATCGTAATCTGCCAGTTCCACCAGGAAGGCCGCGATGCTGATTCCGCTTGCTCCCCGCAACTGCTCGAGCGTGCCAGTTAAGTCTTGGCACACCTGCTCGGCGGTGAGGTGGCGACTGTGCGGTTGGATCGCCAATTCGGCCTGGGTGAATCCTAGGTCCGCTATCCGCCGCAGGGCTTCGTGCAAGCTGTGGCCCGTGAATGCTAAGGTGGAACAGGCGAGCTCCACGTCTGTACTCCTCGTCTAAAGATCGGGGAAGTTATCGGCCTCCGAGTTACCGACTTAGCCGACAGCGCTTTCCGCTTCGGGAAAAAGTGCTCATAACGAATTACGCAACCTTGGCAAGCCGACCTGGACCATGCGGCTTTCGCGGCCGAAGATTAGCCCCATGTAGCCCGCGACTCAAGCCACCGATAGGACTTAGTATTTCCCGTTGAGAAACTGCCCAGTCGGTTGTGGATGGTAGCATCTGGTCGAGCAACAGCGCTCTGCTAAAACAGAGTAGCAGCGCCCCGACAGCGGTGCTGGCGTACTGCCCGGTGCAATTGATTCCCGCGACTTGGGAGAGAAGTAGCGGTGATTAGTCCAGAACAATTAGTGCGTGTCTTACGACGCGACCTGCTGGCTTTTGGGCCCGAAGTGATTATCGTCTTGGGCATCATTTTGATCCTGATGGTGCGGATGTTCCGCGGCAGCGAGCGTGTGCCTTTTGGTGGCCTGGCCGCGGTTGTGCTTGGCTTGTCGTTGGTCGTCTCATGGTGGCAATGGGTGACCGACCAGACGTTGGAGCCGACTAGCAGCGGCCTGAGCGAGACGCGCTATTTGTTTTCGTACATGTTGGCTTACGATGCGTTCACGGTGTATCTCCGGTTGTTCCTGACCTCGTTCGGCTTGTTCATGGTCGCGCTGTGCTTACTAAGCGGCGTGCCCGACCCTGATGACAGCGCTGATTTCTACGTGCTTCTGCTCGGCGCGACGTTGGGCATGATGCTGATGGCGTCGGCGGCGCACTTGCTCATGGTGTATATCGCGGTGGAGATGGCCAGCCTCCCCAGCTACGCCTTGGCGGGCTTCTTGAAACAGCGGCGCGATTCCAGCGAGGCGGCTTTGAAGTACGTGGTGTACGGCGGCGGTGCCTCGGGATTAATGCTGTACGGCATTAGCATGCTGGCGGGCAAAGTGGGCACGGGCTTTCTGCCCGACGTAGCGGCCAGCGTCGCCGCGACCTTCGGCAGTCAACAGTTTGATGCCGTCACCCTGATCAGTGTGCTGTTGCTTTTGGCGGGCATTGGGTTCAAGCTCGCTGCCGTACCGTTCCACTTCTGGTGTCCCGACGTGTTTGCAGGCGCCTCGGCTGAAGTAGCGGGATTTCTGTCGGTGGCTTCTAAGGGTGCGGCAGTGGCGTTACTGGGGCGCGTGCTGGTCGCATTGCTGGGTGGTATGCGTTTGGAAGGACATGAACTGGCGCCACCCTGGTGGGCGCAAGTCAGTTGGTATCTGGGCCCCGCTCTCGTGTTTCTGTCGGCGTTGACCATGACCTTCGGCAACTTGGCCGCTTATGCGCAAACCAATCTCAAACGCTTGTTGGCTTATTCGACCATTGCCCATGCGGGTTACATGATGATGGGGCTGTGTGCCTTGACGCGCGAGGGAGTAGAAGCGTCCCTGTTTTACTTGGCGGTTTATTTCTTCATGAACTTGGGCGCTTTTGCCGTGGTTGCGTTCCTGCGTAACCTGGTAGGCAGCGAAGACCTATCGGATTATAGCGGGTTGGTTTATCGCGCTCCCTGGCTGACGGTGACCATGGCCATTTTCTTGCTCAGCCTCGTGGGCATTCCACCGCTAGCAGGTTACATGGCTAAGTTCCAAATCTTCGCCGCCGTTTATCACGCCTGGCAGGCACAGCAACAAACGGGGCTGTTAGTGTTATTGGCTCTGGGCGTGCTGAACACCGTGCTGAGCCTCTTCTACTATGTAAACGTCCTGAAGGTGATGGTGTTACACGAGCCAAAGGAAATACCCGCGAGCAAACCCGTCTCGGGGTTGGCCCTCGTTTATACGGGCTTTTTGTCGCTGGTTTTGGTAGTGGGAATTTTCTTCTGGGATCCGCTGGCCAGTGGGTCGAATAAAGCTGTGTCGTCTTTCTATGAAATCAGTCCGCGTCTGACGGTGTCGCCGCGATGAGTGCCAGTATCGAATCCTTGCCCCCGACGCTCACCGTGCTCAACCGCATCTTTGCGCGGGAAAAAGTATCGTACCTGCAGTACCTGCGCGATGCTTGGGTTTGGACCGACGCGGAGGGACGCACCGTCTGGCGGGAGATCCAACGCCTCATCCAGGAAGAAGACAAAATGCTGCAGCGCCTGGCCGAACTGATTCTGCGGCGGAAAGGTATCCTAGCCAAGGCGGTGTTTGAGGAACGTTTCAGCGAGAGCCATTTTATGTCGCTAGCTCATTTGTTGCCGCGGCTGGTGGCATATGAACGCTGGATGATAGGGGAACTGGAGAAAGATTTGGCCGAACTGGACGACGCCGAGGCGAAGGCCTTGGTGGAAGAAATCCTGGCGATGAAACGCCGTCATTTGGCCATGCTGGAACAGCTGCACGAGCGTTACGGTTGGAAAGGCACCGCTGCCAGGTCGCCTGCCGCGTGAGTCCCGCTATGCGGTTGTTCGACACGCATGCCCACTTGGATGATGAGGCATTTGCCCACGACCTGCAGGAAGTTCTCCAGCGCGCGCAATCTGCGGGCGTGGTCGGCATCCTAGCCGTGGGCATAACCTTGGCCTCGAGCGAGTCAGCCATTCGGTTAGCGGAAAACTATGGCCAGGTGTGGGCCGCCGTCGGCATTCATCCGAATTATGCCGCATCTGCCCAGCCGGGGGATTGGTCGAGGCTAGAGCGCCTCGTGGAACATCCGCGCGTGGTCGCGGTGGGGGAAACGGGCTTAGACCGTTATTGGCACTACACGCCGTTCGAGGTGCAGGAAGACTATTTCCTTCGGCACTTGGCGCTGGCCCGCGCTGCTAACCGACCGGTGGTGATTCACTGTCGCGATGCCGAGGAAGATTTGTTGCGCGTATTGCGCGCCGACTACGAACATCATGGCCCGCTTCGAGGGATTCTCCATGCATTCAGCGGCCAAGCCAGCACGGCCGAAGTCGGCTTAAGTCTGGGACTGCACGTCTCCTTCGCGGGCATGGTCACCTACAAAAACGCGGAGCCGTTGCGTCAATTGGCCAGGCGCATCCCTGCCGACCGCTTGCTCGTCGAGACAGATAGTCCTTACCTGGTCCCCGTCCCGCTGCGCGGGCGAATTTCCCGTAATGAACCTGCGCACGTCATTCACACAGTGCATTGCTTGGCTCGAGTCCGTCAAACAGATGCTGAGCAACTGGCTCAGCAATGTACCGCCAACGCACAGCGCCTGTTCGGTTTGGGGCAGAACTGTCAGCCTGGACTCGGGTACGGTACGGGTTGGTGATGCAACACGGCCAGAGCGTTCGCGGCCGCTTTCTGTTCCGCCTCTTTTTTACTGCGTCCCCAAGCGGGCGGGTAACCTTGCTCGCCCAAGTAGGCCGCGACGAGAAAACATTTTGAATGGTCAGGGCCTTTTTCATCGAGGACGCGGTAGGCAGGTGTAGTGCCAAACTGTTTCTGGGCCAAATGCTGTAACAACGACTTGGCATTTTCAATCGGGGCGGTACTGCCGATGTGGTCGATCAGGGAACCCATGTGCTGTAAGACCCACGCTCGAGCGGCTTCCAGGCCCCCGTCGAGGTAGATAGCGCCAACGATGGCCTCGAAGACGTCGCCTAAAAGGTTCGCAGGCAAAGTGCCGAACCGACCAATACCAGGCCCCACGCGCAGGAAGCGCTCTAAGCCCAGCGTCTGGGCCACTTGGGCGCACACGCGTCTGCTTACGATGAACGATTTGAGCTTAGTCAACTCGCCTTCCAGATAGTCGGGAAACTTTTCATACAGTCGCTCGCATACAATCAGCCCGAGCACGGCGTCGCCTAAAAATTCCAGTCGTTCATTGGAACCCAGCCGACTCGGCGCCGTAGAGGCATGGGTCAAAGCCGACTCTAATAATTTCGGATTTCCGAAACGGTAACCGATGGCCTGCTGACATTCCTCTAACAAAGCCTCCAAGGACGACGCAGCGGTCGGCACCGTCATGAGACTAGGACTCGCTGACAAGGCAGCATCTTCCAAGGCGTGGGCCACGCGCCTCAAGCAGCGGAGCAGCCGCCGGGTACGTTACTAAGTGTAGGCGAAATCGGCAGCCCACTTGCTGCCACCGCGCATGGACCCGCCACGCGATTATCTGCCTCATTATCTGCCGCTGGTTAGACTCTGTCAAGTTGCGCCCAAACCCCGTGTAAACTACAATAAGCCTAGCTCCCAGTTGAGCTTGTCAACGCCGAGCAACACGCTATGCAACCGATCGGGCTACCTGAGCCGTCAAATACTCCAGCACCAACCTGGACAGAGCCAAACGATGGTCGCAACGAGCCGAGTACCCCAAATGCTCAACCGCATGTCATCCCGACTGTCACCCTCGCCGACCCGACGAATGTCTTAGCTCGATGGGAACGTGGCATCTTAACACTGGTGGGGCTGGGCATGCTTGGGGTGCTGCTCGTCGCGTATAGGCTGAACCCATACGAGGCCGACGGTCAGCCGCGCCTTTACGGCACGCACGAGCAATTGGGCTTACCACCGTGCGGTTTCTTCCGCACCACGCGGTTGCCGTGCCCCAGCTGCGGCCTGACCACGAGCTTCAGCCTGTGTATGCACGGGGACTTGCAGGCGGCTTGGCGGGCCCACAGCGCGGGACCGATTTTGGTATTCGTATGCATCTTCGGGGGCATGTGGTTTCTCATGGCGGCATGGACGGGGCAACGCTGCGGCCTGCCTTCTTGGCATTGGCTGAGCACGGTTGCTGCCTGGGCCATTCTTCTACTCGTTTTAGGTGCTTGGACGGGACGCCTCATAGCCATTTTCCTTCTCGGGGGACAATAAGTGCAGGATAGGAGGCCAAGATGGGGAATACTACCTGGAGGCGGGATGCCCACATACTCCGTCGTTGGGCTTGGGGCTGGTTATTTCTGAGTTCCCTCCTAGCTGGATGCCGACTGCCCACGTTGGTGTACTTTACCGCGGCCATGCTGGGCCAAGACATGCGCCAGCCTCCCGTGATTGATCTGCTGGCCTATCGCGACAAGCTCAAAAAACCGCGCAACGAACCACTCCGCGTGGCCGTGGTTTGTTACGCCGACATAGGGACACAAATCCACCTTGGCCCCTTACCCCGCGAGTTAGACGAGGCCTTGGCTCGTGAGTTAGCTAAGGAATTTGCCCAGCAAAGGGATCGCCTGGTCATCCTCTCCGCCGCTACAGTGCATCGCTGGCAAGAACGCCAAGACCAATGGTCAGCTCTGCATCCCAGCGAGATGGCCCGCGAGTTAGGCGCTGACTTGGTCATTTTCGTCGAACTGAACAATCCCAGTCTTTACGAAGGCCGTTCCAATCGCACGCTGTATCGCGGCCGAGCCGAGGTGCAAGTTACCGTGGCCGCGGCCCAAGCGAACGATGCCGATGACCTTTATAACCAACTCATCGAGCAGGCCCATCTAGAAGCGCAATATCCACGCCATCCCGCTCCGGTCGCCGCCGACCCCGACGTTACTCCCGACCGTTTCCGCCGGCAATTCGTCCGTTATTTAGCCCAAGAAATTACCCGACTCTTCCTGCCCCAAGATCCTAAGGACGCTATCGCTCGCGACCCGATCCCATAGCGCTGTTTCCCATCGTGCCAGTGAGCGAGTTGTTTTCGCACCTCGACGAAGTCAGGTGAGGTCATATTTGTAACGAATGCCTAAATAACGTCTGCCTGGCTAGCTGACTCTCCAGCTAGGCTCAACGCCACCACACGACTTCGGAGATCTCGGCTATGAGCGATGCGCCCGTCATCATTCGCGTGCGCGATAACGGTCCCTATGTCGTGGAAGGCCCCGTCCAAGTGCTCGACGCTGAAGGAAAACCGTTCCCGATTCCTGCGGGCAAACCTGCCTTTGCGCTCTGCCGCTGCGGCCACTCCAAAACCAAACCCTTCTGCGACGGTTCTCATCGCACCGCGGGTTTTCACGCCGCTGAGCGTGCACCTTCCGCCTAACTCGCATGAGCGGAATGGGCGTACACTGCCTTGTCCTCCCCAAAAATCTCCGCGATTCGCTCCCCGCTGAGAATCTCGCGCGGCGGCCCCTCACACAAAATCTGACCATTCCGCAAGCACAGGACGTGATGAGCAGAACTACTCACCACACTCAAGTCGTGTGACACCAGCAGGATCGTTAGGCCGTGCTCCTCGTTCAGTCGCGTAATCAGACCGTAAAACTCTCCCTGGTAGCGAAAATCAATTCCCGCGGCAGGCTCGTCGAGTAAGAGCAACTCCGGCAAAGGTTCCAACGCTAATGCCAATAACACCCGTTGCAACTCGCCGCCTGAAAGCCCTGCCACGGGGCTGTCTGCCAAATGGTCCGCCTGTACGCGCCGGAGCAAGTCCACGATCTTGCGTCGCAGTCCCTTGCTGACGCCCAAAAAGATAGGCCGCCACGACATGCCCAACGCCAATAGTTCGCACACGGTCAACGGCAGATTCGTGTCGAAGAGCAACCGTTGAGGCACGTACCCGATTCGTTCGGGATGTCCAGGACGGTGGGCATGACCACAGTGAAACTGGATTCGGCCCTGATACGGGATTTCCCCCAAAATTGCCCGCAACAACGTGGTCTTGCCCGAACCGTTCAGACCAATCAGGGCGGTTATTCGACCCCGCGGTATCCACGTGTGCAAATGCTGCAGGATCTGCTTGCCCCCCAGCGTCACGTTTAGGTCGCTAATGGTGACGAGCGCTTCCGACTGCTCCACCTTCATGGTAACAAAGCCTCACGCAGCCGTTGCATATTTATCTCCATACGTCGAAAATACCAATCCGCCGATACATAAAACCGCCTTCCCTCGTACGGCTCTGCTGTCTCGACAGGATCTAATTCTATCAACGGCAGCTTCTTCTTCAGACTTTCCTGCAATCTCTCCAACAACGCAGGCGAACTGCCCGGTTCATAAGCCAACGCCCGCACATTTCTCTCTTGACACAGCTTCACCAAATTGTTGAACTCTCGAGGGCTAAGTTCTTCACCGTGCAAACCGCGCACCGCCAACAGGCGCTGCTCATAGTCCGGTCCAAAAACACTCCGACCGAAATAGCGAAACGCATCATGCGCGGTTACCAACGCCCCCTCGGTCTGACGTAACGGCTCGGCCAATTTTCGCAACTCCGCGAACCGTTGCCGCACTTGCTCCAATCGTAGCGCAAAGTCCGCCTTGTGGTCGGGGCGCATTTCGGACATCACATCGCAGATCATCTCCGCCGCCCGCTCTGCTTCGTCCCAACCCAACCAAACGTGCGGATCATTGCCAGGTCCATGATAGTGTCCATGATGCTGGTAACCAGGCACCTCAATCAAGGGCACCCCCTTTTTCGCCAACTCTTCCGCAATTCGGACGACACGCAAATCCCGCCGACCGCTACTCCGCACCATCGGCATCAGAAAACCTTCCAAGCCCAATCCATTAGCAATCACCAAGTCCGCCCCGTTTAGGAGCCGCGCTTCCTCCACCGTCGGTTGAAACTCATGCGGCCCATTGGTGATACAGAAACACCGCACCTCCACGTCCGGCTCTCCAACCAAGGCAGCCAGGCAGTGCCAAGGCACGATCGTCGCTAAGACGCGCAGTTTCTTCGTACCTTCCCAGGCATCCCCTTCAACACGCCGCAAACAACCCCCCTGGCCCGCTAGCGCTGCTAAGGACAAAATAACGACCACAGCGCGACCGAAGCCTTGTCCTCTCATTTCCTTTACCTTCACTCCGATGCCCGTCATACTTCGTTAGACTTATTCTAAGCCCATAATACCACCGCGTCAAGAACTGCACCTAGACTCCCGGGGCCGTTCAGTAACGCCAACGAAACAGTCGGTCGAACTTACGCGATTTCGTAAACCTTTTGCAATACCTCGGCTCAGTTAGCCGCAGATTTACTCGGCATCGCCCAACTAGGCGCGGCACTAACAACGGGTACCCGTTGGGATCACATGGGGCGGACTCGCTTCCAACAATTCTAAATCTCGGCGGGCCATCTCGTCATGGATCACTTCATGCCAAGCCGGATTTCTTTTCTCAGGGGGCACGTAGTTCTCGCGGGCCCACCGACGCAGGCGCAGCTCCTCAATTATGTCTAGCGGTTCTCCTCCAGTTTTTGCGGTCATGACAGCTCCCCTTATGTGGCTCACTAGAATTGTCCCGCCATTATACGATCCTCTTCGCCCGAGGCAAGCAGTCATCTTGCGTTTCCCACCAACTGCTAAGAATGCCCCAATGCTGACTGCAATCCCAGTCCTCGCGAAAACGAACGCAAGGTTTTGCAACGAACCAGTGGACGATCGTCGCAGCTGTAACCCACACCTCCGTCCACAGCACCATCTCCGAGGCCAACTATGAAGGAGCACGCCGCCAGGTGAACGAGCCTAGTAACATGCAATCTAAAATTGGTCCAACCAGAAGTGAAATCCTTTATAATACGGCTTCGGCGAAAACAACTCATAGCGAAATCTGCGATCTAAATACGGCGGGTAAGCCATATAGGGAGGTGGTAATTGGAAGGATTGATTCGGATTAGGCCAAGGCTGGTGGTTAGGCCAGTAATTATGGGGAAAATAATAGTAGGGGTAATAGTAGTAAGTGGTCGGATTCGCGCTTGGAATCGGATACTGTCCGTAAGCCATGCCGACGCTCAGGAAAAATAGTCCCAGCCACGCCCAAGCCCATCGCTTTCCGGTCATCAATGCCTCTCCTTTCACCAAAGCAATCTCTTATAGAATTATCTTACAAGCTCGCTGAGAAACTAAGCAACTGACATAATATCTAACATGAAAGTCCCCTAAATTCATCTAAAAGCAGCGATTATTGCGACCAGTTCCCCTATTATTACAAATCTATCGGCGAAGTCCGGGGGATTTAGCTAAGGAGCCGAACGTGAGCACGAAACAACAAGCGTATGACAATCCGCTTATCGAACGTTATGCTTCGCCTGAGATGATTGAATTATGGAGTCCACAACGACGGTATGGTTTGTGGCGTCGTTTATGGCTGGCCTTAGCCGAAGCCCAATATGAACTAGGCCTTACCGCGGAGGACGGTATCACTCCCCGCATTGCGCCCCGTCAACTCGAAGCACTCCGCGCTCACCTCGACGATATCGACTGGGAGAAAGTGGCGGCTTATGAACGCCGTTTTCGACACGACGTGGTCGCTCACATCCATGCACTCGGGGATGTCTGCCCAGAAGCCCGGGACATTATTCATCTGGGAGCGACAAGTTGTTACGTCACGGATAATACCGACCTCATTCTCATGCGCGATGGACTTCAACTACTCATAAAAAAGGTGGTCGGAACCATAGACGCTTTAGCGGATTTCGCCTACCGTTACCGCGACCTTCCTGCTCTCGGTTACACGCATTTTCAACCCGCTCAACTCACCACCGTCGGAAAGCGAGCCACTTTATGGTGTTATGACTTAGTGCTTGACTTACAGGACTTAGAACATCGCCTAACTAGCTTGGCTTTCCGTGGTGCTAAAGGGACCACCGGCACTCAAGCCAGTTTCCTTGCTTTATTCCACGGCGACCATGAGAAAGTGCGGAAACTCGACTTGTTAGTAGCACAAAAAATGGGGTTTTCGCAAGTTTATCCTGTAACCGGACAGACATATAGTCGGAAAGTAGATGTGCAAATTCTGCACACCCTTAGTGGTATTGCCCAATCCGCCCATAAATTTGGCACCGACCTGCGCCTGCTCCAACATGAACACGAAGTCGAAGAACCCTTCGAGGCAGAACAAGTCGGCTCCTCGGCCATGGCTTATAAACGCAACCCGATGCGCGCGGAACGCCTGTGCAGCCTAGCTCGCTTTCTTATCGAACTTAGTCACAACGCCGAATATACCGCGGCGACCCAGTGGCTGGAGCGCACTCTGGATGATAGTGCGAACCGGCGATTGGTTCTGCCCCAAGCTTTTCTCACTGCAGACGCTATCTTACGTTTATATCTCAATATCGTATCCGGCTTGCAAGTGAATCCTGAGATGATTGCGCAGCATGTACAGCGGGAATTACCTTTCATGGCCACGGAAACCATTCTCATGGAAGCCGTGCGCCGTGGAGCTGACCGTCAAACCGCTCACGAGATTATCCGCCGTCATAGCTTAGCCGTGGCCGAGCAAGTCAAACGCGGAGGGACTAACGACTTACTTAGCCGTTTAGCTCGAGAACCTATCTTTGAGGAACTGGATTTAGATGCTCTATCGGATCCTCGGGCTTTTGTCGGACGTGCCCCACAACAAGTCGATGAATTTCTTCGCGATATTGTTGCTCCCATCCGAGAACGTTACCGAGCTTATCTATGCCAACGAGCCGACATTGCTGTCTAAGTTATCACAGCATTCATTGCTGCTCCAACTCTGCTTATTAAGATGTTTGCGCCATGACATCTGAGCAGTCTGGCATAGGCCGCTCGTTAGGCCTGTTATCGTCACTACATCGAACGTTCGCGCGACCCTTATTGCCAGAGGAGCCTACCTATATGTTCTAGTCGAAGAAAAAAGGTCAGATGTATCGAGCCACGGTGTCGGCTAATAAACTAAGCACTCGCGATCAATTTGTTGCGCCGCACGTCCGATAAATGCCTAAGGATTATGTCCTGGGCTGATTATTACCATCGCTGGAAAAATTGCTAAGACCCGATTCTTTAGCAGAATTACCAAGATCTTCCTCGCGGCCAGGTCTTCTGCATGCTATATTTAGTAAAGTCGTGACATCCTACCGCATTACGAAATCAAAGCCTGGATCGCTACCCAAAAGTAACCGGGAAGAGCAAAAACTCGGAGGAACTACGGTTACTCATCTGAGGCTGAAGGTCGCTCGAGACAATGCTGAGTGGATTTTATAGCGCTGCGACTGCTTTGGAACGGGCCCACCAGCATCATGAGCTGGTGGCTTTTAATCTCGCCCACGCAAACGTTCCGGGCTACCGTCAACGTATTAGCACGGCGGCCACTTTTGAGGCGGTATTTCAACTATTGGCATCTAGTCAAGTGGCGGAGCGTTTAGGGGTAAAGTCAGCACCTGCAAGTATAGATCTAACCCCCGGACCATTGGAATATACAGGCGCGCCACTAGATTTAGCTATTCGCGGCCCGGGCTTTTTCGTCGTGGAAGGGCCAAACGGCATGCTATATACCCGCGTCGGGACACTATCTCTTAATGCGGCCCGGGAATTAGTTATCCCTGGAGGTTATCCGATTCTTGGTATAGGGGGACGCATCACCATTCCCGAAAATGTTGCTTCTGTAACAGTGCTTCAGGATGGAACTGTATTTGCTAACGGTCAACCTGTAGGTCAGATGCGTTTGGTCGAAGTGAGTGATGCGCGTTGGGTAGAGCCTGTGGGAGCCACTCTATTTCGTATTCCCGAGTCCGCCATTCAGGAAGCTCGGGAAAGCTCAGTCCTGCAAGGGTTCCGGGAAAGTTCCAATGTGAATATCGTGGCCCAACTGGTTCAGCTGATCGCTGGCTTCCGTCATTTCGAGGCAGCCCAGCGCGCTTTGCGGACACTCGCGGAAAGTTTGCACTGGTATACGAGGCCCAGCGGCTAAGGAGCATCGGGAGGGTGAGCCATGATCCGCTCGCTATTTACCAGTGCTACGGGCATGGCCGCTCAGCAACTCGTCGTGGATAATACCGCGAACAATTTGGCGAATGTGAATACTACAGGATTCAAGCGCAGCCTAGTGTCATTTCAAGATTTGATATATCTGACACAGCGGCCTATCGGTGCCGAGACCGCAGCAGGGCAGCAAGAGCAGAACGGTTTGCAGATCGGCAGCGGTGTGCGAATTGCAGGAACGACTAAGGTATTTAACGAAGGCGTATTGGAGAATACTAATAACCCCCTTGATTTAGCCATTGAAGGGGATGGCTTCTTCCGCGTTCAATTACCAAATGGAACGTTTCGCTATACTCGCGATGGCTCGTTTCGCATTAATGCCAATGGTCAGATCGTGACTTCCGACGGGTTTTTATTAGACCCACCAATCACTGTCCCCAACAATACGTTATCCATCTCCATCGCGACCGACGGGACTGTTTCCGTGATCACCGCCGATGCTCCGAATACCACCAACGTGGTGGGCAACCTGATCTTGGTGCGGTTTCCGAATCCAGCGGGGTTGAGTAGTGAAGGACGGAACCTCTTTTCCGATACCGCAGCCTCAGGGGCCCCGATTGAGGGAACGCCTGGTCAAGATGGTTTAGGGACTATTCGACAAGGATTCCTTGAGCGATCCAACGTGGATGTGGTTCAGGAGCTCATTAACTTAATCCTCGCTCAACGAGCTTATGAATTCAACACGAAAGCAATTCGCGTGGCTGATGATATGCTCGCTACCTCTAATGAACTCGTGCGATAATTATCTTGGTGCTTAATTCCCTGATCGGCTTAAACGCAATCACGGATCGCACTCGGATGAATAACTCGCACATGGATTATTTTCGACTCTCGGTGCAGTGTTATGAAGCTGAGCGCAAGTCGTCCATTTGAATCCTATAACTGGAAACCTCGGGCAACGTTAGATGGTCGTTCCGCAACCACCAGGCACCAGCCTTTTTCGCTCGTGGCGATGGTGGCAGGCATATTTATGGCCAGCTCGCTTATCAACCTAAGTCTTTTATCAGCTGAGGATGATTGTGTGGAAATCAGATTGCGTTGCGAGGTGGTTCATCCTGGCCATCGCATTACCTTAGGCGATATAGCGGAGATCGTAGGAGGCCCAATCGGACTGCGCCAAGGATTATCAAGATTGGAATTGGAGGAAGCTAACAACGCACTGGAAACGCTAATTATAACCAAACGAAGAGTAATTTATCGCATTCAGTTAGCAGGTATAGACATAAATGCCGTGCAAATAGTTGGCGCGGATGAGGTGAAGATAATTAGAAAGGCGAACTTACAGTCGGACTTGCAGCGTGTAAGTTACAGCGGCCAAGAACCCAGATCACTAGGCTCCTCGGCTAAGCCAGCAACCGAGCCGAGATTAGTCAGGAGTGGGCATCCTCAAGGTCAGGCGAACCGTAGAGAGGGCGTAGATGGACAAGGCACACTCTCGGCACGCCCTTCGGATGTAGCTCAGGGTGAAGCCGTTATAGTCAGAAAAGGCGATTTTGTGCGGCTCGTGGCTCGGGTGGGGCCTCTGGAAGTTAGTACGCGTGGGGAGGCATTGGCCGATGGTAAATTAGGGCAAATCATCCCCGTGCGGAATTTAGACTCGAAGCAAACCGTACATGCACGGGTTACGCGTCCCGCGGTCTGTCAGGTAGATTACTAGATAATGATGTCATCTAGGTAAAATCGAGAGGCTGATAGTGGTGTCATCTATGGATAGGCTGGAGAGGCATTTCCGATGGCTGGCAGTGTTAGGAAGTTGGTCTGTGCTGATCCTAAGTGAAGCGCTTGGGGAGTCGCTGTGGGACCGGAGGCATCCGCAGAGCGCGTTCCTGTTCGTAGATCAACGGGCGCGACGTGTAGGGGATGTGTTGACAGTAATCATTAATGAAGCCACCGATATAGAGCACCGAGATAATCGGAATATGGAAAAGCAGACGCGGAGCTCTGAGATATTCCAGTTTCGGGGTAAAACGCAGGGGAATGTCTCGACCAGGCAGGCTGCGGCGGATCTTACCATAGCGAACGACGCTCAGCGAGAGTTTCAGGGTCGCGCTGATTACCGTGCGGATCGGCGTATGGTAGATCGCGTGACGGTAGAAGTGGTGGCTGTGTTGCCTAATGGGAACTTAGTCATCGAGGGTTTTCGGAGTCGTTTAATTAGTGGGGAACAGCGTATTTTACGGTTGCGAGGAATTGTTCGGCCTATTGACATAGCTAGCAATAATACGGTGCAGTCGCAATTTATTGCTAATCTAACCATCGAATATTTAGGACGCGGCTATGAATCTAGCTATAATGATCCAAATTGGTGGGGTCGCATTATGAATGTATTGTGGCCGTTTTAGATCAGGCATACGGAGCGGTAGGGATGTTGGATATGTGGCAAGGATTGCCATTGCTTAGAATGCGCGGGTTAGGCCTAAAAGTAGTAGCGTGGATGAGTTTGTTAGTATTAGTTGCGCCTGCCAGAGGGCAGACGGTGCGAATCAAGGATATTACCGACTTTGAGGGGGCGAGACCGAATCAGCTTTATGGTTTCGGTTTAGTAGTCGGCTTGGGTAATACGGGGGGACGAAGCCAGTTTACGCAGCAAGTGGCCGCGGATATGTTGCAACGGATGGCGGTCAATGCTAAGGCGGTGCGGGAGTCTCAGATCGATCCGGTGTTTCGTTCAGGGAACATATCAGCGGTAATGGTGACCGCGGAGCTGGGGCCGTTTGCACGCAAGGGAAGCCGAATAGATGTTACCGTCTCGGCATTGGACGATGCCCGCAGTTTGCAGGGGGGAGTATTACTGTTGACGCCGTTGCGAGGTGTGGACGGAGAAGTTTATGCGGTAGCGCAGGGGCCGGTGTCGGTGGGAGGATTTGTGTTTGGCGGTCGAGCGGCTGCCACACAACAGAATTTCCCAACCGTGGGACGGATACCCGGCGGAGCCATTGTCGAGGCCGAGGCGCGAGGGGAGATTGTCTGTAACGGACGGCTGCGCTTGTTGCTCAAAAAGCCCGATTTTGCCACCGCGCAGGCCATCGCCCGGGCAATTAACCAGAAATATCCTGAGTCGGCCGTTACGTTGGATGCTGGAACTGTCGAGGTGCTCATCCCGCGGGAGAAACGGGGCAACGTCGTGGGTTTCGCTGGAGAAATTGGCTTGTTGGAGGTGTCCCCCGATGCTGTGGCCGTGGTGGTCATCAATGAGCGGACAGGAACGGTGGTCGCAGGACAGCATGTAAAGATTTCGACCGTGGCAGTGGCGCATGGGAACTTGACCATTGTGGCTGCAGAGAATCCAGAAGTTTCCCAACCGTTACCGTTCAGTCGTGGGCAGACGGTAGTCGTGCCACGGACTCAGTTGAATGTCACCGAACAAGGAGGTGGGTTAGCAGTGGTGGAGCAATCGGTAACCGTAGCCGAGTTGGCGCGGGCGTTGAACGCCCTGGGCGTTACGCCGCGGGATTTGATTGCCATTTTCCAAGCGTTAAAGGCCGCTGGTGCATTGCACGCGGAGTTGATTATTGAGTGAGCTCGGATTTGGGGACAGCCATTAGGACTTGGGAGAATGCGATGGATTGGCTTGGGCCGCCGCGCGTGATTGTGGATGTGCTGGGCGCGCAGGCGGAACGCTTAGCTCAGCAGATGCGGTGTACGCCGACTTCGGCGAGTAGGCCGAGCGTTTCGAGCGAATCGCTGAAAGAAGCCGCGCGGAGCTTTGAGGCCATTTTTTTGAGTATGCTCATCAAGCAGCTACGTACGACCTTGCACGAGTTAGGCGAAGGGCTGTTTGGTGAAGACCAGGCAGACGTTTATGGCGGACTTTTCGACTTTTACCTGGGGCAACATCTGGCCCAACATTCAGGGGTGGGCCTGGCGCGGTTGATCGAAGAGCACTACGCCACGCAAAGTTTAGAAAGTTCTGAGCTAAACTTGGATGAGCGACCAGAAGTGGAGTGAGCACGGTTCTCGAGGCCTGGCGGAAGTGCTGCGATGCATGAAAATGAGGCAGTACGTGGATTAGCCACGGAGTTAGCGCGATACCTCGAACAGGAGGAAGCGCGTCTCGAAACGTTAGCCGGAGAATTAGCACAATTGCGGGCTGCCCTGGTAAGTGGTTCGGTGGAGCAGTTAGAGGCAGCGGTCGGGCGCCTGGTGTGTTACTTCGGGGAGCCAGACTCGTTGCGGTCGCAGCGCGCGGCATTATGGGCGAGATTGCCTACGGATGAGCGTGGCAGGATTCGTTGGGCTGAGGTAGAAGAACTGATGGGCGAGGCAGCGGGTCGGGCGGTTCATCGGCAACGAGAGCGTGTCAGTGCGTTAGCGCAGCGGGTACAAGCCGATTTACGCCAAGTGGCAGTGTTAGCCTGGTTTGGGCAAGAACTGTATGGCAGGCTTTTGCGGGCGCTTGTGGGCGGCCTCGAGAGCGTGAGCCAGTACGATCGGCGGGGGACACTGGAACAGGGTGGTTCCGGATATTTGCTTGAAATCCTGGGCTAAGTGCCATGGCTATCGTAAACTTTGCCACTGGATTGTCCGCGTTGCAGGTCAATCAGCGGGTACTGGAGCTGTTGGGGCACAATATTGCCAACATCAATACGCCAGGTTACCATCGTCGGGAGCCACTGTTAGCAGCGCGGTTCGTGCCCGATGACCCGATCGGTTTCGGAGTAGAGATTGCGGAGATTCGTCGACTGCGTGATGCGATTTTGGAACAGACCATTTGGCAACATAGTTCCGAATTGGCGGATTTACAGAGTCGGTTAATGCGTTTGGAGGAAATCGAGTCGTTCTTCGGGACGGGAACGCATTCGTTGCGCGGCTTATTAGACGAGTTTTTCAATCGGCTGGAACGATTGTCAGTTCGGCCAACGGATTTGACCTCGCGAAGCCTGGTGGTGGAGGCGGCGCAACGGTTAGCACAGCGGTTTCGCGAGGTGAATGACCAACTCCTGAACTGGCAGCATCAGCTCACGGAAGAGATAAGAACAACTGTAGCACGTATCAATGCGTTGGCCACTCAGATAGCCGAGTTAAACGCCGCGATAAGCCGCGGGATAGCTCAAGGTGCAACGCCTCATGATGCCTTAGACCGTCGTGATCAGTTACTAAGTCAGTTAGCGGAGTTAGTTGCCATCCAGGTGGTGGAGCAGCCGTTGGAGCAGGTGAACGTTTTGGCTGGGGGGGCAATGTTGGTGATGGGCGATACGAGTCATCGCTGGCATGTGGATGTGGATAGCCAGAATCAGGTACGGGTGACACTGCAAGGCTCAGGTGTGCCCATAGAAGTTACCGCGGGGTCGTTAGCAGGGTTATTGGCGGTCCGCAACGGAGTGTTGCCGGAGTTGACAACGCGGCTGAATCGGTTAGCGAAAGAGGTGATGAGGTGCTTGGATAATGTCCACGTGGCTGGCTTAGGTTTATCCGGAGAATTTCGCTTTTTAGCGGGCGTGCGTTCTGTGAGTAATGTCAATTTAGCCCTGGAGCATGCGGAACCCGCATTTACGATTCGCCGTGGTGCCGTATGGGTGAGCGTAACCAATACCAGCACGGGGGAAAGGACGATCCATGCGGTCAACATTGATCCGCAGACACAGACGTTGGCCCAGCTAGCGGTGGCCTTTTCGAGCGTGCCGCATATACAGGCGATTGCGGACCCCCAGACGCGCACCTTGCAGTTTCTCGCTGAACCCGGCTACGTTTTCGACTTTGCCGGACGCCTGCCCACACAATTGTCCGGTACGATTACGGGCACGGCCCGGCCACGGGTTTCGGGCAGCTATACGGGCAGCCAGAACGATGTGTACACAATTCAAGCTGTCAACAGCGGCACGGTGGGTGTAACGCCGCATCTAACGCTGGAAATACGCAATAGTGCGGGACAGTTACTGGGCACCGTCTCAGTCGGCCAAGGGTATGCACCGGGAAGCGCGGTGAGCTTGGTGGATGGCTTGATATTGGAAATGAGCCCTGGGACGTTGCAAGCGGGGGATGCGTTTCAGGTGCCCGTGATCGCTCAGCCTGATACCTCGGGTCTGCTGACTGCTCTAGGTCTCAATACCCTGTTTGCGGGGAGTGATGCGGGTACGATGCGTGTACACCCCGAAGTGGCAGCGTCGCCTGAGCGGTTAGCCCTCTCGCGAAGTGGGGCCACGGCCGATACTGAGCGTTTGCAGCAAATGTTGGCACTGCGCGAGCAACCCGTGTTCGATTCGGGCCTGACCCTGGGTGGCTACTACGACCGCCTAATAGCCGACCTGGCGACGCAACTGCAAGCGATGCGTCAGAACCGAGAACATTTGCAGGTGGTGGGCCAACAACTCCAGGTCCATCAGCAGGCCATTTCGGGAGTGGATGCCAACGAAGAGGTAGTCCGCTTGCTGCAATATCAGCGAGCCTTCCAATTAGCGGCCCGCTACATCGTGATCGTCCACGAGACTTTCGAGGAATTGCTGCGTCTGGTGTGATTTCCCGGTGGCCAGCTGCCGCGGGAGACCACTACTATCCGGGTGAACCCCACTATGCTGGAGCGTACCACGCTTAGTCATCTCGTGAGCCGCTCGATTTACCACCTCCGTCAGGCCTTGGCGGAAGTCCAGCGCTTGCAGCTCCAAGCCCTCACGGGCAAGAAATGGCTGCGTCCTTCGGAGCAACCCGAAGGCGTAATCGCGGCCCAAGTTTATCGTAGCACGCTCGGACAGATCGAAACCTTTTTGGAGAATCTCACAGAAGTGCGGCTAACATTGCATACCTCGTCCCAGGTATTACAGCAAATCAGCGGCATACTGACGCAGGCGAGAGCGCTGGCCATTGAGGGAGCTCAGGACACACTTACCGAAGACGCGCGACGGGCACTGGCTACGGAAATCGACGGGCTGCTCGAACAGGTAGTGGGCTTGGCTAACAGTCGCATGCCAAACCATTATGTGTTCGCGGGGGCCGATGCCACTAAAGCTCCGTTCCGCGTGGTACGTGATTCCTCAGGGCGGATTGTGCGGGTCGAGTATGCGGGCGCTTCCCACGGGGCTTCAGCATCCGTGGCTCCTTCCTATTGGGCAAAGTTTCTTTACCCAGGGATAGAAGTGTTCCGCAGTTCCTCAGTGGGTAGCGGCCAGATCATGGGTGATCCTACCGGTCTGGCTCTCGGCACGGGAACGAGTCGCGTTCAAGGGCGTGTACATGTGCTGATCAAGCACACCGCGACGACGTATGGCAGCGGCTCGGGCGTGGCGCCAGGAAACAGTTCACCAGTCGGAGACACGGTGCTGGGCCCGAGTGGCACGCATTGGTTACATCTCCAGGATACCAGCGGCACGGGCAGCAGCGGTCTCGTATCGCTCAATGGTGGGCCAGCTATCGCTTGGACGAACACGGATACTGATCTGCGGGTTGTCGGGCCAAATGGCGAGGTAGTGTTCGTAAACACGACTAACATCACGCCGGGCTTTTCGGGAACCGTGGCCATTACCGCGCAAGGCACTTTATCGCTCGATGGCGGGGCGACCAATCACCCAATCACCTTCACTCCCGACCAGCAGGTGATTGATAACCAGGGCAACGTGTTATTTTTAGACACAAGCAGCTTGCGGCGGACGGGCGAAAATTGGGTAGAGTTTCCCCATAGCTACGATCTCTTCACGGCGCTAATCCATCTCCGCGACGAGTTAGAAAATAGTCGGCGTCTCCCTGCTGCGGGCCAGACGCAGGCCTTGAGTCGCATGATCACGGCCCTCGACGCCGTGCATCAGACGATCTTACACGCCCTGGGTGAACAATCTACTGGCCTGGCTAGTCTGGACATGCTGGAGGAGCACCTGGAACAGGTGAAACTCAGTTTACAGTTTCAATTAGGACGCATCGAAGAAGCGGATCTTGCCGAGTTAGTCGTGCGTCTGCAGGCCCAGCAAAATCTGCTGACCTTGCTTCTCGGGGCCACTGCCCAAATACTTCAACCCAATCTGTTGGACTTCCTAGGTTGACTACAGCGATAACGATCCGATGCTGAAGGTTAGCCGGCGCAGTGCACGCGATTGCGTCCCGCCTGCTTCGCTGCATAGAGGGCCTGGTCTGCCTGACGGAATAAATCTTCAGGAGAACACACCTTCTCCGACCGAGCGGCCACGCCAAGGCTAAGGGTTACCCGCAGCGGGACTCTATCTGACCCCCAGGTCTTATTCTCGGCCAGTTGCCGTATTCGTTCCGCCAAGGCAGCAGCCCCTTGCAAGGGAGTACGGGGACACAAGATCAGAAACTCTTCGCCCCCGATACGACATGCCACGTCGTTGCGACGTATTGCCTGGCGCAAGAGCTCGGCCATTTGTTGCAGCACCAGGTCGCCCATGTCGTGACCGTGGGAGTCGTTGATACGTTTGAAGTGATCCACATCCAACATCAGGCAAGCTAACTGCAATTCGTGCCGCATTGCTTCGTGCCACTCCTGATGGAGTCTGTCGAAGGCATAGCGACGATTGGGCAATCCCGTGAGGGGGTCGGTCAAGGCCGCATCCTGCAATTTGCGGTTGGCAATGGCCAACTCCGCAGTCACGCGTCGAAGTTCCGCCTGCTCCCGTTCAACCTCCCGTTGCAGTTCAATGACTCGCTGACCTGCCCGTAATCGTGCCAGCAAGACTCGCGGCGACATCGGCCAGCTGATAACATCATCCGCTCCAGCCTCAAAAGCGGTTACCACTTCTTGCTCCGTAGGCTGGTCGGCCCACATAACCAAATATAACTGTCTGCCCACCTGCGTTTCCCGAAGCTGCCGACACCAACGGGATCCACCCCATTCCGAGTTTCCGGCCGAGCTTTTCCCCGGTTTGGGCATGCGCAGAGGCAAGAGAATAAATTGCGGTAAGTTCTCTAGTACCAGTGCTAACGCGCTCTCCCCGTCAACCGCAGTGAACACTTCGTAACCAGCTTGCCGTAGGATATCGGCCATCTCTTGACTTGGCGACATGTCGATGCCCACGACTAGCGCTCGCCAATTCGGGTGGGCCGACTTCTCGGTGCCATAATGACCTGCTATCGCTTCGGTGCTCAAGGCCACTTGAGCCTGATGTACCAGCTCACGAATCGGGCCAACCGGGTACGTGCGAATTTCCAGGATGCGGCCCCAACTCTGCCACTCGCGGGCTATATGTTCGAACAACTCCGCCAGGTGAAGCGGCTGGAGTTGCAGCAGTTCCGCACGAGCTAATAATTGCTGCGCCACTGCAGTGCGGTTAGCTTGCTGGAGAACACACAACTCCGCACACTTCTCGGCCACCCGCAGGACTCGGATCAATTTCCGTGTCGTTTCGTAGGCATCCTCGGGTTCTCCGAATACATAACGCTCCACTGCAGCCGCCTGTTCCGCAGGTAAGCCCCAATCCAAAAACATCGCCGCTGATAACTCGCAATGATTCGCTGCGAATGCCTCCTGTTCGACGAAAAGTAACTCCTCCAAGGCGCCGCCGCGAGCCTGTCGAAGCACCTCGGCGTATTTGTCGGGATACACACAAGCCAGCCCCAGCTGACCAATATGGGCTAATAATCCTGTGGTGAAAGCTTCATCAGGCGGCACATAGCGCGTATGCCGCACCAACTCTTGTGCTGCCACACCTAAGGCTAACGATCGCGACCAAAAGCCGTGATAATCAAATGCGGCGCAGCGCCCTTCCCGATGGGCCGACACGAGCGAAAAACTGAGCGCAATGCGTCGGAGCGTACCCACCCCAAGACGCAATACCGCCTCCTGCACCGAATGAACCGCACGCCCCGTCTGCATTAATGCTGAATTGACGTACTTAATTACCTTCCCGGATAAGGCAGGATCAGCCATCAACACTCGCGCCAGCGTACCACAAGACACGCTCTCATCTTGCGCTAAGCGCATAATCTCCAGCGCCACGCCCGTCGGGCTCGGCAACTGCCTGGTGGCCTTCATCTCATCGAAGCGCGCCAAGTAAGGACGCCACGTCAGCGGCGACCCTTTCTCCCGTGCTTTACTCGGCACTAGTTCGCAAACTCCTTCGCGCATACCTCTCCCCTGACTATGACAAAAATAATCCCATGTCGATTTATGCTTACTAGCCTACCGCTTCGGACGATGGTTCCCTCAAAGCATAGGTCAAAAACCATCCCCAGTCCGCAAACTCACCACAATTTCTTGTGGGCTAACTTCCGATCCGGCTGGCTCAGACGCTGACGGCGACTCGGCTTAGTAACCTCGTTCTAACGAGCTGACAAAATCAGAGTAACCAAGCGGATGGCCATACCTAAGAACACGGAAAGTATCGTGAAAACTGCGGCCAAGATGAGTAACAACGGCAGGTCAAAAAATACCGCCTGTAAAGGCCTCATAACCCAATGTGCGGTCCCCATAGTCAGCAACGCTCCGCCCGCTAAGAATGGGCCAAATGGTAATTCATGTCCTCGGGCGGTGATCAGCAAAAAAATCCCATAGCCCAGCGCGAGAAACACGCTGGCACCCAGCGCCACAAGCACTCCCTGCCAACCAAGGAAAGCGCCAATAAGCATCATGAGATCGGCGTCGCCTAAGCCCAACGCTTCGCGTCGAAACGCCCACGAGAACAATGCTCGGATTAGATGCATCAGCCCCGTGCCGAACGCCGCCCCCACCACCGCATTCACCAACCCTGTCCACCACCTCCCCGCGGGTACCCAACTTGGCAAAGGGTACCACACCGGCCAGAGTTGCGCTCCTAACGGCACCGGCAAAATAGTCGCAGTGCTAGCCAATCCACCATACTGCACCAGCTCCATTTCCCAAGGAGACAACCGCGGCATTTCCGGAGCCATCGGCCAAGGCCAAGCCGCCCACGCCCCCGCTACACAGCCTAGTACTGTCCCCACAATCGTCAAGGGCAAGGGAATCGTCATTGTGTCTATATCGGTAAACGTCGCCACGATCAACATTGCCGCCAGCACCATGTTATAAAGCCAGACCCCAATCAATCGCAACGTTACCCTTTCCTGCAAAGCCCGCAAACGCTGCTCCGTGTCCCAGCCCTCCAACGCTTGAATCTCCTCACGACTGAACAACTGTCCGCCCGACTGCGTTACAAAGCCGTAACCGTCCCGTTGCACTATCCACCAAAATGCCAAAGCGAAAAGCGTCGCCGTCAGCAATTCGATCCAAAAGTAACGCATGGAAAATCGCGCTCCGCAGCGCCGACAACGGCCACGAAGAACCCAATAACTCACCAGGGGAATGTTATCATACCAACGAATTTTTTGGCCGCAATGGCCACAGCGCGAGGGCGGCCAGAATATACTCTCACCTACTGGCAGGCGATAAATGCACACATTCAGGAAACTCCCGATGATCGCACCTAAAACAAAGGCCACCCCAGGTCCCGCCCAGCTATAATCCAAAACCCATCCGGCCAGTTTTGTTAAGACGTTCATCATGTAAATAAGTCTTTTTCTAGATACGCAAATCTTGCCCCTGATAATAATACCCACCCTGCAAAACCCCTGGTGCTAACAATTATAGCTCCACGGCTTCGGGGGACCGGTTCTGCATCCTTCCTTTGCTTACAAGAAATTATGTATTTGGCAACGGGGCAGACTGTTGCTCCAGAATTTCTGATGCTGGCCCCAAAGTTCCCCGCAATGTGCGGATCGCATCTGTGCCTTTGTTAACCGTATAGTCATAAACTGCCAGCAGTTTTTCCTTATCAAACAACATCTCCTCTCGAGAAAAACCAGTTAAGTCGTAGAGCGTAGTCAACTCAATCGCATCCACGGGACACGCCTCTTCGCACATCCCGCAATAAATGCAACGCAACTCATCTATCACAAATAATTCAGGATACTTCTCGCGATCCGGCCAAGGGGATGGAGCCGCAACAATATCTATACAATGTGCTGGACAAGCTGTTGCACATAAATAGCAGGCCACACACCGTACACGGCCTTGCTCATCCCGATTCAGCCGATGCACACCTTTATAATGCGGTGGAACCGAAGGACGTTGCTCCGGAAACTCAATAGTGACTTTCTTAGAAAACATATGGCGCACGGTTGTGCTTAGCCCTTCCCACAAAGCAGGTAAGTAAAGCCAGTCCCAGGGACTCAAAGTACGCTCATCTATCCACTTTACCTCGGAGGGGGCTATTGGCATGATCTTGCCCTCCTAAGCCCAGTCAAGCTGGCGCGATTTCCACCGATGCAATAGCGGAATGGCAGTGAGGATTATCACAGAGCATGGTAATAACAGCCAGGGGCTTAGTGACCAATGCCGCACTATCATGACACTTAGTAAATTGAGCAGGGAGAGCGGCACCAAACCCATCCACGCTAAATGCATCAGCTGATCAAAGCGGAAGCGAGGTAACGTCCATCGCAGGAGCATGATCACCAATATAACTAAGCTCGCCTTAGTCCACAAAACGAGCACCTTCACCCCGGTGGCACCTGGATAATTCGCGTTAAATTCGGCGACGAACGGAAAGTGCCAGCCACCAAAGTAGAGAATCACCATCAGCAAACTTACCGTCGTCACGTGGGTATATTCGCCCAGAAAAAACATGGCAAACTTCATACCACTATATTCGGTATGGTAGCCGCCCACCAGCTCCTGCTCCGCCTCGGGTAAGTCGAACGGCAAGCGATTTGATTCCGCTAGAGCACTGGCGAAAAATAATAACCAACCTAGAGGTTGATACCAGATCAGCCAGCCACCTATTCCCAACCTCGCCTGCTCATTTAGTAAATGCTCCAGATTCAAGGAACCTACTAGTACTATAACTCCTAATACTGATAACGCCAGAGGAATTTCATAACTGATAATCTGCGCCGCTGACCGTAAGGAGCCTAACAGACTATATTTATTATTGGAGGCCCAGCCACCTAGAATAATCGAATAAACGTTTAGACTTGCGATCGCAAAAATAAATAGTAAACCTATATCTAGGTTAGGTGCGATAATAAACCGCTTTTGCCTCGGATCAGGGACATCCGTCGGACCGAAAGGTACCACAGCAAACGCCAGCATCGTCGTGATCACGGCGATACTTGGTGCCAGGATATATAAAAAACGATGCACGTGGGCAGGCACCACCTGTTCTTTGAAGAGGAACTTCAGGCCATCTGCAATCGGCTGAAACAGTCCCCAGGGGCCAACACGATTGGGCCCTTTCCGATCCTGTACCCACGCGGCCACTTTGCGTTCCAGGTAAATTAGATAAGCACACAGAATTTGTAGCCAGCTTATCACGAAAATAATCAGTCCTATCGTGAGCCAGTCCATGTCGGATTTCTCGGAAGCGTTAGCTCATGCGCATGAGCGAATCGGGATGCCAGATTCGCCGAGCTCATCCGCATCGAGCGGCTGAAGCGCCGCTATGGTAGAGGCGATCTCACGACGAACTGTCGGAGCGTGATACAAGCCTGTCCGATCTAATAACTGCCAGAAAAAGCGTGCTTCAGACCACATTCCCTCGGGAGGGATAATCGCTGGTCGCACCGTTTGCGCCAAGCCATCGGCATTAATATAAGTACCGGACTTCTCCGCAAACGTGGTCGCAGGAATAAGCCAATGAGCCACACTCGGCCAATCCCGCGGGAAAATATCATGGACTACTAGTGTCCTCAAGGAGCGCAACGCTTCTAATTCCAATGCAGACGCTTCCCAAAGCGGATCCGAATTAATGAAGTAAACATGCAGGATATTTTGTTGAGCGATCGATTCGAGCCATTGCGTCCAAGTGACTATCGTGGTCTCATAATGTCTTAGAATAATGTCCAAACCACAACGATTCGGCGCTTTCTCTCCACGGATGATAAACTTGGCCTTGTCTCGGGGAACGGCTTCTCCGCGTGAAGTTTTTGGGTAGATATCATCCTCTCCAAGATCTCGGATAGGTCCTCGAACTAACTTAGCACGCGGGCACATCTGACGCATCCACTGACAGGCAAGCCAGGCCTCCTCCAGCGTCAGCCACGGCGACAGGACTAAAGCCGTGAGGTGATCTTCCTGAGCCTGCCTGATTTCGTCCAAGCGACTTCTAATCTCTTGAACTAATTGTAACCAGTTGAGCGGCATCCACTCAGAAGATTGGCGTCCCAACGGTTGGAGAAGACGTTCCTTACTATTTACGTGGTGATAACCGAAGCGCCCTTCATCACACATGAAATAACCATTAGCTTGTGGATTATACCGTGGCCGCAACCGATAGACGATGTTCTTATTGTGATCGATCCAAATGCTACAGCCGGTGGCGCATTGCGGACACACAGATTTCTGGCTCTTCAGAAACCACACTCGCTGTTTATAAAGAAAATCCTTACTACAGAGAGCGCCGACTGGACAGATATCTACAACGTTGCCTGCAAGCTTATTGTTGCAAGGCTTGCCGGGAAAGATGTCTATCTCCGCATGATCGCCGCGATGAATCACTTCCAATTCCGCCGTGCCGCTAATCTCTCGAGTAAACCGCACGCAGCGAGTACACATCACACAACGATCGGTAAATAACACGATTTGATCGCCGATATGATACTTGTCAGCTTTGGCCAGTTTTCCTTCCCGCAAGCGACTGCGAGCACGTCCGTATTTATAACTATAGTCCTGGAGTAAGCATTCACCAGCCTGGTCGCAAACAGGGCAATCGAGGGGGTGATTGAGTAATAGATATTCTAAAGTAGCAGCCTGGGCAGCGCGTGCCTTAGGACTGTTCGTTACCACCACAGTGCCGTGCTTAGCGGGGGTTTGACATGCTGGGACAACGCGAGGCTGCATGACAATAGAGCCATCGGATCTCTTTTCGCCGACTTCTACTAAGCACATGCGACAACTGGCGACGACACTAAGTGCAGGGTGCCAGCAATAATGAGGAATTTCGACGCCCGCTCGCTGCGCCGCCTGGATAAGGTTGAGGGACTCGTGATCGCCAATTTCTATATCGCGGCCATTGACCGTAATAATCGCCATGGAATCGCCTCGGTATCGGGAAAGTCTAGGGAGGGGGCAGCTTGAGTTGATTAAATTCGCCTGGAGTCATGCGCTTCACAGAGCCGTCGCCAAATAAGACTAACCGAATACCAGCCTTGTCAGGCAGTCGTTCATAAATAAGTACGGTTTGGGGACCGGGCGGCAAAGTCGGATTGCTTAGCGGGGCGAAAACATAATCACCGACCTGAATGGCCTTATAAACGATAGGCATTTCCCGCAAAGCATCGCGGAGTTCGTTATCGTTGCGGGGCCAGCTATTGTTTTCGTTATAATAATTTGCCAAGAGAATTCCTGCCTGACGCAAATCATTAAGGCCTAATGTTATTTGTCGCACTCCTAATGGACCAATGGGGCGGGTATTATGAGAAGCTTGCGGAGGCGTTGCAACTTGGGTTGGCACCGTCGGTATGGAAGGTCCGATTAGAGGAAAGGGCGGCTTGTTAGGAGTGCCCGATTGATTTGACCCAGGGTCTCCAACAGGCTTAGGATTATTGCCCTGTTGCGCCACAGTGGGCTTTTTTGCAGTTGAGTCGCTGCATCCAGCCAGCCAACTCAGCAATACGACGATCACTACGGAGATGCACAGCCTTGGAGCTTTCATCGTCATAGTGAGCCCTCCTGTAACGGGGTTTATAGGGTTTTGGTAGTTTCTCGCAAGGTAACCGAGCGAGAGCGGGAATTGCGTATATAGTCCTCAAATTCGGCTCGAAACTTCGTGATAGCTGTCTTGACAGGCCAGGCGGCGCCGTCTGCCAGTCCACATATCGTGGTGCCTGGCATGATACCTATACCGTTGGCAATTTCCAGCAAGAGGTCTAAGTCATCTAAGTATCCTTCGCCGCGGCGAATCCGGGCCAAAATCTTAGTCATCCAGGCGGTGCCTTCACGACAGGGAGTACACTGACCACAAGACTCGTGAGCGAAAAAACGACAGCTATTATATAGGACATCGATCATGCTAGTCCGATCATCTATGACAATTACCGCAGCCGTTCCGAGACCTAAGCATCCGACCTTGAGTGGGCCATTAAAATCGAGGGGGGTATCTAATTCTTGATCGGACATAAATCCCATGCTAAGTCCCCCGGGGATAATAGCCTTGACCCGGCGACCGTTCCAGACCCCGCCGCCGTATTTTTCAATCAACTCCCGTGCGGTGATGCCGAGGGGCAGTTCATAACATCCGGGTCGGTTGACATGGCCACTCAAGCAGTAAAGTTTCGGGCCAAAGCTACCTATATCGCGGGGGTTATTTGGGTCCGGTGGAACGCCGATCGAACGAAACCACTGCGGGCCGCGTTCGAGAATATGCTTCACGCAGGCAAGGGTTTCCACATTGTTAACAATCGTAGGTTTCTGGAATAAACCTTGCACCGCAGGAAATGGCGGCTTGATGCGGGGCCAAGCGCGTTTGCCTTCTAAACTTTCGATCAGGCCCGTCTCTTCGCCGCAGATGTAAGCGCCCGCACCGCGGTGAATATAGATGTCCAGGTTAAAGCCTGCTTTGCCGAGAATGTTACGACCTAATAGTCCATGCTTATATAGTTCTTCAATGGCGCGCTGAAGGATTCGATAGGCCCGTCCGTATTCATAACGGATATAGATATAGGCGACGGACGCACGGATAGCATACGCGCTGATTATGGTGCCTTCGAGCACTTGATGAGGATCGCCTTCCATGAGGATTCGATTATTGAAGGTACCAGGTTCGCTCTCGTCTGCGTTTACACAGAGATAAATCGGCCCAGGATGGTCTTTCGGAATAAAGCCCCATTTGACCCCTGTGGGAAATCCTGCCCCGCCACGACCCCGCAGCCCTGAATCTTTGACGAGTTGGACTACTTGTTCGGGAGTAAGTTCTAACGCACGCTTGAGCGCCTGGTAGCCTCCATGGGCCTGATAAGTATCTAAATGCTGAATCCCAGGTATCTGGAGATGGCGTAGTAGTACCGGTTCAAACGCCATGCTGGACTCCCGCTCGTCGCAATTGCGCGACTAATTGTCGCGCGGATTCTTGAGTGAGTGGGCCATGACATTCATCGTTGACTAGTAAGCACGGGGCCAGTTCACAAGCACCTAGACATTCGGCAAACTCCAAGGTGATGGCCCCATCGGCAGTGGTCTGTCCGGGCTGGATATTCAGATAATGGCACAAGTCGTCTAATATTTCCTCGCCACCGCGTAGCATACAAGGTAAGCTGCGGCAAACCCACACACGAAACCTTCCAAGGGGATTTCCGGCATCGCGGAAAAAGCCATAAAATGATAGCGTGTCATGTACCTGTGCCGGATGGAGATCTAACAGGTCGGCCAGTTCTTCGATAGCTTCGCGAGGGACGCATCGAAACCGTTCTTGAATCAGGTGCAGGGCGGGTAGCAAGGCTGCTTGGCGTGTAGCATAGCGACGGGTGTAGTCTTCGATGGCTTGACGGAGGTCTTCGCTAAGCAGGGGCATGAGTGCGCTCCAGAATCAGCGATCTAACTCGGCGGCAATGATATTCAGGCTACCCAGAATTGCGACCAGGTCACTAATTTGATGACCGACAGCTAGATATGGGAATACTGCGAAGTGAACGAAAGAGGGAGGTCGGGTGCGGCAACGATAGGGTCGGTCGGAGCCATCAGCGACAATATAGAAGCCTAGTTCACCGTTGGGCGATTCGATGGCACCGTAAATCTCTTCGCGTGGGGTTGAGAGGCCGCGATTAGTCATAATGAGTTCAAAGTGCTGAATTAGTCCTTCGATGGTGCGCCAGGTATCAGGCTTCGGGGGAAGCACTTCTTTCGTCTCCACATCGATATTCACAGGTCCTGAGGGGAGGTTTTCGATAGCGGCTTTGATAATTTTCAGACTCTCTAACATCTCTTCCATGCGGACTAAGTAGCGAGCATAACAGTCGCCCCCGGTGGCACAGACCACTTGAAAGGTGTCGCGAAGCTCACCGTAAGCGAGATAGGGTTCGTCCTTACGCAGGTCGCGGACGACGCCGCTGGCTCGTGCGACTGGACCTGTACATCCCAGGTTAATCGCCAATTCGCGCGGCAACACTCCGATGCCTTTCGTGCGCTCGACGAAGATGCGATTCCGGGTGAGCAGGCGATGGATATCACTATGGGCCTTAGGGAAAGTCTGGACAAATTGGCGTACACCGCGGATCCATTCGTCGCGTACGTCGTACATCAGTCCGCCAATGCGGGTGTAACTGGGATGGAAACGCTGACCTGAGGCTTCCTGGATCAAGTCATAAATTTGTTCACGTTGGTAGAACGCATAGAGGAACGGAGTAAAGCCGCCTAAGTCTAAGGCCGCAGCGCCTATATTGAGACAATGGTCGCTAATCCGGGCTAGTTCTGCCAGGATGGTGCGGATGTATTTGCATCGGGGAGTAATTTCAATGCCTAAGAGTTTTTCCACGACATGGTGCCAGGCAATTTCATTAGCGACGGGCGAAATATAGTTCATGCGGTCCACGATGGTGACGTATTGATTGTAATTGAGGTCTTCGCCGAGTTTTTCGAAGCCGCTGTGGAGGTAACCGATATCGGGAACGGCCTTGACAACTTTTTCGCCTTCTAGAGTCAGGATCAGGCGCAGAGTAGTATGAGTAGCAGGGTGTTGCGGCCCGAAATTGAGAGTATAGAGATATTGTTTCTGGTCAATGAATTCGTCCCAGGTCTCAACAAGCTCTAGAGGCATAGAGGTGTCCGTTTAGTCAGCTTTCGGCGCGGGAGATGACAGGGAAATCATGGCGTTCCCCGCGGCCACGAAGGGGATAGTCTTTGCGCAGAGGATAATCAGTAAAGGTCTCGGGCATGAGGATGCGGCGGAGGTCGGGATGCCCTTCAAAGACGATACCGAACATGTCATATACTTCTCGCTCGAGCCAGTCTGCCGCTTTCCAGAGCGAAAATGCGGACGGTAGCTGCAGATCAGGCTCGTCTAGGTTAGTTTTGACAATGAGGCGTTGGCCGGTCTGGGTATTTAGTAAACAATAGACCACGCCGAACCGATGGCGGGCGTCGGGATAGTGAAGATAATCGACCGCCGTGATATCTATTAGCATGTCGAAGTTGAAATCGTCCTTCAATCGCTGAAGTACCGTGTAAATGCAATCTTTTGGCACGACCAGACGATGGTTGTCGCGGAAACTACTATATTGGATGTCATTACATCCTGGAAGTTGACGCAAGTGCCCAATAATTTGCTCGTAAGGTATCATACAGAGGGCCCGTGCTAAGCCTGTCAGGGTGATTGCTAGAGACGTAGATACTATGTCGAGAGGAATATGCTAAGCACGGTGAAAGATATAATCTTTTGTCTAAGTATTAGTAGCCAAGGCGTCGGCTCAGTTAAGCGGATGCCAAGAGCAGGTTATTAGTTTACTTGAGGCAAGGGCCGGCGCGAGCAGGAAGATGAGCTACGGTCGTCCCCAGGCCAACGTTGAGTGGCCGTGGTGTAATCACCTGGTGCGACGATGCGGTCGGAAGGGGGCGCCGGTAACAACTGGGGAATATTCGGTTGGGTGCGCTGCTGAAATTCGCGACCTGCCAGCGTGCCCGTTTTCCTGATTTTTTCCTGCAAATCAAGGACGGCTTGGATCAATTGTTCAGGGCGCGGGGGACAACCAGGAATATAAAGGTCAACGGGAATGAAGCGATCGATGCCTTGCACTACCGCATAGGTGTCGAAGACGCCGCCACTAGAGGCGCAAGCGCCCATAGAGATGCACCATTTCGGTTCGGGCATCTGCAGCCAGATGCGTTGCAAAACGGGAAGCATTTTCATGACAATGCGACCCGCCACGATCATCAGGTCGCACTGGCGTGGGCTGAAGCGCATCACTTCGGCGCCAAAGCGGGCGATGTCGTAGCGGGAAGCGCCCACGGCCATCAGCTCAATGCCACAGCACGCGGTGGCAAAGGGCATGGGCCAAAGGCTATTGGCCCGAACCCAGTTCGCGAGTTTATCGAGGTTGGCAAGGAAAACGTTTTCGGGCAGACCTAACGCCATCGGAAGCCTCCTTTGGCCCATTCGTATAGGTAGCCGATGATGAGCAATCCCAGGAACACCAGCACGCCGAGGAAAGCGGCATCACGCAGAGCAACAGGCAGGCCGTTGTCGGCATACGCGGCGACCGCCCAAGGATAGAGGAACAGTAACTCGACATCAAAGAGCAGAAACAGAACCGCGATGAGGTAATAGCGAATGTCGAAGCGGAGACGGGCGTCGCCAAGCGGATCGACCCCCGACTCATATGGCATATCTTTGATTGGCCGGGGACGGGGCGGGGCGACGAGGTGCGCCAGCGCCAGCACCCCGAGCACAAAGGCCAATATCGCCAGCAAGTACAGACCGAGCGGCTGCCAAGCGCTCAGTTCCGTCGCCATGTGCTTAGGCCCCGGACTTTGTGAATTTTTTCACAAAGTGGTACCTCAAAAAACCCCGGGATAGGCCGAGGTTTCCTTGCTGCCACAGTAGTATATGCGGACTGCGGGATAAGTCAACGCACCAAAAGAAGCGTGCTCAGGTGATGTGGAGGAAATCGGCATAGGTCAACAGTTTTTCAAAGGCAAGACCCGCAACGTATGTGGCGTGTTCAGGGCGGCACCAGATCACACGGGCTACAGTTTTGACCGGTCGTAGATGCCCCTGGCCGAGAAGTTGAAGCGTCACCTCTTCGCCTACGCGGAGTGGCTCGCTGAGGCGAAGTTTAATGCCGCTAAGGGAGACGTCGAGCAGTTCCAAGGCGACATTGCGTCCCAGGCCGAATGTGCCGCGGAATAGATGCACGACACATCGGCCACGTGGCGCTTTACGTAAGTGTCCCCGACGTTCCCGTGATCCCTGAGCGGGGGCACGACTATCAGGTCCGGGGGGAATTTCTGCCATGCGCTGACCTCAGGGCAGTCGCGCAGCCCGGTTCGCCTGACCCTAGAAAATCGCTCCGCTAATGGAAGCCTAGCACATGAAAACGGCAGAAACAAATAAACTCGCGTGGACTAAGCCTGGTAATCCGTGCCACGAGCATGGGATCATGCTCACAACTTGTCCCCCCACCAAGCTCGCCGTATCTTCGCGTTCACGGCACTGGGTTACTGGGATTAATTGCCTTCCACGAAGCTATTGGGAATTGCTCGAAGGCGGCGAACCTGACACGACGTATCACCGAATTGAGAATATCCACTATACCCCAGTTTAGTCTGGTACCATCTAAACTATTAATCAGGCGGCTTTGCGCAGAGCATCATAAGGTCAGTCTCTAAACATTATCTTCAAGCGCTCTAAGCTAAGTCCCTTCCTAACAAGCTTTATATGGCTGCCGAGCTATATATGTTCGTGCTGCTAACCTAATGACTATTTAGGCCATGTTAATTGTGCTTTGTATAACCGTTTGTCCGCGTATAGTCATTAATCCCGTGCTTAGTCTTCTGTATTCATCCCGATAATATGCGGTTTTATTGTTGTGATGCTATCCCCTCGCTAGGATAAGTCAACTACCATAAGACGGCTAAGTGAGGAGGCTTCCGGTCATTAGATGGACTGACCCTTACTTAGCCAATTCCAGATCGCATTTTACTCAAATTAGTGCGGAAGCTGATGAGACGACTTTCAGGACAGTTTGCGCTCCCTTCTTGTTCAGGTGCAGAGTCGTTCACGGGTACCAATGTTTCGGGCGCTAACATTACCAATAAGACCTGCATGGCTCCTTACATCTTCATCGCCCGTCGTTGCTCTTCAAAAGCCGATCCCAACTCGTGACATAATGGGCCAATTTCCGCTTCGCTGCGTCGCTGTGCGCTTATGAGGGTAATCTGCGGTTGGTTTCGCATCCGGCTATTGCCTCCACGCGCACGCTCCAGCAAACTGATAGAAACGTGTCTCGCGCTGTTTGAGCGAGGTGGATCATTTGTCATGGTACTTCCATCTATCAACACATCATAATAGCAACGAAGCAGTTTAGCTGAAATTATTAGTTGTGGGGCTATAAATATCGTAATTGCAACAGGTACGCATGACAACGGTGCCATCAGATCTAAATTGCCGCTAGGTGAGACATGTCCTTGAGCAAACGTAGCTAGCCGATAAACGTGGCATAGGTGGCGCGGCATAGGTTACGATATTGATTGCGTTACTAATGTAAGCGCTAAGCTCGGTGAATAAGATTTGAGATCGCAACTGCCGCAGAGGCAAACGGCCCTGCCGGACCGCTAATGATCGCAAGTTTGCCTTGGGTTCACTCAAGAAAACTCATAGAATGCTTGCGTGGGTGGCATCGGGGTCGAAGAAAAATAGTAAGTAGGTGATCATAATGTGGTAACGACACAAGTTTTCATTGGCATTTGGTTTGTTTAGCCCATCTGAAATGGCACAGTTCCAAAACTGGGCTCCCGTACGCTCTTTACCCAGGGGGTGCGCCAGTTCGCCTGCGCAGCGTTGCTAAGCGTCTTGGTGGAGTGTCGACGTGATATGGCTAAGCGGCAGTCGCTCATCTGGCGTGATAATGGTTGATAGCAGGTTTGGCGAAAGGAAATGACTGCGTAGTTCGAGCTTCGGTGAAAGTAGGTGTAGTTTCTAATCTGCACGTCGGTAGTAGGCGTTGGCTCTGACGCCTGGCGGGTCAGGTTATGGTATTGGTCGCTGAACAGCTTAGGCGAAGTGGATGAGCTATAAGTCAAGCGTCGTGGCTTAGGTTATCGCTGCGCTGAGCCGAACATACGAGCTTTGCGCTATGAATAACGAAGCTTACTGGTGAGCAATTGCCTGGCGAGAAGTTAGTTAGCGCGCGGCATGAGAATTGCCCTTGCTAGGATTTGCCGAATCGGCTAAGCTGCATTTAGGAAATGCTTGTGGGGACAAGATTATTGTGAATGGTGTATAATTTTCCAGGAGAGGTAAAGGCGTTGGTCCAAAATAATGGGCCCGTGACAATGCTGAGGCGGCTCGGCGAAGGTTCGAGTGGTGCTCAGTGAAGACGATGTGAAGAAAGCGAGAGTCGGCCATGTCTTTCAAATTGCACGTCGGACAAAAAAGCGATATCGGCAATTATCGGGAGAATAATGAGGACAACGTGGCCGTCCATGGGTTGACGGACGGAGGGTGCTGGCACTTGTTGGTGTGTTTAGTCGCCGACGGCATGGGCGGGCAGTTGGCAGGGGAGAAGGCCAGTCAGATGGCGAATGAGATAATTTGGCGGGAGCTGCGGGAGCATTACCGGAATGTGCACAATGATAAACAAGTGAAAGAACTGATTCGTCAGGCAACGTTGCGGGCTAACGAGGAAATCATTGAGATGGGGGAGTATGACCGCGAGTTCAGTAACATGGGAACGACGATTGTGTTAGCGGCATGGCTGCCACAGTTCCGCGATGATTGTTTGTATATCAGTTGGCTGGGCGACAGTCGGGCGTATCTGGTGCGGGATCGGAAGATAGAGCAGTTGACTGTGGATCACTCCATTGCCCAGGCGTTGGTAGAGGCAGGAGTAATTTCCCAGGAGGAAGCGCGGGTGCACCGCTTCCGCAATCGGTTGTGGAAATATCTAGGTACGCAGGAGGTGAGAGATGGGCCCGAGGTAAAGGTCATCTATCTACGGCCCGGGGATCGCTTCTTGCTGTGTACCGATGGACTTACCGGAGTAGTGGATGATAGCAGGCTGTGTGAAGTGGTGGCTCAGTCGGAAGATCCGCAGAGTTGCGCCGAGGCTTTGGTGAAGTTGGCTTTGGATTGCGAGAGTAAGGATAACGTGTCGTGCGTAACTGTCTTTGTCGAGGAAAGTAGCCAGCCCGAAGCGTCCATTGCCACGGACTAAGCAAGCGGACAAGGCGGATAACCATGTTGATCTTCAGGCGTACTTTCCTCTCGGGAAGAACGGGCTTGCTCTGAATGGAGAGGCTTACGTTTCGGGCCTCGCCGGTTCGCGGAGTGCTGCTTGGAAACGGAGGATTACCTCGTCCCAGGATGCGGTCGGAATAAGTAACAAGGATTTAGCGAGGCGGCGTACCAGTTGGCGCAGCGGTTCGTCGGGGAGGTAATCTACGGGGCTGGTGCCGTCTATCCGCGCTAGCATACAGGCACCGCAATGGAGGCGCGACCAGTGCTCGTGTTCTGAGGTACAGACGCTAGGAGCATGTTGGCGGTAACTGTTCCAGAATTGGTGTGTCAAGAGGAGCATCTGCTCGGTCCACGAAGGGGCACTGAATGGAGCGGGTGAAAGTGAACCGTGCACGGAAGTTGCGAGGGTGGGCACGTGCCAGTGTTTTGTTACTGGATAGGCAAGGCGTATGGCTTTGAGTAACAAATGGGCCAGGAATAATCCGAGGTCGAAGGCTGGGTCGCCGAAGCAGACCACTTCATAGTCCACTAGAGTGAAGAAGCCGTCGTTGCGATCGGGCCAGACGAGGAAGTTTTTCGGGGTGAAATCGCCGTGGCAGATGGCTTGGCTGTGGTGGTCGAGGCGTTGTACCAGGTTGCGAAGAGCTTCTGCGATCTCGGGGTGACGTGGCATCAGGCGGAGGTAAAACGGTTCAGTGCGCAGTTGCCAGAAGAAGCGCCGATCGGCGAAGGCCTGTTGCCAGTGAGGATGGCCATGTGTTGCCTCGTGAATACGTCCTAGCACGTAGCCCGCAAACGTGGCGACGGCTGGGTTGATTCTGCCCGCGAGAAGTTCGCCTTTCCAAACAGCTGCCTGGGGCGGAGCATGTTCTAGCAGGAGGCAATAATTGTCGCGATCCACGTGTACAACCTGGGGCACCACTCCCGCGGGTAGGAGCGGTGCGAGTGCTTGGAGCGCTTGGGCTTCGCGGAAAATGCGTTCAGGGTCGCTGAGCCAAAGCTCTTTGGTGCGCAATTGCGGACGGGATTGTTTGAGCACATACCAGCGCTGTTTGGTACGCACCCGAAGTACCAGGTTGGAAACGCCCCAACCGAGAGGTTCCACACTAACAATTTCGTCGGCCAAAAGGCCAAGCGTACGCAAATAATCCCGCGCGTTGTCTGGGCTGATTTCCCACATGGGTGAAGATTCCTACGCGTGGGTGGCAGAAAAATTGGGCGGCAAAGTTTCCGCAGAACCGGCAGCCTTTTTCTAGCAAGTGACACCCATTCTGGATATTAAGACCCATGCGCAGCTGGAGCCACACAAATGGCGGGATGCGAAATCCGTGTTAGCGCTCTAAACGTGAGCGGGGCTGACTTGAGAAGCTCAGGAGCACCAGAACGGGGCTGATCATGCATGGCATCCAAGCTTTCTACTCGGCATCGATAACACCTGCCAGTCGCCGTGAGCAGCTTTGGGCGTACCTGAAGCAACTGTATCGCCTTGGCCGAAAATATTTACTTCAATGGGCGCATACTTTGAGGCTGACCTGGCAGGCCACGATTACATCGCGGCCGATCCTGCCCGTAGCGGCAAGTTTCACTGTTGGCGTGATGTTGGCACGATGGGAAGTGTTGAGTGAAGCTGATTGCATGTTGCTCGGAATCGCTCTGCTAATTGTGGCATTGTTGAAGCGCGGCGAAAAGTCTGGAGGAGCTAAAGTATGGCTGTTAATCGGCATGTGTTTGTTAGCGGGCACCATGTGGTTCCTGGCCCGCACCAGGCCCTCCTCTGACGATGTCCGCCACATTGCCCCACCTCAGGGAACTTGGACTCGGATGCGAATGAAAGTCTTGGAGTTGTGTCATGTTCCCGCACGTGAGGAACCATTACGGCCATGGACGAGTCAGGGACACACGACTGGTCTGGCCCGAGCGGAAGCCGTCTTAATCAGAGGAGATTGGCGACCGTGCCGCGGCATGCTTCGTGTTACGTTCCGGGAATCAGTGCCCCAGTTGGCCGCGGGCGATCGTATTGAAGCGTTTGGCGAGTTGGTGGCAGTTCTACCGCCAGGCAATCCTGGTGAGGATCACGCAGGTTTTTCGGATCATGCTCGGGGTATCGGCGCACGCTTTTTCGTGCGTGCAGTTCAGGACAATTGTCGCTTATTACTCAGAGCGCCCTGGTATGAACTGACAGCCCACCTTGCGAGGCTCCAAGACGGCTTGCAGCAGAGGCTGCGAGAGGCGCTACCAGCCGACGTAAGCGGCTTGGCCCAGGCATTGTTACTAGGTGATATGACGCAGCTTGAACCGGAGCATTTATGGCGCTACCAACGGACAGGTGTAATTCACGTCCTGGCGATTTCGGGCCAACATTTAGTCATCTTATGCGGGTTCGTGTTGGGGGTAGGTCGGCTGCTAAAGCTGACGCGACGTCGGCTGGCGTGGGGATTAATCGCGCTCGTGTGGTGTTACGCTGGTTTGACAGGGGCTCGGCCGGCCACGGTGCGGGCGGCAGTCATGGTCACGTGTTGGTGTTTGGCCTTGCGGTGGCACCGACCCACAGAGGCCGTCAATTTCCTAGCACTGGCCTGGCTGATCCTCGGCGTATGGGATCCCCGCGATTGGTTTGACTTGGGGTGTCAATTATCGTTTTTGTCGGCCTTAGTGTTATATGTGGCAGCGCCGCCGTTGAGTGCCTGGCTTCAGCGCGAACATCCGCTCGACCGCCTCGAACCTACCAGCTTCTATCGGCTACTCAAGCGAGCTTGTGTGTCCTGGCTCGGCACAAGTCTGCTGGTAGGTGCAGTAATTTGGCTGGTGTTGACGCCCTGGTTAGCAAGTCGAGTGCATCTAGTAACGCCCTCGAGTATATGGATGACGCCCGTCGTTGTGCCGTTTGCTTCGGTGGCCTTGATATGCGGAATGGCCTTTTTGATCGGTGGCTGGATTCCAGGATTAGCTGACGTCTTGGCTTGGACAGTAACCTGGCCGTTACGGATTACGGAGACACTACTGGCCTGCGGAGAACAAGTCCCCGGCGCCTATATCTACACACCGGGGCCTGCGGGTTGGTGGCTCGTCGGATTCTATTTACCAATCTTGGCGTGGCTACTATTACCCGGTTGGCTATCCACGTGGCGCCGCGTCTGGGGCTTCGCGCTGGTATGGGGTCTTTTCGGATACGTTGTCTCGCTTGTTCCGCAGAGCGAACGCGGTCTAGAGTTAGCGTTTCTCGAGGTTGGGCACGGTTGTTGTGTGGTGGTAGAAACTCCAGATGGCCGTGTTTGGCTTTACGATGCGGGGTCTCTACAAGGACCTGACATCACAGATCGCGTCATCGCACCCTATCTATGGAGTCGTGGTCATCGCAAACTCGACGGGGTAGTTTTGTCGCACTGCGACCTCGACCATTACAATGGTCTGCCGCGGCTCATAGAGCTGTTCCGCGTCGGTGCGGTTTACGTTAATCCCAGTTTCTGGCAGAAAGATAGTCCGGCGACGCTGCTACTACGCAAGGCGGTGCACAAGCACGGCGTGCCTGTATACAGCCTGGACAACACTGCCTGCGCTACGACGCTAATGGACCGACTAGCTCCGCATATTGCTCACGAGTTTCCAGAGCGAGCCCCAGATTCCGGAGCGCAAGTAGGACAAGTAATGCGAGATAAGCAGGTAACTGTGGAGGTCCTACACCCGCCGAGCGAGGGATTGTGCGGCTCCGAGAACGCCCGCAGTCTGGTACTGCTTTTACGCTACGCGGAACGGAACGTGCTGCTCAGCGGCGACCTGGAAGAACCGGGACTCGCTCAGGTGCTGGGGAAACTTCCTAAGAACATAGACGTGATGTGGGCGCCGCATCACGGTGCGGCAGCCTCCAACACCCGCACTTGGGCGGAAACATGCCGACCCGGATTAGTGATTATCGGCTGTGCTCGGCAGGACAGACCAGCACGGGAAGTTTACGAAGCTATCGGAGCGACAGTGTGGGAAACCTGGTACGAGGGAGCTGTGCTTGTCGCCATCAACCGTCAGGGAATACGTGCACAAACGCACCGCACGCACAAGTCTTGGCAACGTTAGGGGCGAAACACCGTAAACCTTATGCCGGCTTAGAAAGAAAAATCAATGAAAGGGAGCATGCTGCAATCGCCCACTGCTGTGGAAGAGCGAAGCGGACTAATCCGCTGGTTGCTTGTTTGGGGCGGGGGTGGGTTGGTCAATTACGTGATTCTTGCCTATTTGTCGCAACAGTTCGTTTTCGGTCAGGGCCATACCGAGCGGCCCATTGTTCAGGTGGTGGCAGTGTTGGCAGCGGCTTGGCTATCTTGGTGTGCGGCATGCTACATCGTGTTTGGGCGGGTGCGGCCGACTGCGGGTTCTTCGCCGAGCGCTGAGTTGTGGCCCTTAGGGGTGGTGCTCTTGTTCGCGGTGGCGTATCGCATGGTGCTCATCCCGACGCGCCCAATCCAAGAGGCCGACCTGTACCGCTATCTGTGGGATGGACTGCTGACAGTCAACGGCATCAACCCGTATAGCTACACGCCCGCCGAACTTGCAGAGCGTTTAACTCAAGCTTACCTCGAACATCAGCGAGGCGGCGTTATTCCCCAGGACGATGTGCTCTTACGGTTTTCCCACATTGTTCGAGAAGACTTGGCGCATAATCGCCAACTCTTTTACTACGCCCTCGCTCATCACGGGCAGATGCCCACCACCTATCCGCCCGTTGCACAAGCGGTGTTCGCGCTGGTCGCATTGCTGTGCCCGGACTCGTGGTCGGTCATGGAGCGCGTCATCATGCTGAAAACCGTCCTGGTCGGCTTCGACCTGGGCACGCTTGCCGTGCTTCTACTCGTGTTGCGACACATAGGTTGGCCCATGAGTTGGTGTGTAGTCTACGCCTGGTGTCCGTTGGTGCTGAAAGAGGTGGCCAATTCGGGACACGTCGAAAGCGTGGCGGTGTTTTGTTGCACCTTGTCGTGGTGGCTCCTGGTACGTCAGCGTTGGGCTTGGGCAGGATGCACGTGGGCGCTTGCAGTGCTGTCCAAGGTGTATCCATTGGCGTTGAGCCCGTTGCTATTTGGCTGGCTCACTCGACGCGGGGGCCCAACGGCGCTCGTTCGCTTCTTCGCCCTAGGCATGATTGCCATCGCATTGTCAGTATGGTGGGTTCAGCCTGACACTCGTTCTGCAGCGACGGGCCTGGCCATCTTCCTGCGCGAATGGGAAATGAACGATTTTTTGTTCGAATGGACCAAGACCAGCATCGGCTGGCTGCTGCCTGAAGCGTGGCAGAATCAACTGACGACTTGGCCCGGCTGGCCGCGACGACGTGCCACGGGCAGTCCCGAAGAACACATGCAAGCGCTGACGTTGTGGTGCGCACTGGCCGGCAGCACCGCCGCCGCGGAAATCCAACGTTTCGGCTTACTGCCCGTGAGTCCTCAGTTCGTATTCGCGTACGCTCTGCATGCGGTGATATATCTTTTCCTCATCACGACATTGACCTGCCGAGCATGGCGTGCGGATTCGCCCGCGCAACTCGCTGCTTGCCGCTCGCCCAACCGACGCGATGCTGAAAGGCCGTTTGCCGAACACCCCGACGGCATTTGGCTCCGGGCAACGTTTTATGCGCTGGCGTGGCTGTTCCTACTAGTGCCTACGGGGAATCCCTGGTACTGGCTCTGGGCGTTACCCTGGATGGTATGGGCGCGACAATCGGCCTGGTATCTGTTAGTCGGCCTGTTAGGGCAGTATTATCTCTACTTCTGGTTTGTATACCACTATCCGACGGCGTCGCGGGGTGTGTGGGACACCGGGCTGCCGGGTTATTTGTTTTTCCACCAGGTTTGGGTCTGGCTGGAATACGCCCCGTTTTACCTGATGTTAATGGCGGAATATCTTGCGGCTCGCCTGAAGCTTATCCGCAGCCCCTTTGGCGCCCATGTTTAGTTGCTAAGTGGAAGAAGGCGTGTTAGGATGAAATTATAGCTGCAGGAGAGACAGGTCATGCCCAAGCTGGTACTGAACTGGGTCGGCCAAACGGTCGGCGAGGGTCGGTACTATATCGAAGCCAAGTTGGGCGAGGGGGGCATGGGCACAGTGTATCGTGCCCTCGACCGCGTTCGGGGCCAAGTGGTGGCGCTCAAGACGCCGCGGATTGCTCTGTTAGAAGACCCGCAGTTTTTCAAGCGGTTTCAGCGGGAGATGAAAGCGCTGGCCCAGTTGCGCCATCCGCACCTTGTGCCGGTCCTGGACATCGGGGAGCACAATCGCATTCCGTTTCTGGTCATGCAGTTTTTGCCCGGCGGAAGTCTCCGCCAGCGCTTGCGGGAACGCCTGGAAGTGCAAGACCGCTGCGAGCCCATCGAGTTATTCCCGTGGCTGGAACAAATTGCGTCGGCTCTGGATTACCTGCATAGTCGGAAAGTCATTCATCGCGATGTGAAACCAGGCAACATCTTGTTCGACGACAAGGACGTAGCCTACTTGTCAGATTTGGGTGCGATCAAAGTTCAGGAAGGCTCAGAGGTCGAAGCCCACACTCAGCTAACACAAGCGGGCACCGCCTTAGGTACCCCGCCCTATATTGCCCCGGAAGTGCTCCTTGGCCAAACCTACGATGGTCGGGCCGACCAGTATGCCTTGGCCACGATCGTATATGAAGCCTTGTCGGGTCAGCGGCCCTATTCTGCCGATTCCTTGCCTGCACTGGTCAAGCTCATCTTGACCGGTCCGGAACCTGAGCGCTTAGACGTGTTATGTGGCGCTCCTGTGGGCGTAGCCGACGCGGTGGCACGTGGTTTGGCGCGCGACCCTGCGCAGCGATTTGCCAGTTGCATGGAGTTTGCCCGCGCTGTGCGCTTGGGATTGATATCTACGAGCGTACCTGCCGCCTTGGGTAATCAGTCGCGCACACCCCACATTCATGATTCACCGGCTCCCTCTGTCCAGAACACGCCTGAACCAGTCGCTAAGATTCCTGCCGGTCCGACGAAGCAGTCTGATGCCACTGTGCAGACTTGTCCACACTGTGGCAAGTCTTGGCGGACGAGCGGAGGCATGTCTCTTGTATCGTGCCCGTTTTGCATGCGAGTGGTTACGAATCCAAAAGTTACATACCCGAAACCGCCGCCTCTACCTTCCGGCCTTTCTTCAAATCCGCAGGCGACGGGAACTACTGTGAGTTCTGTTAACGACCAGGTGCAATCGAGGGCCCACGGCGCGAGCACAAATTTCCAGGAGTCCACGCCCGCCTCCCAGCATGCTGCAAGTCCCACCGAGACCGTTTCTCCCAAGCCTATAACGCAATTCCCACTGCCAGCTAATGGCACACATCCCGACGAGCGGCGGCCGCCATACGAGTCTGTTCCGCCACCTGCTTTGGGGCCGCGGAAACGCCTGTTCGGAAAACCTTTAGTCCTTTGGGGTGGAATACTAACAGGTTTGCTATGCCTGTGTTTGATTTTCCTGGCTCTTTTCTTAGCGGGTGGAGGTCTTAAAGATGGCCAGTCGGAATTAGCCTCAGCACCAGTAACGACCCCGCCAAACAATGCCGAGCATAGCCTTGAAAATGCCGGTAGCAAACCGAGCAAAGCGTCAGAGGAACCACCGCATGTCTCCGACCCTGGCGTTCGCAAACCCGAGCCAGCAAGCAGTTCACCGCGTGCTCCAACCACCTGGCATGTGGACTTTGCCCGACTCACCCTGGAACGAGCGGTTGAATTAGCTCGACCTGGAGACGTCATCGTCGTGGCGCCCGGGCGGTTCACGCTCCAAGAATGTATTATCGTGCACCAACCCCTGACCATCCGGGGCGCAGGACTTCGCGTAACGCATTTAGTCTCGGCGCAAGCCTTATTTGCCATCGAATTCCGGGGAGAAGGACCGTGGGTACTGGAGGATTTGACCATCGAGCATGTCGGTATAGCTCGGGCCAACGTAGTGGTGGTTACGGGTGGGGAAATAGTCATCCGTAACTGCCGATTTACCGGTGGCTCGTTGGAGGAGAGGGCCCAACCACCTCAAAGCGGTTGCGGCATTTTCTTCTCGGGAGCCGCACGCGGGCAAATGATCGGCTGCATTTGTGATGAGAATGCCCTCCATGGAATCCACGTCAGCGACCGAGCGCAACTGGTGCTGGAAAAGAACGTTTGTGAAAACAACTCGGTCTCGGGCATCGCTTGCTCCGGCGAAGCAAGTGGTACAGCCCGTAACAACACTTGTCGCTACAATGGCTTTCACGGCATTGCCGTGCAAGGCCAAGCCCAGCCCACCCTCGAAGGCAACACTTGTGAAAAGAACAGAGGAAACGGTATCGCTTACTTCCACAATGCGAGCGGCACGGCCCGCAAGAATCTGTGCCGCGGCAATCAGGAGTTTCATGGCATTCAGGTCGGCGGCAGCTGCAACCCTGTTTTAGAGGACAATGTCTGCGAAAGTAACGGCAAATCGGGCATTCTGTTTTGGGAGAAGGCGAGTTGCACGGCCCGCAATAATACCTGCCGCAATAACGCGTTGCACGGGATTGCGGCTTCCGGCCAAGCTCAGCCCACCCTCGAAGGCAATACTTGCGAGAACAATAACGAATGCGGTATCGCCTACTTCGAAAATGCAGGCGGCACGGCCCGCAACAATACCTGTCGCAATAACGCTTGGCACGGCATCGCGGTTTCCGGCCTAGCTCATCCCACCCTGGAAGGCAACACTTGCGAGGACAATAAA
>JANXCQ010000016.1 GCA_025060195.1 Gemmatales bacterium | reverse complement strand
CCCTCATACTAATATAATGAAGGCTTCCCTGAACTTTTCTGGCCGTTTCAGCAATCTGCCGCCGTGCTTTCGGAGCTCCCTCGCGAAAGCGACGATGCCAATCGTCTTGATGGTGAGCGACCAGCGATAAAGTGTTCCACCACCCTAGGAAGGCGTAAATAATCAGGATGCAAAATACCCTCAGCGGTTTCACTTCCTTAGATATGTTCATGATAAAAGCCGAAGCTGAATCACCTAAGCACTAACTACCAATTGAGCGGATTCTTCACCTTATCACTTCTAGCCGGGTGTCTAAGAATCCCACAGTGAATCATTGTATAAGCGCTACCTACGAGTTACCGGATAACAAGCACAGAATAGACCATTCGTCACGCACCTGCAGCCCCTACAGTTTTGCGGGTCAGTATACTCCTTGCACGCATTCCGAGGCGCACGTTCACACTCAGGTGAATATACGCAGTTATTTGTCGTGCAAACATCGGTCTTACAAACGGCCGGTCCAATGGCCTCAGCGAAAACACACGTTTCATCGGGTGTCATGAGAACTCCTAAGCTCAACATAGCTAACCGCAGGGCTATGGAGAGGCTTACTGCTAAGTCGCCGAAGGCCTCGAAACTTAGACCGCGGAAATAAGCACCGATGCGACGCACCGCCGCCAGCAGGATGCGAACTGCAGACATAGCTATACCTCCTTCCTGCGGGTTGGAATAAGCGATTTATCTCAGCCAGAACCTTTCGAAAATTGCTAAGAACTTTATCATGGCTCCTTCTTGCGGGATAGCATTCGCAATTATCTAAGCCACTCACAACCGCCCCCCGCCTAGGCGGTCGGCTGGCGTTTATGGCGTTGGTTTGTTTGCTGATTCGGCTGGTGGAAGTTCGTCGGCGAGGACGCGACCTGTGAACCGGCCTCGCAGAATGAGATGTTGGGGATGGTCGGTGTAAAGGACGTATTCGCTCTGGAAACGACCGGGTGTGGCCGGGAACCGGCCCATCAGGTTCAGTTCGAGTTGACCACCAGGGGGCACGGTCAGCGGTACAGTGTTCGCAATTCGACAAGCACAATGGATGCTGCCGCCGACGATGCGTACTGGAGTAGCTCCACTGTTATGCACTTCGATTCGAAAGGACTGCCAAGTGCCTGCCGGAGCTGTGCCCAAGTCGGTCAGGAAGGGTCGCAAGGTTACGACTTCACCGCGTAAACGGGCGAGCAGATTCGTGTCCTGGGAAGTGAGCATCCAAGCGGCCAGAGCCAGTCCGAGAAAGCATACGATGGTGAGGCCAATCCAGCGAATACGGCCGACGGCAAGAGCGGGGAATTCGTCGCGACACCACTGGCGGCGACTAAGGAGCAAAGCGGTGAGCACGGCGGCATCTACTGCCACCATCGTCCAAGGATGAACTTGAACCTGCCCCAGGCAGCCGCAACTCGCTTGACCCGTCCAGCCCTGATACGCGGCTACTGCCAGGACAGTGGCGAAAAACGCGGTCGCGGCCCACCATGCGGCTCGTCGGCCCAGTCCGGTGAGTAACCAGGTGCCCAGAAGGAACTCGAGGTAGGCTAAGCACAGTTCGGCCCGCGGTGCCAGGAACAAACTCTGATTGCTCGTGGGCCGGGTCAGAAGTGCGTGGAGCTTGAGGATAGCCGCTACCAATAACAACCCTGCGGCGAATCGTGGCAGCTGCCCCGCCAGTCGCTGCCGGGCGCTTAGCCCAGTCCCCGCGTCCATGGTGTTGGCTCCTGTTGTCGCAACGCCCCCCTGGAGCCGAGTGTACAAAAAAAAAAAAAACGTCGTCAAGGGGTCACCAAAAAATTTTTTTGCCGGCGGCCGGGTCGTGAGGCGAACCGAGCGAAAAGCCATGCTGGTCACGGCGTTGGGTGGCGAGACGTAGGCTCGGCCTTGAAGCTGAACCTATAGGGTGTTAGCGGCGTTTATCTTGATTCTAATTCCTAGGAGAAATTGGGACTATACTTAGAGCCAGGACATCCTGTATATAGAAGTAAGGATGAGCGAATGGCCTGAGGTTACTTATATATAAACATTTAGCCCAGGATGCGGCGCCATTTAGCGAGGTTATAAGCGACTTTTTCTGCCGGGGTCATACGCCGAAAGTCGGGTTCAGGCTCTGATGTGTCTGCTAAGTTGTGAATTCGGCGGGCGTTCACGGAGTTAGCCTCACGGCAACGACAGGGCCCGTGCGTAGCGCCACAAGGACAGGGATTGGAGGATGTTGCCGAGGCAGGCGATTGAAATGACTTAGTCGCGGAGCCAGGGGGCAAACTAATAGTGCGGCCGTTGCCGGCATAGCTCATGATATTCGTCGTCAACTGGAGGTCTTGATCTAGAGGACGATGTGGGCGGATACCTAGACGTTGCAACACGCCGTGATAGGCCCGCACTGCTTCTTCGGGGCTGATTTCGTCGTCGGCTATGAGCCGGAGGAATCGGATAAAAGCAAGTTGGTTCTCGGCATAATTGATTTTTCTACCGAACAGGGCAACGCGGGCTCCGTGTTTTTTGGCCTCGGCTAACAGCTTAAATGCATCATAAGTCGTTCCTGCAGAGCCACCCAGTATACCCACGATCAGGTGCGGGTCATAGCGTACTAATTCCTCCATCGCCTGAGGACCGTGATAAACGATTTTCAGGAATAATGGTCGGCCCGCGGACGTAACCCCTGCTAAGCTGCGCACGATCATGTCGTTGACAAACTGCGGGATGCGGCTGTTTTCCACCGCTTCCGGCATGTTTGGATCGAAGACCTCCAGGAAATGACGAAACTGTTTGCGTTCGGCTTCGAGACGAAATTCCTTGTATTGCTCTAACGTTTCGCGATCAAGCACGGGGTCATTGTTAAAAGTGATACTATAGAGACCGAGATTGGCGCCTAAATGGCGTTCCTCTGGTTGACAGTCTATGTGGCCACATTGGATGTGGTCTAGGGTTGCGGTACGAAACGGCAGCGATGGACGTTGACTATACTTGCCGCCGCGGACAATATAGATGTCTGTGGTGTCGTTGACGCGTACTGCGGGGGTAACGGGACTGTTATCGAACAGGCGTCGGTGTATAGTCAGCACTTCGTTCGTGCTGGCGGACATGAGCATGATGTCCACTAAGCCTTGTTCAACAATTTCGGTAATAATGTCGCGCCATTCGGCTAAGGTGCGAAAGCGCACTTCGCCGGCATAGTTTTCGGGCGATTTCCCAGGTGCCCCGATACCAAAGGCCATGTCGGCATCTTTAGCATCGGCTAAGATAAAATCTCGGCAGCGATGCGGATCCGCATGAAGGCGAGCTAACTTAATATCCAGAGATTTCGCGGGCTTGACAGACATGGCCGTGGCCCTGATACCTGATTTTTCGGTTCATTGGCGAGCTAATTAGGTTAGTCTTTATGGTGACTAAGTCGGACGGCTTGGCGAGGATAGATTAAGATTTTGCTAGTTGCCAGGCGGAACGGGGAATCGTGCGTACGCGGGGGCGTCCGTCGGATTGGGGCACTGGCTCCTTGTTCGAGTCCGCTGGGCTCATCGGCGACTTAGTTAGTTCTTGCTTAGTTGCTAAGTTAGGTTGCTTGGCTAAGCGGGCTTCGACCTGTTGAATTGTTTCGCGGAGTACTTGGGCCGAATGCTGCAGTTGAGCTAGTTCGCGAGGGGTGAGCGGGATTTCCAGTTGTTCTCTCATGCCGCCGCAGCCGATACGCGTGGGTATCGACAGGCACACATTGCGCAGACCGTATTTGCCTTGCTGCCAGGTAGAGACGGGTAAGATGCGGCGTTGATCAAGGGCAATAGCGTGGACGACTTCCCGGATGCTAAGTCCAACGGCGAAGGCCGAGGCGCCTTTGAGTCGGATCATCTCGGCGCCTGCTTTCTTAGTCAGCTCATTAACTTCGCGTTCGAGTTGGGGACTATATCCGGGCCAGTCTTGCACGGGCCAACCGCTGATGCGAACACTCGACCACACGGGAACCATGCTGTCGCCGTGTTCGCCGAGTACCCAACCGTGCACTTGAGTCGCTGCGACGTTGAGTTTCGCCGCGATATAGGAGCGAAACCGTGCCGTGTCTAATAAAGTGCCCAGACCGATGATACGTTCTGCGGGCAGGCCAGCATGCTGAACGGCGAGATAGGTGAGTATGTCCACAGGGTTACTAACTATGAGGAGAATTACCTGGGAATGCCAGCCAATCTGACGTGCCTCTTTCAAGATATTGAGAAACAAATCCACGTTCCGATGGACGAGGTCGAGTCGGCTTTCATCGGGTTTACGGCGAAGGCCCGCCGTGACGATAACGATGTGACTGTTGCGGATTTCCGAGAGTTCGCCGCTATAGATGTGCTGGTCGGCGACTAAACTGCTGCCGTGTAGCAGGTCGGTGGCTTGGCCTCGTGCTAAGTCTTGATTCACATCCACTAAGCAGATTTCACTAACAACTGCACCACATTGAAGAGCAAAGGCGGCTGTGCTGCCGACCACTCCGCCTCCGCCGATAATAGTTACTTTCATAATTTAGTCTCCCTGGGATCCCACTATATGCGATGATAAGTTATTATGTCTCTTACGGCGCGCGATTGTCGCTAAATCTCCCATAAAGATTTATCTAATCTCCTCGTCTCGATGGCGATGGTCTCAGGGGAAGCTAGGTCCGACTAAGTTCGCGGAGGATTTCGTCCGTGATGCGTTGGACTATAGCTTCTAAGTCCATGGGAGATAGGCCTAAGGGCTGAGTTTCTTGCACGTGGCCGTTGGTCGCGCAGGGACCACAAGTAGCACCCACATCGCGGCGGAAGGCATAGGGTTCGGGAACGAAATCGCCTTCTTGCTGGATGACCAATCCCGGGCCACAGATCGGACAACCCGGCTCGTGGAATCGGGGGTCGTCATAACCGAGACGTTGTTTGAGCGTGAGCAACTCGCGAGCTTTTGTGTCGGAAATATAATTAACGCGGCCTAGCTGTCGGGCTAAGAGTAATATCTTGCAATAAGAATCAATGATCTCGGTGTTCCAGTATGCTTTTTCTAAGTCGGGGCCGAAGGTAATTGTGCCGTGGTTGGCTAAGAGTATTGTGTTAGTATGCGGGAGATAAGGCACTATAGTGTTGGCGAAGGCTTGGCCGCCGGGCGTCTCATACTCTGCGATCGGGACTTCGCCCAGAAAGACTTCGACTTCGGGGAGGATACACTTGGGAATCGGTTCGTGGGCGACGGCAAAGGCCGTCGCATGCGGAGGGTGCGCATGCACGACGGCCATGACATCGGGACGGTGTTTATAGACAGCTAAGTGCAGGAAAATTTCGCTGGTGCGCTTGCGGTGGCCCGCTAATTGATTTCCCTCATAGTCCACTTTACATATATCTTCGGGCCGCATGAAACCTTTCGATATCATAGTCGGGGTGCAAAGGATCTCGCGGTCATTGAGACGGACGCTGATATTGCCATCGTTGGCGGAAACATAGCCGCGTTGATAGAGTCGGCGTCCGATTTCGCAGATTTGTTCTTGGAGGGCCCGTTCGTTCATGATAAAACCTCGCGGGTGGCTTGCTCGTCTAGATAAAGGTGGTCAAGAAGACAAGCGCAATAGGCATCTATGGGTTTGCGGTCGGGTCGAAAGGGCATGGTTGCTTCGACGCCCTCGCTGACCCCGATCCAGCAGGTTAGACCCGCGCCTAAGTCATCCCAGACGATAATCTCTTCACCATCCGGCTGCATGGTTGTACTCAACGCGCGGAGGCTGATCGGCATGGCTATCAGGAATCGGCCACTGGTAAGTGTGGGATGGGGGCGCGATAGGGTGATTTGGCCAATGACCTGGGCGATACGCATAGGAATTTCCTAATCAGGAAGGCCTAACACGAACCATCGCACTGGAGAATTAGGATCCCGCACTAATTCCCGAGCGCCTTGTCCGTCGTTACTAAGTATCACTAAGCTGCCGATGCTGGCGCCTAGTTGGTCGATTACTAAGAGAGGTTCGCCATCGGGACGTTGGTTCTTATCAAGAGGTTGGGCGATTAGTAAGCGCCAGCCACGGAGGCTGGGATGATAGATATGAGAGACTGCATGACCGACGATGCGAGCCAGTTGCATGGCGGTGCTATGTTAAGATTTAGATAATTCTTAGTCCGTTCGCGACGGTGAGTCGACGTTGGCGCGTGAAAGTGAGCGGGGTGGTGACACCTTCGCCGGTGGGAGTGGCGATACTGTAACTTAGGTAGCCTTCGCCGCCGATTCCGAGTCCGGCAACGCACGGGCCATTGGCAATGAATAAAGTGGTGTTTAGCTCGCGGGCCATATAGGTGATAGCGTCTAAGTTTCGGGAGTGAATAATCGCGGTGTGTTGGAAGCCGTGCTCCGCCTGCTTAGCATAATCCACGGCTTCAAAGAAGTTGCGGCAGCGGACGAAGGGAATAAAGGGCATCATTTGCTCTTCGAGGACGAAGGGATGGTCCGGGGGCGTTTCGCCGAAGAGCAGTTCGGTTTTGCGGGGCAGGCGGAAACCTGCTTTTTCGGCGAGGACATGAGGATCTTTGCCGACTAAGTCTTTATTGAGAACGTGCTTCGATTTACCATCGCCACTGGTAAATGCGACCTGGGTGAGGGCCTCGATTTGCTTCGGGTCTAAACGGACGGCCCCGGCTTTTTCCATTTCGTCGCATAATTCATCGAAGATGGAGTCGAGGGCGAAAACTTCTTTTTCACCGATGCACAGGAGGTTGTTGTCGTAGGCGGCGCCGCGGAGGATGGAGCGGGCGGCGTTCGCCAGGTCGGCGGTTTCGTCCACGACGACTGGGGGATTCCCCGGTCCGGCGACGATAGCGCGTTTGGAACTGCGCAGCGCGGCGCGGGCCACGGCAGGACCGCCGGTAACGACAATTAAATTAATGGATTTGTGCTCGAAGATGGCTTGCGCGGATTCGAGGGTGGGTTGGGCAACGACTGTTAGCAAGTTGTCGATCCCGATGGCCTGTTCGATGGCTTGGTTAAAGAGTTGGATACCGTGGCGGGCGACGCCGGCGCCGCCGGGGTGAGGGTTGAAGACGACGGCGTTCCCGGCGGCGAGCATGGAGATCGCGTTCGAGGCGATGGTCGGCAGCGAGTGCGTGACCGGAGTGATAGCGCCGATGACGCCGAACGGAGCGTATTCGACCAAAGCGAGGCCGTGCGAGCCGCTGTAGGCATGAGTCAGCAGGAACTCGACGCCGGGCGTGCGTTCGCCGGCGACGATGAGTTTTTCGATTTTGTGGTCGAGTCGCCCAATTTTGGTTTCTTCATATTCCTCGCGGCCTAGGGGGTCGGCTTGTTCGATGCAGATGCGGCGGATGCACTGTACGGCCTTCGCCCAACCGGCGGGGCCGAGTTTTTCGAAGCGGCGTTGTGCTTCTTCGGCGGCGGCGATGGCGTCGTCTACGCGGTCGAACACGCCCCAGCGTCCCGGGCGAGTTTCGCGCGGAGAAGCGACTACGGGGCGGCCATCGCTTGGAGCGGGACGGGTGCCGCGGATTTCCGCCAGGACTTCCTGAACGACCCGGCTGATGATCGCGTCGGTGATGCGGACGCTCATAGTTGTCTCCTGCGGGTGGCTGAGAATGGCAGGTGTTTTGTCATAGGCATGTCAGAAATTGTCATATAGTTGTCAATATTCACGAAGGGCGTCAGGACGAAGCAGAGAAGACAGTCATGCCCTGGACGACGACGCGGTCAACAATGCCGATGATGGAGGCATCCACGGGAAGTTTTTCGCATTCGGGAGTCATGCGGGCACTGGAGCCCTGGACAATCAAGACAAGTTCACCGACTCCGGCACCGAGGGTGTCTATGCAGACGAAGGTGCGGCCTGTGCCTACCAGTTCGCGCGGGTTTGCGGGGTTGAGGCGGAGCGGTTCCACCAGGAGGAGTTTGCGACCAGTCATGTTGGGAACCTTTTGCGTGGCGACGACGCTGCCGGTGACGCGGGCTAGGAACATACTCGGGCTCCTGGCGCGGGGGGACAGTGGCGGAGCAAGTCGCGGGTTTGACGGGCCACAATCAGTTCTTCGTTAGTGGGAATGATCCAGATTTGCACGCGGCTGTAAGAGGCATGCAGCGGGGTTTCACCGCGGGCAGTACGATTGCGGTTTTCGTCAAGGTGGATGCCGAACCAATCGAGATTCTGACACACGCCGCGGCGGATAGCGGCCGAGTTCTCTCCGATTCCACCGGTGAAAACGATCATGTCAGCTCCGTTGAGTAGGTAAAGGTAGGCACCGACGTAGTGGCGGATCGAGGCGACGAAGACATCGAGGGCCAGTTGGGCCCGTGCATGACCATTCTGGGCGGCCTGTTCGAGGTCGCGGACGTCATTACTCAATCCGCTCAGGCCGAGTAGTCCTGAGTTGCGGGCGAGTTCGTGCAGCAGCTCGTCGAGCGATCGGCCGGTTTCGCGCATCAGGGCGGGTAGCGCGAAGACATCGAAGTCGCCCACGCGATTGTTATGAGGCAGGCCGGATTGGGGACTCATTCCTAGGGAGCAAGCCACACTTGTACCATCTTGAATGGCGCAAATGGAGCTGCTGCCGCCGAGATGGCAGGAGATCACGCGAAGGCGGGTTCGGCCGAAGAGTTGGGCGCTGCGTTCGGCAATGTAGCGGTGGCTCGCGCCGTGAAAGCCGTGGCGGAGGATACCGTAGCGTTCGGCCCACTCGTACGGCACGGCATAGTAACGCAGCGGCGGCGGAATGGTACGGTGGAAGTCGGTTTCAAAGGCGGCGACTAGTGGCAACTGGGGGAAGCGTTCCGCCAGGAGGCGCATAGCGCGGACGTAGATCGGATTGTGGGCGGGCGCGACCGCGTTATACGCCTCCATGGCGTCGAGCACTGCGGCATCCACGCGATGCACACCGGTGAGATGGCGCGCATGCACAGCCTTGAACCCGACTGCAGCGAGGTCGTCGATGCTGGAAAGCACGCGGATGTCAGGCTGAGTGAGTTGGCGCAGACACAGTTCTAAGGCGGCGGCGTGGTCGGCCACGGCACCGAATTCTTCCCATTGTCTATCGCCTAGGGAGCAATAGATGCGGGCCTGGTCGGAGCCGATGCGCTCGACACCGCCACGGGCCAGAAGACGCTCGTCGTCCATCTCGAAGAGACGGTATTTGAAGCTCGTGCTGCCGAGGTTGGCGACGAGAATTTTCATGGCCTCGGCTCCCGTGCGGGGCTTACTTATGGAGGAAGGCTTCGATGACGGCTTCTTCGGGGCGTGGGATGATGTGGGCACTGATCAGTTCGCCGTTGGCCTGGGCCGCTTGTGCTCCCGCTTCGACGGCGGCGCGGACCGAGCCGACATCGCCGCGCACCAGCGTGGTCACATAGGCACCCCCAATTTGCACTTGGCCGGCGAGTTCGACATTGGCCGCTTTGAGCATGGCGTCGGTCGCCGCGATCGTGGCAATCAGACCGCGGGTTTCGATGAGTCCCAATGCAGGACCGTTGCTCAGATGGTTCCGTGCCATGGGCAGTCTCCTATAGAGGATAAGGAAGATGTTTTATGGTGCAAAATCGGTTTGCAGTGGCTAGGATACCGGGACGGCTTCTTTGCGGCTGGCCTGGGGCAGAACGGTGTCCACGTCGGTATGAGGACGCGGGATGACTTGGGTGGCAATCACTTCGCCGACTTTCTGGGCGGCATGGGCCCCTGCATCTACGGCCGCTTTCACGGCAGCCACGTCGCCGCGCACGAAGGCGGTGACAAAGCCGGAGCCGATCTTTTGCCAGCCGACCAGTTCGACATTGGCCGCTTTGAGCATGGCATCGCATGCTTCGATGAGGGCCACCAGGCCTTTGGTTTCGATCATTCCTAAGGCTTCGACGCCGTGTGCATTGGGCATGGTGCTGCTCCTTTTGGGTTACTTCAGGGGTCTCGTATGTCAGATACTGACATGGCTATGTCACAGATCGCTGTTGCCGTTTGGGATGAGCCTGGGGTCATTTGAAAAGTTCGACGTAGGTTGCATGGGCCAGGTCGCAGGCGTTGCCTTCGTCGGTGTCGAGGTGGACTTCGAGCTTATAGCGTTCATCCACGCGACACAGGAGATTTTCGAGCACGGTGGGACATCGGCTGATGACGCGGAGATGGAGCCGATCCCCATGGCGGACGCCGTAATACTCGGCGTCGCGGGGGGACATGTGGACATGGCGTTCGGCGCGAATCACGCCCCGCTCCAGTCGGAGCATACCTGCCGGTCCCATGAGCCAGCAGCCCGGAGTGTCGCGATGGTCGCCACTGCGGCGCACGGGAAGATCGAGGCCTAAAAGAATGCCGTCGGTGAAGGCGAGTTCCACCTGGTCGTAATCCCGACACGGTCCGAGTACTCGAACGTTGGCAATCATGCGTTGTCGTGGGCCGATGATGGTAACCGTTTGTTCCGCGGCGAATTCGCCTTCCTGATAGAGCGGGCGCAGGGGCGTGAGTCGTGCCCCGGGCCCAAAGAGCCGCTCGACGGATTCTTGCGTGAGGTGGACGTGTCGGGCGGAGATGTTGACGACCAGTTTCGGTCGGTAACCGTCAGGCGGGGCCTGCTCAAGCAGGGCGCGGCGGAGGGATTGACGCACGAGTTTTTCGATAGTATTACGGTCGTAAATAGAGGAAATGGTTTGGGTCATGCCCCGACCTCCTCGGCCTGGCTGTCGAACACGCCCGACTCCCCGACGAGGACAAAGTGCACACCCACTTCGGACAGCAGTTCGGCCTGTTCGCCGCTGAGATCGTCGTCGGTAATCAGGAGGTCCACCGAGGACCAATCGCAGAGAAAAGCGACCGCTTGACGGCCAATTTTCGAATGGTCTGCGACGATAATGACCTGGTCGGCGGAACGGATCATCTGACGTTCGGTCTCCACAAGCAGGAGGTTGCTGTTGAACAAACCTTTGGCCGTCAGACCGCCCACGCTCAGGATCGCTTTGTGGACGTGGATGTCCTGAAGCATCTTGACGGTGAGCGGGCCGAGTGCGACGCCCGTCCGCGGAAAGACATAGCCCCCCAGAAGCACCAGGTCCACATCGGGACGAGCCGCGAAGATTTGGGCCACCGGGAGACTGTTAGTGACGAGATGAATGCGTTTGCCAAAAAGACATTTAGCGACCTCAAAAGTGGTCGTCCCGCCATCGAGCAGCACGGTGTCGCCGGGCTGAATGAGCGAGGCGGCATACCGAGCGATGCGGCGTTTTTCCGGTAACATGGTGGCGGTGCGTTCGTCGAACGCGGGCATCGCTTCGTTCTGCGTATAGAACGCCCCGCCGTGCGTGCGCTTAATCACCCCCAGGTTGTCCCAATAGTCCAAGTCGCGGCGCACCGTGGACTCGGAACAACCGAGCTTTTCCACGAGTTCGCTCAGACTGACGAATCCGCGTTCGCGGATGTACTCCATCAATTTTCGCCGCCTTTCTTCCACCAGCATGTTATATTTTCTTCGCCATGTTACCCATTTTTTCAGCTAGTGGCTCAATATGAGTTTTTGTGAATGGTAATGATTGATCATATTCAATTCTTGAATGTCTTTGGTCATTATGCATGCGCTAGTTATCATATTATGTGCATGATATCTGTCAAGATGTGATAGAAATTTTTCAAACCGCTATCGCAGTTTTGCCGTGGGTGTGGTTAGGTGTTTGCCCGCGCCCAAGGCGGTGCTCGCCAGGCCGACATTCCAGCCGGCGGACCGAGTACAATGGACTGTGTCCGACCTGCTGGTTCGCAAACCACGAGGGAGCTATGAACGACTCAGGCGCCACGAGAAGTGCCCTTAGCGAAGGTAGCGAAACGTCGGCGACATTGCCGGTCGTTAAACTCCGTATTGTTCGGAAATCGGATCATCCGTGGATATTTCAGAAAATGATCGAAAAGCCCGTGGAGCGGTTGCGGCCAGGCACGGTAGTGGACATCGTGGATCGCGAGGGGAAGTGGGTGGGACGCGGTTTTTATAACGGCCATTCACGGATCGGGCTGCGGGTGCTAACGACGGATCCGCAGGAAGCGATTGATGAGGCGTTTTTCTCGCGGCGTCTGGAGCGGGCGATTCGCTGGCGTCGCGAGGTCCTGGGCTTAGACCGCATCACCACGGCGTATCGCCTGGTGCATGCCGAGGGCGACGGGCTGAGTGGGTTGGTCGTGGATCGCTTTGGCGACGTGCTGGTGTTAGAGTTTTTCGCCGCGGGGATGTACAAGATGCGCGAGGTGCTTGGCCGCGTGTTGCGCTCGCATTTTCCCGAAGCCCGCTTTTATTGGTTTGCCGAAGAACATATTCAAAAACAGGAGTCGTTCGACTGTCGCTCGCCCGAGCCGCCGGAACCGGTCGTCATCGAGGAATACGGAGTGCGTTTTCGCGTAGCTCCCGGCAGTAAACATAAGACGGGGTTCTTCGCGGATCAGCGGGAAAATCGGCGGAGGCTCGCGGAGTTGTGTGCGGGCAAGCGGGTGTTGGATCTGTGTTGTAACACGGGCGGATTCGGATTGTACGCGGCAGTGCGGGGACAGGCGGCGGAAGTCATCGGCATCGATTTGGATGAGACGGCTTTGGAACTGGCCGAGGAGAACGCTCGGCTCAACCGTGTGCGGATTCGTTTTGTGCGGGCGGACATATTCCCCTGGCTGCGGGATGCCGTTCGCCAGGGCAAGCGGTTCGATGTCGTGATTCTGGACCCATCGAAGCAGACACGGTCGCGGGAGGATGTCGAATCCGCCTGTCAACGCTACCTGGACATGAATCGGTTGGCGCTGCAGGTGGTCGAACCGGGCGGCATCTTCTTGAGTTGTTCGTGCACTGGCTTAGTGAGCGAGGAGCGGTTTCTGGATGTGTTGCGTCATGCGGGGCGACTGACAGGGCGACGGTTACAGATTTTTCGGCTCAGCGGTGCCGGGCCTGATCATCCGTTTTATGCTCACGTCCCCGAGGGAAGATATCTCAAATGTGTCTGGTGCCGGGTGGAATAGCGACGAGCCTACGGCCTGCGCAGACGGCAGTATAATAACGCGGTCAAGCGATAGCCCAGCGAGGAGAGGAGCTTGGCAGAGGTCTATCACACTACTTGGCCCAATGGGCTGACCTTGCTGGTTGAGGAAATGCCCGAAGTGCGAACGGCAGCCCTGTCCATCTGGGTGCCTGCCGGGCACGTTTACGATCCGCCGCAGCGGTTGGGTACCGCGAACGTCCTTTCAGAGTTGATTATGCGGGGAGCGGGGCCACGCGATAGCCGTCGGCTCCTGCTGGATCTGGATGCTTTGGGCGTCGATCATGGGGAGACTGCGGGTTCGTTCCACATGAGTTTTCGGGCGGGAACGATTGCCGACAACCTGATACCCGCGTTGCGGATTTTTGCCGACATTGTGCGACGGCCGCACTTGCCAGAGAAGGAATTCCCTGCGGTGAAAGAGTTGGCCCTGGGCGAACTGGATTCGCTCGAAGACGAACCGCGGGAGAAGCTGTTGGTAGAGTTAGCACGCCATTACTATCCGCCGCCGTTGGGGAACGATCACCGCGGGGAACGGGAGCATATCGAGAGTTTGACGCTCGAGGAAGTGCGTCAATTTTATCAGCAGACCTTTCGACCTCAGGGCACAATTATCAGCGTGGCGGGCCGAGTGAACTGGTCGGAAATTCGGGCCGTGGTCGAAGAACTGTTTGCCGATTGGACAAATGCCGCAGAACCGACCTGGCAACTCGGGCCGGAGCCCGAGCATCGGGCTCATCTGACCCGGCCGACCCAGCAGACGCAAATCGGCGTCGCCTACGCCAGCGTACCTTTCGGTCAGGATGACCATTATGCAGCGCGGGCGGCGGTAGCGGTGTTGAGTGGGGGGATGAGCAGTCGACTGTTTACCGAGGTGCGGGAGAAACGCGGGCTGTGTTACGCCGTGTGGGCCAGTTATCACTCGTTCAAGGATCGCGCTTCTGTGTTTTGTTACGCAGGCACCACTGCCGAGCGCGCGCAGGAGACGTTAGAGGTGCTACTCGCGGAACTCCGGCGGCTGCCGGAAGGCGTCAGTGCCGATGAAGTGCAGCGCGTGCAAGCGGGCTTGAAGTCGGCATTGATCATGCACCAGGAGTCGGCCTCGGCCCGCGCCGCGAGCATCGCTTCCGACTGGTACTTTCTCGGTCGTGTGCGGAGTCTGGATGAGATTCAGCACGAGATAGACACACTGACGCCACAGCGGATAGTAGAACATCTCCGGCACTATCCGCCGAGGAACTTCACCATCGTCACTCTTGGTCCTAAGCCGCTGCACATTCCTGAGGACCTGGCCAACTGAAGCAACCGACGCAGTCCCAGGAAAACTTGCTGACATGGGGGGAGCTGTGATTTTCCAGTACACGCGCTTAGCTAACGGACTGGAGATCATTGGCGAATACATGCCGCACAGTCGGTCGGTGGCGGTGGGTTTCTTCGTGAAAACGGGCGCCCGCGACGAACGCCCTGAAGAAGCAGGGGTGAGCCATTTTCTGGAACATATGGTCTTCAAAGGGACGAAGCGGCGCACCGCTTTAGATGTCAACCGCGATTTCGATGCCATCGGCGCGATTTATAACGCCTGTACAGGGGAAGAAACGACGCTATTCTGGGCCACCGTGCTTCCCGAATATCTGTTTTCGGCGCTGGACATCCTGACCGACATTTTGCAACCGAGCTTGCGGCAGGAAGATTTTGACACTGAGAAACAAGTGATCCTTGAAGAAATTCGCATGTATGAGGATCAGCCGATGTGGTTAGCCTACGATGAAGCGGTCGCCTTGTTTTTCCGCGACCATCCGTTAGGCCATCGCATATTGGGTACGGTCGAAAGCATTACGGCGTTGACGCGGGAACAAATGCGGGATTACTATCAGCGCCGCTACGTAGCGGGCAACATCGTGGTGGCGTTAGCGGGCCGATTCGACTGGGAAGCGACGGTGAACTGGCTGCACGACCATTGCGGCCCTTGGCCCAAAGGCGCGACACCGAGACAACTGGTACCGCTGGAGCCTCGGCCCGCCACTAAAGTCGTGCCGCGCTCCCAAGTGAATCAGGAACACGTGTTCCTTTTGTCGCCTGCTCCACCTGGGGAGTCGAAGGATCGCTATGCCGCGGAAGTGCTGGCCACGATTGTCGGCGATGACATTGGCAGCCGACTCTACTGGGCCCTGATTGATACGGGCCGCGCGGACTCAGCCGACATGAGCTATCACGAATATCAGGGAGCGGGCGCTTTCTTTACGTATCTGTGCAGCGAACCCGATGACGCTGCGGAAAATGTGGCGATCGCGCTGGAAACCTTCCGTCAGGTGGCTCAGGAAGGCGTGACCGACGAAGAAGTGGCTCAGGCGCAGAGCAAGTTGGCTTCCCGCTGGGTACGGGGCAATGAACGGCCGCAGGGACGAATGCAGAGTCTCGGTTACTCTTGGGTGTATTTGCATGAATACCGCAGCGTGGACGAGGAATTAGCGCGGCTACGAGCGGTCACCCCGCAACAAATTCGGGCTTTTTTGGAGCAATATAATCTCCTGGAACCGACGATAGTGGCGCTCGGGCCGCTGACCGAATTAACCAGCCCCGCTTTAGCAGGTTGATGGCGCCAATATAAAAGTATGCAACTGTGAGGCCTATTGGGCATAGCGCGAGATGATTCTGAGTTGCCAGATGAGAGGCAATCCATGAACGGGCAAGATTATTGGGCCAGTGATCACTCATCGCGGTCATCTTCCTCGGACTGGTTATCTCTTATTACGCTAATCATGTCGGCGGGGGCACTGTTGCTGAGCGTCTTAGCTTTCTACTACGTGGAGCAACAGTTCAGTGCCGAGGCGCAGTGGGAAAAGCGGAAGGAACAACTGCAATATGAAGCGGAAGCGGCTTACCGCAAACGGCAAGCCGAACTACGTGCGGAGGTGGAAGCGGCGGCAGAGCGGCTCAAAAATACGCCCATCGTCAGTCCACCCATCCGCGACGTGGTCAAGAAAGCCTCGCCCGCAGTGGTCACCGTACGCAATCTCGCCCTGATCGAGGGCGGACGGTTCGGCTTACTGCCTCGTAATCCTGCCCTGGTACCCCGCGGGGAAGGCTCGGGCGTGATAGTGCGTCGAACCGGCGACTTGGCCTACGTCCTGACTAATCACCATGTGGTCGAAGGAGCCAACAACCTCGAACTGATTCTGCAGACCGGCAAGCGGCTCGTAGTGGAAGCTGCCGAAGGAGAGGCAGTCTATACCGACCCGCCCACTGATCTGGCCGTCATTGTCGTCAATGTGAAGGACGTGCCTGATCTAGTCGTGGCTGAGTTGGCTCCCGATCATTCGTATTCCGTGGGCGATTGGGTGGTGGCGATAGGTAGCCCGTTTGGCTTACGGCAAACAGTAACGGTTGGGGTGATCAGCGCCATAGGGCGCACCGGAGTTGGCAAGTTGGATGACGTGGACATGATCCAGACCGATGCCGCGATCAACCCAGGCAATTCGGGGGGCCCGTTACTCGACATGCAAGGTCGCGTCGTCGGTATCAATACGGCTATCCTGAGCGAAACGGGCCAGTTTGCGGGTGTGGGTTTCGCGATACCGGTCGAAGTCGTACGCAAAATACTCGACCAACTTATCGAGCCGCCTCATAAAGTACAACGGGGCTATCTCGGAGTGAGGCTCATGGATTTGCCCGAAGCTGTTCTCAAGCGGCTCAACCTGACGCAGGGCGTATTGGTGGCGCAAGTCGTGCCTCACGAAGCGGCCGACCGTGCGGGCATCATGGCTGAGGATATCATTGTGCGGTTCAACGGTCGCGAAGTTCTCAATGCCGACCAACTGCGCCGATGGATCATGGATACACCCCCCGGCACGGAAGTTCTCATCGAGGTGGCCCGCTTCGATGCCAGTCGCAGACAACTCGAATTCTCGACAGTCAAAGTGCGGCTAAGTGAACGGCCGCCGTTGCAACCCATCCGTCCGGGCCGCTAAGCAGGATCATTTTGGTTAGCTCCATGACCTCACCAGGCCTGTCCAGTCGCGTGACCTGCGTCGTGGGCTTACAATGGGGAGACGAGGCTAAGGGCAAGGTTGTGGATTTGCTCAGCCAAGAGCATGATGTAGTCGTTCGCTTCAACGGCGGCGCCAATGCGGGCCACACAGTAGTGTGGAACGGCCACACATTCAAGTTTTCACTTCTACCGACGGGTTTGCTCCATCCCCACGTGGTCGGCGTCATCGGCAACGGCGTGGTAGTTTCGCCGCCGCAGCTCCTGAAAGAAATCGAAGCGCTGCAGCAGGTAGGTATTGAGGTCCGCGGACGCCTTCTGGTGAGCGACCGGGCTCATGTGGTTTTTCCTTACCATCAAGAAGAAGACCGCCTGCGGGAACAAGGCACAACCCAGCCCATCGGAACCACCGGTCGGGGAATCGGACCGTGTTATCAGGACAAAGTGGGCCGCAATTACGCGATTCGCGTCGGGGAGCTTTTGGACGAAGCGCACTTGGAACGGCGTCTGCGAGAGATCCTGCCGCACAAGTCCCGCTGGCTCGCGACCTTCTCTTCAAGGGCTGAGTGCGGCTCTGCAAATCCGAGCCGTGCTGATACGCCTCAGATGGGGTCCTCGGGGGAACTTTCCAGTGACAAGGCTGTACGGGAACTGGCCTCGACCTATGCGGCATATGGCCGAAAGTTGCAGCCTTGGATCGGCGACACGGTGCGGTTCCTGCATCAAGCCTACCAGCAGGGCAAACGTTTACTGTTCGAAACCGCCCAGGGCTGCTTGTTGGACGTGGATCACGGTACCTATCCGTTCGTCACCAGTTCAAACAGTTCAACGACTGGCCTGTGGAGTGGTTCGGGGTTTCCTGCGCGATACCTGGAACGTGTCGTGGGCGTGGTCAAAGCCTATACCACGCGCGTCGGCGCTGGGCCGTTTCCTACGGAACTCGATAATCACCTGGGTGATTACATTCGTCGGCGGGGAAAGGAATATGGCACCGTAACGGGGCGACCGCGTCGCTGTGGCTGGTTCGACGCTGTGGCAGTGCGGTACACGGCACAAATCAGCGCTGCCGACGAATTGGCGGTGATGCTCCTCGACGTGCTTAGCGGGCTGGACGAATTGGCCATCTGCGTGGCCTATGAAGTCAATGGCGAGCTATTCGCGGAGTTTCCCAGCGATCCGGAGATACTATTGCGTTGCCGACCGGTGTATGAGCGACTGCCCGGATGGAAACAGGAATTAGGCCAAGTGCAACGATGGGCCGATTTGCCTAAGGAAGCGCGACATTACTTGGACCGACTCAGCGAACTCGTGGGATTACCCATTGGCTGCGTGTCGGTCGGGCCTGCCCGCGAACAAACTATTTTCTTGACCTGATGGCGGGACTGCAGTCATAACCTGCCTCGCCGACGAGAGGGCCTGAAGGTCTAGGCAAGGGCGGGGGCCGGTGGCATAATGACAAGCAGGAGGGGTTCACTCATCGGCTCAGGTAGTAGCTCCATGGCCCAAGTCGAAGCCGAGCAGATCGAATTTGACATTCCGCGGGAGAAATTACCGCGGCACGTGGCGATCATCATGGACGGTAATGGCCGATGGGCACGGCGGCATGGTTTACCGCGCATCGAAGGACATCGCCGCGGCGTACGTAGCGTTCGCACCGTAGTTGAAGAATCCTGCCGACTGGGTCTGCAACAATTGACGCTTTACTGTTTGAGCGTGGAAAACTGGAAGCGACCCCAGGCGGAGTTGGAGTTTCTTATGCTGTTATTAGAGCAATACCTCCGCGAGGAACGGCAGGAAATTCTTGACCAGAATATTCGTTTTACTGCGATTGGTCGGCTCGAAGGGTTGCCCGCGAGCGTGCGGCGGGAGCTGGACATCAACTGTCAGATGAGCCGAGATAATACGGGGCTAGTGCTCTGTCTGGCCCTCAATTACGGCGGGCGGACCGAGATCACCGATGCGGTACGGGCGCTCGCTCGACAGGTGCGGGCAGGAATACTCGACCCGGAGAGCATTACCGAAGAGACGATTAGCCAGGCTTTGTACACCGCGGGCATGCCTGACCCGGATTTACTCATCCGCACCAGCGGGGAGATGCGCGTGAGCAATTTCTTACTCTGGCAAATCTCGTATGCGGAAATTCACATCACTCCGAAATACTGGCCCGAATTTACGCGAGAAGACTTCTATGCGGCCCTTCGCGATTACGCCCAACGACAGCGCCGTTTCGGAGGCCTGCCGAGTTCATAACGGTGCGTCGTGGTGCAATTCCTAGCGTCGTGCTAGCAGTCGAGCAATTGCTAGTTCACAGATTTGACGCCGGTAATTTCGGGCTACGAACGGTCACCATAGCGGAGGCGGCCCGATGGTTGTCCCCTTGCTTACGCATGTCTAATCCTTCCGGGAAAAGCCGGATCCTCCCGCAGGAGTAGAGCTAGAGCATGATGGCGAACCTTGGCAGCCCGAGTTCGTTTTGGCGCAATTGGGCAGCACGCTTGGTCGTGGGCAGCCTACTGATCGCATTAGCGTTGGCGGTGCTGGTTTTCGATCAGAAATGGGCACCATGGTATCCCTGCTTGGCGGTCGCCACGTTGGTATTCGGCTTTCTGGCCAGCTGGGAATACCGACAGTTATTACCCGAACCTCGTCCCTCTGCGTCTTGGCTCTGCACTGGAGTGGTCGCCGTATTGCTGGCTAACTGGATTGTGCCTGTCAGCAGCTATTGGCGTGGCTCGGACCGCATCACGTCCGGGCTGCCCCTGATGTCAGGGGCCCTAACAACCGTGGCGTGCACCGTGGTGGTTGTGCTTCTGGTCGGTTTTCTCCTCGAAATGGCACGATTTCAACAGCCAAACGGAGCCACCTCGCGACTCGGCTACGGTGCCCTCAGCTTGGTGTGGCTGGGTGTCGCGCCGAGTTTCCTGGTGCAGCTGCGGTGGTTCTCTGAGGCCACGAACAGTGGCAACCCGTCAGCCCAGGATTTGGGATTCTGGGCGCTGGCCTTCGGGATTTTCGTGCCGAAAGTTGGCGACATCGCGGCTTACTTCGTCGGCTCGTTTCTAGGCCGACACCCCCTGGCTCCCGTACTGAGTCCGAAAAAGACTTGGGAGGGAGCGCTAGGGGGATTGCTCGGCTCGTTAGCTGCAGGACTTGCCATCACCTACCTCAGCCAAGCTATCGCGGGACTACCACTGCTTACATGGTCGGCCATGCTGTTCGCGAGCCTCACGGTCGGGGTGGTAGCGCAAGTGAGCGATTTGGCTGAGTCGCTGGTGAAGCGTGATCGACAGGTGAAAGACACGTCGGCCTATGTTCCCGGCTTGGGCGGCGTCTTGGACACGATCGACTCGCTTTTGTTTAGTGCGCCCGTGAGCTGGGTTGTGTTACACCTGTTCGCAAGGTCCTACTAAACGAGGCAAAAAGTCAGGCCGGCTGTGAAGATGCGGTAAGCGTCAAGTGAATTTTCGTACATAGGTTGACATATGTTCAGTATCCGTGTACAATGCTGTGAGCACGGGGGAAGACATCATGGCAATGCAAGCGACGGCAGGAGTTGGCGCTTCAGTGGTTGGTACACCAGCTAAGGTACTGCGTGTAAGCTCGGCCCGAGGTTCGCGGACCTATGCTTCCAGGGCGCCGAGGAGGGCGCACATGCGTCCCCGTTGTCGCCTCAGCACACTTGATCGAGTCAGGATACCGCGACCATGTCGGACGCAACGTTGGAGTCTTCCCTCGTGTCAAGCGATCCTCCAGCTACCGCGGTTTCGGCGTCAAGTGTGGTTATCGCTGGCCAGCGGTTTTGAAGTGGCCGAATTGGAGCTCATGCAGTCCAGTCCGGTGCTCGCTGTAACTGCGCCCTGGCCGGGACCCGTCCAGGCAGAGCAACCGATTCGATGGTATGCGGGGGCTGCTGGGGAAGTTGGGCATGGTGAACTTAGCGCTAGCCACCGGGCCATGCTGGGCGCATCGGTTTGGACGCGTTACCTGCACCAAATGGCGACGCGATACCGTGCGGTTTTCTTTTCGCCGCGGTTTGACCCGCTGCCGCCGAGCTGGGAAGTGCAAGCCGCGTTGGCCCACCTTGTGCGACAGTGTGCGCGGCTCGGCGTCCAAAGCTGGTTGCAGACGCGGGGCGTGATCTTGCCCGTGCTACGCGAGGCGTTGTGTGAATTTCGGACGATGGTTCGCGTGAGTGTCGCGATAACTACTTTGGACGGACAACTGACTCGTGCCTTGGAACCAGGCTCCGCGCCGCCTGCTTTACGAATTCGACAGTTAGCATGGCTACTGGCCGAGGGAATCAGTACGCATGTTACACTTGCGCCCTTGGTTCCGGACCTCACGGATACATTTGATAACTTGCTTCCCGTTCTTTCTGCGTTGGAGGACTTAGGGCTCACTCGAGCGACGTTTGGCTATCTGCTCGTCGATCCGCTCGTCCAGTGGTCGCATCCGAGCTTAGCGCCCGCGTGGTGGTGGCAGCCGTTGGCACAAATTTATGAGGCAGGGACGTTACGCCGCTACGGCGTGAACACTTGGGCCCGCACACTGACTTTGCGAGAGCGCCAACGGCGTTATGCACGTCTCCTGGCCTGGGCCACCGAGCTCGGCTTCGAGCTTCGACCTAGTACGCTGGCCGATCCCGATTTTCGACGCCATGCCTCGGCAGACGAACTGCAACCTTCCTTGTGGTGCTCAGGCTGATTTTGCACGTACATCGGTTGCTGAAGGGGTTGCTGGTTTGATGAGTAGGATATACTGACGGTCTCCGAGCTGAGAGAGAATCCGTTCGAATTCGGGTACGGAAAGCACTACTATGCGCTATTGCATTGGTATTGATTTGGGCACGACGAACACGGCGTTGGCGTACGTCGAATGTCGTCGGGGCGACTCACCGCGGATCCAGACGTTTTTAGTGCCGCAGTTGGTGGCGCCTGGAGAATTGGCGTCGCGGCCGTTGTTGCCCTCGTTTTTGTATTTGGCTGGTCCGCACGATTGGCCGCAAGGTGCCAGTAGCCTACCGTGGGACCCCCACCGACAATACGTGGTCGGGGAGTTGGCCCGGGAACAAGGGGCGCGGGTACCGGGGCGCCTAGTGAGCTCGGCCAAGTCATGGTTGTGCCACGGTGGCGTCGATCGGGAATCGGCTATTTTGCCCTGGAACGGTTTACCCGACGTGCCTCGGGTTTCGCCTGTCGAGGCCTCGGCGCGGTACTTACGCCACTTGGTGGAGGCCTGGAATTGGGTAGTGGCCCGCACGGACGACTCAGCACGGTTGGAGCGCCAAGAGGTGGTGCTCACCATTCCCGCGTCATTCGACGAAATGGCGCGGCGACTAACGTTGGAGGCGGCGCGGCAAGCAGGTTTGGAGCGAGTGACCTTGTTAGAGGAACCGCAAGCGGCGTTCTATGCATGGATGGCAGCGGGACGGTGCGAAGTGGTCGGTCAGGACAACACGTTGCTTCCCACCTCCGCAGAGGAGGCGTTGGCACCGGGCACGTTATGCGTGGTGATTGACGTGGGTGGCGGCACTACAGACTTCACACTGATCCAAGCGGTGGAACGCGCGGGGGAGTTAGACCTGGTGCGTCAAGCAGTAGGCGAGCATTTATTGTTGGGCGGGGATAACATGGACTTGGCCCTAGCGCGATACGTGGAACAGAAGTTGGGGGTCGCGGGCAAACTCGATGCCGTCGCATTTTTCCAACTGGCCCAGGCGTGTCGGCGTGCCAAGGAAATTTTGCTGGGGGAGCGTCCCCCCGCAGCGGTGCCGGTGACCGTGATGGGGCGCGGTCGTGCGGTGGTGGGAGGCACGTTGAGCACGACCCTGACCCTCCAAGAGATCACGCAGGTTCTCTTGGACGGTTTCTTCCCTTACTGTGACCGTGCTGTGCGGCCGAACATGGCCGGGATGCTCGGCCTTCATGAGATGGGGTTGCCCTACGTCCGCGATCCGGCGATTCCCCATCATTTGGCGTTATTCCTCCGCACATTTGCGGGCGACCAACCGCCCCAGGCCGTGCTTTTCAACGGTGGCGTTTTTCAGTCCGCCCAGTTGCGGCAGCGGTTATTAGACGTTATGTGCCGCTGGTACGACGCGCCTGATCGACCGTGGAGGCCACGGGTACTGACAAATCCCTCGCTGGATTTGGCCGTCGCCTGGGGCGCAGCATATTACGGTTGGCTACGGCAGACGGGAGGTAAGCGGATACGCAGTGGCTTAGCTCGCTCCTATTATCTGGGGATCGCTCCTTCATCCGGTTTGGCGGAAGCTAGTAGCGCCGCGGCATCCGGACAAGATACGGACATGGTCACTGTCGTCTGCGTTGCACCCCGTCAGCTTGAAGAAGGAGCAGAAATTCGCCTCGAACGACCCGAGATGCTTCTGAAATTAGGTCAACCCGTCAGCTTCCCGTTATTTGCCTCAGCAGTGCGACCACAGGATCAGCCCGGACAGTTACTGCAGGTGCAACGCGGTCAGTTGCAGAGTTTACCCATGCTGACCACAGTCCTCAAAGGGGGCAAACGATCGGGCGTGCGTGAGATTCCCGTAACGGTAACGGCAAAGCTTACTGAGATTGGAACGTTGGAGTTGGGATTGGCGTCGCGCTTGAGCGAGCAGCGTTGGAAATTGGAGTTTCCGCTCCGGCATAGTCCATCGGAAAACGTTGGGGCACCAGCGAGCGAAGCAGACGGGGCTGAAACGTCGCCAAGCAGTGCCTTCTCGGAAACTTGGCCTGAGGAGATCGTCCAGGCCGCAGGCAGTGCGATCCTCGCCGCTTTCGAGAGTAATGACCTTGAGGCAGTGCGGCAATTACCGAAACGTCTGGAGGAAGTGCTCAAGTTGTCGCGGGATGAATGGCCTTTGAGCTTGTGTCGTCAACTCTGGCCCTTTTTGGCCCAGTGTGCGGCGCAGCGAAGTCGGTCGCCCACGCACTTGACCCGTTGGTACCATCTGGTCGGGTTCTGTCTAAGGCCAGGTTTTGGAGAAGCCCTGGACGCCCACCGTGTCGAGCAACTGTGGAAACTATTGGCCGTGCCCGGCAAATCCTCGGGTGCGACCTCACCGCGAGCGGGAGAAGGTGGGCCCGAATATTGGATCATGTGGCGGCGTGTGGCTGGGGGACTGAATGCAGCGCTCCAGCAAGCGCTGTTCGACCGATTGCGCCCGTTCTTGCTCCCGGTGAAAGGGAAATCGCCGCCTTATCGGCCCAACGCTCATGAATGGGCGGAAATGTGGCGTACGGCCGCCAGCTTAGAGCGTCTCCCTCTCTCGACGAAGCAGCAATTGGGCGAAGCGCTGTTACGACAAGTGAAACGGCGACCTATTCCTCCCTACGCCTTTTGGGCGCTGGCTCGTTTGGGAAGTCGCCAGCCACTTTATGGGCCTTGGAACTGTGTCGCTCCTGCCGAAATTGTCACCGTTTGGCTACAACAACTGCTCCAACTCGAGGCGGTCGTGAACGACGCCGTAGCCGTTAGTCCAATTCAGGCGGACACCCCTGAACCATCCCCTCCCACAGCCGAGGGAGGCGCCGTTCCATCGCAGGAAGTGCGCGATTGGCTGTTCTGTCTGGCCCAATTGGCCCGCCGCACCGGGCTGCGTAACCTGGATGTTCAAGAAGATCTGCGCCACAATGTGGTAAGTTGCCTGCAAAAATACGCAGCGCCATCCGAACTGATTCAAGCGGTTCAAGAAGGTGGTTGGCGGGCTGAACAAGAAGCGGGACGGTTCTTCGGGGAAAAATTGCCTTTGGGTCTCCGATTAGCAGAGCCAGCGCTAAGCCCAGCGAACGTTTCCGGGTCAGCGGGTAGATCGGAGCGGGATATTGTCTCACAGCAGTGACTGTCGAACTAGCGTCTGCTGGCAGGGCGGCCCTAACGTGTAGGCTAGTTCGCGCGCGGCGCATAAAACGGCGATGAACGCGGCCGTCTGTTGCTCGGCAGGAGGATGCTGGCAAATGGTTTCGCCTGCCACGGGTTTATGGTCGGCAAACTGACGTTGCACCTGACTGGGGCAAGATAAGCCGCGGGCATTTTCCAGGAGCTCGCTGAGCCGCGTTTCGCGTCCTTCCGAAGCAGAGCGATTGGGCCAAGCGTCCAGGTTTTGTAAGAGCGCGGACTGATAGTGGTTAGCGAAGACGCGCAATGGATGCTGATGGGTAACGGAATGCTCAGCGCAACGTTCCGCAGCGAGTTCCAGCACCGTAGCGTGGCTACTGGTCTCCGCCAGTGCCACGGCCAAACCTGAAGCGCGCGGCGTTTCCCGTAAAGCCTGCAGGGCAGCATCGAAGTGCGTCAGGTGCGCTAGGTCGGTAAACACGGCGCCCGTGGGCAAGCGCGGCTGGGCTTCGCGACAAGCGCGATCCACCCAGACGAACCCTAGTCCGGCCTCATTGATTCCTGCAATCGGAAATCCGCCCGCTGGGGCTACGACAAGGGCCCGCGGTCCGTCGTCCGGTTCACGATAAAACACGTGCATCTGCCTTCCTAGTTCTGGAGGCGTGTCCCAATTGAGCGCTAACCAGACGCCCAGTTCCACGGCGGGCGCCCGTAACACTGCTGCGGTGCAACCGCCAGCGACAGCCTGAGCGGGCCGTGCTTGCCAAACTTCGGGCCAATCATGCCAAGCCGTCAGTAACATCAATTCATCGGGGCTAACTTGGGCAGCTCGTGCTAGCGCTTGCCATTCCTCCCAAGCGGGGCCGCCCCAGCGTTGAAACGCGGAGACCATGCTATGCACACAACGCAACCAACTCAGATGCTGCCTCCGAGAAGACTCATCGGCGCGACGTTGCCACCAGCGCCACGCGGCTTGTAACCGCTGATGGATTTCTCCCTTGAGTAAATGGCCATGTTGTCGGCCCATGGCTTCAGGACTGCCACGCAACCGCAGCACACACGGCATCATGCCCCATCCCTCCCCAGGTGCCTTTCATTACTAGTCACCAAGTTCCCAAGCCGTCGAGAGTCGGCGGAGATCTTCTGTCGTTTCCCACGCCGATCCGATGGTCAATACGAGTATTTTCATGGTTATTCTTCCAGGATGCAAGGTACTTTACCCCAGTCGCTATCGCCTCGATGGGGACGCAGCTTCGTTGTCCAGGTCCTGTTTGGCTTATCCGTACAACGCTTGCCCAGCGCAACGACCCGAATAGGACTGGGTGGTTTTCAAAGGTTGTGGGAATGCCTAAGGCCAATTGCGGAGCCAGCGAAGAATGGCCGAGGCGAAATAGGTCGCCTGAACGCTAGGTACATCGCCCGGACGAAGAGCGTAGGCCCCCTCCATAGTGCGACAGCTGGCGACGAATTTAGCAACCGCCCCTAGGTTGGGCTTCGCCTTGAGCATGTAAAGGGCGCGCAGGACCCGATAGGTGGTTTCAAGGTCGGAGGGTTGAGCCTCGCGTCCCCAACCGCCATCGGCACGTTGGCCTTGCAAGATGGCCTGAATGGCTGACTCTGTATTGTCCGCGGGCAAGCCTAGCCGCAGTAAGCAAGCCACTGCACTTCCCGTGTCGCGGGCAATGTCGCCCCCTTGGCCGAACGTGCCGTCAGGATTGCGTCCCCGGGCAATTTCGAGTTGCCAGTTCTTCAGCGTCTTCTTGTTAGGTCGTTGAGCCAAGGCTTCGAAGGCTGCGGCTGCGATACGGATATCCTCAAAAGTTTTCGCCTGAGTTTCGAGGTATCTGATGGCCCGAGCGAAGGTGGCTCTATCGTTTTCACCAAGCTCGACCAAGGCCAACACCGCCAGAGCTGTTGTGCGGACTTCCGAGGAAGCTCCTGGGTTTGCCCCGAAACCCCCGTCCGCATTTTGGCAGGAGCGTAAGTAGTTTCGCGTATGTTCCTTATTGGGCACTCGTCCGCCCAAGTAAACAATGGCGCGCACTGCCGCGGAAGTCGTGGGCAAGTCGCTCTTAGGCACCAGCCGGCTCGGGCCAAAGCTGCCATCATTTTTTTGCAACGAGTAAAGGTACTCCAACGTCTCTTGGCGGTGCTCGTCGCTGACCAGTTGGCAGGATACCAGCGCCACGCTGAACAAGAGGCCTGCCCCAGTTGCAAAGGTGCGTAAGCTTCCCAAAGGCAGTGTGCGTCGGCTGCGAACGGGCACAGCGGCATTTGTGGGCATGGTGGGTCTCCTATGGAATGGTTACGGCGGGGAAAGAATTTGTCGGGCCACTTGGATGAGTTGCTCGGTTTCCCCCACACTAGGGGACTCAGCGAGGATGCGGATAATCGGTTCCGTGTTACTGGGCCGAACGTGGAGCCAACGGTCGGGCCAGCGGAAATACAGGCCATCGCGTTGGTCAACTTGCGGGGCGGTAATCCCCTGGAGCAAACGCTCGCGAAGCAGAGACCACGGTTCTCGGGGCTTAGGGATTTTTTCCTTCCGCATACTCCATTTGGGCAGGCTGGCCACCAGCGCGGAAACGGGTTGATTCAGTTCGGCCAATAGCTCAAGGACGAGTGCCATGGCGATAAATGGGTCGCGAACCAGGCCGATGCGCGGGTCGATCACGCCCCCGTTCCCCTCGCCGCCAATCACCGCACCATGGGCAAGGAGGCCATCCACAACGTGCGCTTCACCGACAGCCGTGCGGTAGCACGGATAACCACGGCGATGACAAAGTTCCTCGACCACCAGCGAAGTAGAAAGATTGATGACTACGGGGCCTGGTTGCTGCCGTAAACGTGCCTCGACTGCCAAAGCGAGCGTGGTCTCCTCGGACAGGCAGTGCCCAGTTTCGTCCAGAAGCACCAGGCGGTCGGCATCGGTGTCCAGGGCGAAACCCAGGTCGCAGCCACACTGCGCTACCAACGGTGCGATTTCCCGTAATGATGACGGCGATGGTTCCAATTCGTGATGAAAGTTCCCATCGGCTTGACAATGGATTGGCGTCGTTCGACAACCCAAGGCGTCGAGGAGCTGCACAGCTAAGGGGCCCCCAGCCCCACCGTTGCCATCCACCAAAACGCGAAATCTGCGTCGGCGAATGGCCTCCCCGTTGACGCAGGCCAGCACGGCTTGAAGGTGGGCCTCCAACACTTGGCTAGCACAATACACGCAAGCACGCCCGTCATCGCGGCCAGCCTGCCATGGAGGAGGACCATATGGCTTACTATCGACTTCGGCCAAGACGGAACGCAAATGCTCCAATAAGGGCGCTGACTCCGCGGGAGGCACCACTCGGCCTTGGGCGGTGAACATTTTCAGGCCGTTCCATTGCGGGGGATTATGGCTGGCAGTGATTTGCAGACCTGCCGTTGCTTTCAGACACCGTACAGCCAAGCCCAATGTCGGCGTCGGGACAACATCCACATCGAAAACCCGGCGACCGGCCTGAAGAAGCGAGGCCCGAGCCACTGCATGTAGTTCGCGCCCACTCGGTCGGCTATCGCGGCCGAGCACGAGGGCACCAGGACCTAAGGTCTGCTCCCAGGCGTGCACCAGGCGAGCTACCAGCCCAGGAGTCAGGTCGGTGCCCACGATACCACGAATTCCCGACACACTTAGGATCAGTTGACCACCTTCCATGGGGCCTCCCTAGCTTCGTCCTCATGGGCACGCTGGCCGTCGGCGAAGTAAATCCTCGGCATTATCTTGCGGCATGGGTGGGAGTCCGTCAACGTAGGTCCGAGCTTCGGCCTCCTGCACTTTCCTGGGGCACTTCGCTTACAAAGCGGTGTCGCTCAGCAAACAGGCGGCTGCCCAGCCATGGAATCATCCCTGTTACAGCTAACGAGGCGTACACCAGGAAAACCGGCTCGGCGAGGACTAAGCCTTCGCTCAAGCTGGCCGAATTGCCCCAAGCATATGCTAATGGCAGGAATATCGCGGCCCACGTCATGGGCCGATGTTCACGAAACCAGGCAAACGACCAGCGCCAACCTAAAAGCACGGCCGCTAAGAACAATAACTGTCCGGCCATAAGATATGTGTCCAACGAGGCCGGCGAGAGCCAGGCGGGGATTAGAAGCGGTGCGCTGCGATGGGCACGGAACGCTTCGCTCCAAATTGTCATTCGATATTGCCACCAAGCGGGCCACGACTGCCTCCAAGTCCGCGTTACTAAGCCCGCAGTTTCTCTCCAGGATAACTCGGCAGGCGTGTTCAAGGGCTCCGAGGCGACGGGTAGGCCTTCATACAACTTTTGCCAAAAAATGGCGGCCAAAGGTATCACCTCACCTGTGTCCCACCAATGACGCACGAACCAGGTGGCCAGGAAGTTTGTCAAGGCTAAGACCACGATGAGAGCCGCTAACCATCCGCGGGCAACCAGCCGCAGCCTCCACAAATACCACACTAACGCGAAGCCCAGGGCGACGAGCGTACCCGGTCGCAGAACAAGCAGTGCGCCGGATAATAGTCCCACCGCTAACGGGCCGATCACTCCGCCCGTGCCAACGGTGCTCAGTATCACGGTTAGCCAGTTGCTTATCAGGCACTGTATCAGCGCCCTATCGTCCACGATCATCAGATGACCTAACCACCACGGATGCAAAGATGACAACACCATGGCCACCAAAGCCACGACTCGACTCCCAAACGCCTGCCATGCAAGCGCCGTTATCGCGGCACAACTAAGCGCCTGCAACGAGGCCTGCCACGTCCCTGCGATCCATCTCCACAACACGACGCGCTCCATACCAAGGCTTCGGGCTTGTTCCAGAAGCGGATAAACCAGGTAACGCCAGTTCACGGAATCCTCGTCCCGAAGAGTTATGAATCCCGCAGGCGCAGCAACTTGCGTATTTATTGGCAATGAACGGAAGCGAGCGTTTGGCTCTTGGCTTGCGGTTGCTTGTGCTGCATTCGAGACTGAATCACTGTCCAATAATTCGTCAGGGACGTGTACCGTGCTCAACCACGTCAAACGCACTGCCAGCGCGACTACGCAAGCACAACACCACCAAGACACCGTCCCACGCATCACTCTTTTCCGACAAATCTGGAGAAGATGTAGAAATCTTATCCATTGCTCCTCTTGGTAGTCAGCGCTACCGTTTGCAGGCATTTTAGCCGCGACGCTAAAGACCCGGCACACGACCGCCTAAGCGGTAACATCTTAATGGCCGCATAATCCAATCAACTTGACCGAGTCAAGCCAGTTACTGCAACGCTTTAACGGACTTGTTCTTGGATATCAACACGCTAAAGGGACGTATTCCCGGTCATCACCTAGGCGCCAAATTACCGTGACTAAATGCGGCCCGGCATTTGGCTGAGAGGCAGGCTCGTAGTTGAACCACGCCTTCGCTTGGTTTATGCTAAGATCGCGTGCAACTTTACTCACATTTAGTGAGTAACCATAAGGGAATTCGTTATCCGGAGCGCGCCCAAGACCGGGAGACCACTGCAATTGTCGCGTTTTTTAAACTGGAACTGGAGATGTAGGCGTCCTAATTCGTCCTTATCAATCCAGGAGGTTTATCATGGCACAACGCATCGGTGAATTTCAAGTGCTAGGTGAACTAGGCAAGGGCGCTAACAGCACCATTCTGCACATTCGCCGCAGCGCTGACAGTAAACAGTACGCTCTCAAAATCGTGCCGATTTCTGGACCCGAAGACTACAAGTATCTGGAGCAGGCGGAACATGAGTATCGCATTGCCCAAAAGCTCAACCATCGCAATTTGATTAAGATCTACATCCTGGAAAAAGTACCCAAGTGGCTGTTTTTCGGAGTCAAAGAAGTGCGGTTATTGATCGAGTACGTACCAGGCAAAACTCTGGACAAGCAACGAATCCTCTCTTTCCCCAAGTTGGTACAAGTGTTTGAGCAAGTGGCTTCGGGTCTTGCCCACATGCATCGAAGAGACATTTATCACGCAGATCTTAAACCGGGTAACATCATGCTATCGCGCGGCGGCGTGGTAAAAATCATTGATTACGGCTTGGCGTGGACGAAAGACACTCACAAGAACCGAATCCAGGGCACGCCCGAGTACATGGCACCCGAACAAGTGAAGGAGCGTATCGTCAACGAACAAACCGACATCTTCAACTTCGGCGCGACCATGTATCGGCTGTGCACTTGGAAAAACATTCCCAAGGTCATGGACGATGAGGGCCAATTGCTTCCCCAGCAGATTTGGGAACGGCAACTGCAACCCGTTCGGAAAGCGAATCCCGCCTGTCCGCAGCCCCTGGCCGAACTGATAGAAGAATGTCTGGCCTACAAACCCCAACAGCGGCCCCAAAGCATGACTGATGTCCACGAACGCCTCCAGGGCTTGGTCGAACTCCTCGTCACCGACCCTGCCGACCGCTTGGAAGCCTCCGATTGGTCTCAAGAACCCTCCTAAGGCCATCTCCGACGCAACATAATTGCTCCGATTCCTCGGCGTGCTTGTCCTTCACACCTTACTCCTTAGTGCCTAAGCCTGATACGCTGGGCTAAACTCATGGAATTCAAGGAGGTCCTGAAACCAGGCAAGCTAATGTTGGATCAGGACGCGGAAGGAACCTACGCTAAGTTCAAGGCAGCGAAGTTCGGCCTAGTGTGTCGCGAACAATGCCAATAAATGCGAGCGCTTCAATCAGGCATTCAGTGGGCTTAGCTATGATTTGCGTCACCGCGGCGTGAGCCTGTCGTCAACAAATGTGTAAGGGACCAATCCTCGAACTGGTTTCCGCGAAATCTGGGCGACTGGGCCCATGATGTGTCCACGACAAGGCCAACTTGAGTAAGATCGCGTGCAAATCTCGCGGGCAGGTGACAAGGCTAAGGCGTCTGATACGTGAGGCATCATCGTTACCTGTCTAATTAGCGCCAGCAAGTGCCACCGCTGAAAGGCAAGCCCAGTCAGGAGATTATCTGTCTGAGCTCGCGATACTAGGCACCATGTTGCGGTGTCAAGGCGTGTTCCAGTCATGAGTGCGCAAGTCCTTGGGACTGTGGTTCGAATAAACTCGGGTTTGCGGTGTCAACACCTGTGCCAGCCGCGTTGCCCGTCTTAGTGCAGTTGAAACCCATACAGGACGATGACCTCCGTGACGGGAACAAATAAGAATCGCGGCCGCCACGCAAGTGGAAGGGACGGGCTCCCAGCGTACCACACAACTGCTGGTGCTGATCGCTGCTAGTGTTGTGCTCACGCTGCTGATCATTGTGAATGTATGATGCTAGTCCCCCGGATGGAAAGCCCGCAGAACAAGCAGCAAATGGTGTAGGAAAGCATTCCGCGGCGTTTCACCACGCAGCCTAGCACTCGACTGGAGCACGAACCTGTGGGCGGCTAGGCAATTCGCCAAGCGGGCCCACCAGCCAACTCGCATCCACGATATCAGTGAACTATTCTTCCGCACAACCATCAATTGGCTCATGGATGCCGCCGGTCTTCAAGGAGCAGAGAGCGTCAGGGGATAACCGAAACAGCAAACAAGCTCTGTCGCTTCAGTCCAGCGCCACACCAACATCTCGACGAAATATGCCAAAACGTGAGCTTCTGCCAACCATGGATTCTTAAAAAAACGCAATTTCTTGAACTACATACAGGAATGACCAATCCCTGGGAAGGGCTTAGCGTTTCGGGCATCTTTCCCAATCCGGCGAAGAAAGCCGTCCTCGAATTGGTGGCGCTCACCAATGACGGCCCTGACGGGGTGACCAACAGGGAGATTCTCGCACCTCCCAAAGCCCTACCTGTCTTATGGACACCCAAGGGGCGTGGAGAAAGTGCAGACACATTTAGGTGCTCAATGTGTCTGGCTAAAGGGTTCTCATTGTAATCCACTAGTTGGATGGCTATGCTAACAATAACAACCTCCACCGACGACTTCGCCTGGGAAAGGAAAATATGTCAGATGAGCTGGTAAATTCTCCGGGCTGTCGTCAAAGATTGGAATTGACCAAGCCACAGGCCGGCCGGCCAGTGATTTGTCCGCTTTGCCAAAATCAATTTACCGTGCCCAGCCCTGCGGCAGGTATGCAGCCAGCGCTGGCCGTCGTTCAAGCTATGTACCGCAACTTCAATAATGCGGCTGCGTCAGGCTGGAGACCGGTGCGGTTCCAGTTAACTACGATGATCCTAGTATCAGGGGCGTCGGTCCTGACATGGGGCATACTCTTGGTAACGCCGGCCGTAGGACTAGTCGTTGCCAAGTCAGGTCAAAGAACAGGCCGGCCAGTCGGGATGGACGTTCGAGTCCCGCATGCGCTGAGCAAGCCGATAAGCGGTTTCCATCCCCCGTCGAGACTGACCGCCACAACGCTCCAGGCTCCTCCAATCGTCAGCGAGCCTCTTCCAAGAAGGGATACTCAACCAGTTGTCTCTCCGAATAATCAGACAACGCCGCCTGAACAATTGCACCCAGAAGAGCTTAGTTCCCCGACATTTGTGGGCACGGTCCCAGTCAGTCTCATGATACATGGTGATTCCGCACCTGGTGCTGGGCCCCAGACCAGCGCTCTTCGCGGATTACCGAATGCATCGAACAGTTGGCCGATGACCTATGGCACACCTATGACCAAACTCGGGCACAATTTTCCGAACCATGGCGTTGTTATTTCTTGCTGCCGCCTCGTACCAAAATGCTCACTCAGCAGATGCAGAGAGTCTCCAGGGTACTCTTAGCTCTGATCGACAAAGCGAAACAATCTCCCGAACCTAATTAGCAACTAGCCGTCTAACCGCGGGACCTAAATGCTCGCCGGCAGCGTGCATGACCTAAACGCCGTGTTCTCGTCTTTGGAGGAAAGGGCATCGAAATTGCCCTTTCTTGCATACGAACTACGCTTTCGCTCCGGGATTTCTCCTGCAAAAAACTTGGACAGGACGGACATGAGCTATGGCGCGAACTCCCCAGCAAGCTTATGCCGAACTACTTCGCCGCGAAAAAGAGCGTGCTCTACTGACTAGTAGTGCCGCGCTACTTGCCTGGGACGAACGAACCTGCATGCCGCGCGGCGGTGCTAGTTACCGTGCCGAACAACTGGCTTTGTTAGCCCGTTTAGCCCACGAAATGCTCACCGACCCAATCACTGGTGAGTTGCTGGCGGAGGCGTCGGAACTGCCCGCGGCCCAGCAAGCCAACACTGCGGAAGCGGCCGTCTTGCGAGAGATTCGCCGCGCCTATGAACGGGCTAAGAAGTTGCCCCGCAGTTTAGTCGAAGAACTGGCCCGCGCCACCACACTCGGCCAACAAGCCTGGGAACAGGCCCGAAGGATGAACGACTTTGCCAGCTTTCGTCCTCATCTGGAACGTATTGTCCAGCTCAAACGTCAAGAAGCTGAGGCCGTCGGTTACGAAACCACACCCTACAATGCTCTGCTCGACGAATATGAGCCTGGAGAGACCGCCGAGAACTTGTGCAAGTTGTTCAACACGCTCCGCCATGAATTGATGCACATTATCCAAGAAGTCCAGGCCACCAACCGAACTCCCCGCCGCGACATTTTGGAACGGGACTATCCCGTGCACTTGCAGGAAGTGTTTGTCCGCAGCGCTGCGGTAGCTATCGGTTTCGATTTTGAAGCGGGTCGGCTCGACGTTACGGCTCATCCGTTCTGCACCAGCATCGGACCTCGCGACGTTCGTATTACCACACGTTATAACCCCCGCCACTTTGCCCCAGCGTTTTTCGGCGTACTTCACGAGGTCGGGCACGGGCTGTACGAGCAAGGCTTGGAGCCAGAACATTTCGGCACCCCTCTGGGACTGGCCTGCTCGCTGGGCATACACGAGTCACAATCGCGGCTCTGGGAAAATCAGGTTGGACGATCGCGACCGTTTTGGGAACACTTCTTTCCCCGGGCTCAGCAAACCTTCCTGGAGAGCCTCCGCGACGTAACGTTAGATGAGTTCGTGTTTGCCATCAATGAGGTGCGCCCATCCTTAATTCGTGTGGAGGCAGACGAGGCGACTTACAACCTGCACATTCTAATCCGCTTTGAATTAGAACAAGCGCTAGTCACCGGCGACTTAGTCCCCGCCGACCTGCCCGGGGTCTGGAACGAACGTTATCGCCAATATCTTAATCTAAGTCCCCCGGACGACGCTCAGGGCTGTCTCCAAGATATCCATTGGAGTGCTGGACTGTTCGGATACTTCCCTACCTATACCCTGGGCAACCTGTATGCCGCTCAGTTTATGGAGAAGGCCAGGCAGGATTTACCCCAACTCGACGAGCAGATGCGTCGCGGAAAATTTCTCGAATTACGCGACTGGCTGCGGGAAAACATTCACCGCCACGGGCAACGTTACCGCGCCGCCGAGCTCTGCCGGAAAGTTACCGGCAAGACACTATCCCCAGAACCGTTCCTAAGCTATCTGCGTAATAAGTACGCTCAACTCTATGGCATCAAGTCGCCCGCCCCAACCGCGAAATCTCCAGCTAAAAAACGCTAAGTCCTCAGCATAGCAGAGCTGTATTCGTTTACTTCTCGCATGGTTGTCAGGTCTTGTAGAACCGCACATTGTGCAGATATACATGAAGAATTATGAGCTAACCTGCGCCGGTACTAGGATGACTAAGGCTCAGGGCCTACTATTAGGCACATATACGCATTAAGCGTATAAGCTAAGAAGGCCCGATATCTAAAAACCTAAGTGGTCGGATGCGACATCAAGAATATAGTTGTCCTTCGACAAGAGTGACGCTTTGGAATACCACGATTGGGATTATCCATCCGCCCTAAGTCCCTGGCTAAGCAGTGATCTTATCACGAATATTGTTTGTGAACAAGCATAGTCCTGCTAAGTCTGTACGAGTTCGTATGATCGGCGGTCTATTATTCGTGTAGTTTCTCCTTGCATGGCAAAGGCTCCGTTGAAGCAGGCCTCAGCTTAGCAAGTATGCATATACACTTACCTTAATGAGCCTATAACTCAAACCGCAGATTACCTCAGATTTATTTAGCTAGATATATAGAAGTTTGCTAATTAGGTGCGTTCTGTATCAATAGTACAGCATTGTTTGACCGCTTGGTATGTGGCTTGGCAACCCATGGAATGCCGGCGAATCTTAGCATGCTGTAACGTATCCGCCAGCTGTAACATATCACTCAGAAACAGCTCTCCGAGGTATAAGTAAGCTATTTCTGCACCCGCTATTTATCTAAGTCAACAGGCGACCAAGGATGGAGACGAAAAACGGCGCATCGTTCCCATTTTACTGTAAGCATGGATTCAACCTCCCGCTTGGACTGGATCGCACATATCCACATGCTGGAGTATATTTTCTATTGTTATTGCGGCACGCCCATGGATAGAAGATCCGCCTTATCGCTTATTAGACTGGGCCGATGTCGAATTGCCTAACGTCTGCCCAGGCATGGTACGCCTAATGAGGCTATTTCTGACGCAAGTGAAACGGAATGAAAACTTAGAGCCTAGCAAGATCGACTATACGCAAGCAAACTCACGCGCCGCCATATGATGGTAACGGTGCAGGCGGTGAGTATGGGTCATGCACGGCGATACGCGACGCGCCGCTAGAGCAACTTCAATCCTGGCCTTCCGAGCCGTAGCCTTGTAAAGCGGCTTTGCTCTAGCAAAGTGGAAGCTAGTGGTCCAATAATTGCCGGGTGGAATCCTGAACTCAATTAGCTATGCGGCTCCGCATGGGAACGCGACAAGTGATCTGGGGCTAATCTGACCGCACGCTGGGCGCGGCCTTGAGCGTGGTGAAACGATTAACGCACATTCGGCAGACCCTATACTGCATCGCAAACTGAGCTAACAGCTTTATCATACCGTCTTCATGAGGTCTGACAACGATTGATGTCGATGGCCCAAGTAGAGCGGCAGGAGCCTATTTTAGTGGGCAGCTTGGAACCGTACCGGGCGAAGTTCGTGTTCCGTTTGCTAAATTGGGAGAGGAGACTCCGGAGTTGGGTGCTCATAATTTCATGGGCATGGTAAGGAAGGTATTACGTTTAGTGAATTGGGAGAGGAGACTGCGGAGCCATTAGCGACATAGCGGACCGAATAGCCCGCTAGCTCATGTTCCGTTTGCTAAGTTTGGAGAGGGAATGTCTCACCTTTCAGGGCCGAGCGACACAGGGCTAGGACTAATCAGCCATTAGGCCTCTTGAGCGGCACGCATGGAGGTGCCATTACATCAAGTCTGTTACCAATGGTTAGAGGGGATAGTTCGGAACGTCGAGTTAAAACGGGTGTAAACTCCTACTGTATCCCGGATGTAAATCGCCAAATATTCAAGTAGAAATTTTGCTATACTCGGTGGCGCAAGTTATGGGGACCAACTAATGTTTTGGATATGGGGAGCACCGGGCCAACTTATACATGCGAGAAAATACACCGTCGTTACTGTGGCCTTCGTTTCGCACTAAGGTGAGACTAAGCATGTACCGATCGTGAATCGAGCCTATGGCCACTGGCCGGGCAATAAATTCGCCAACACGATGTACAGCGTGTGCTGGAAGCGCCAAATGCCTGGCCACCTCGTTGCGGCTAAGACACGGTATTTACGGCCTAATTTAGCAGTGCAAGTAACGAAGTCAGGCGCTTAAGCGAATCAGGCAAGAAAACGTTTACTTAGAAGGGAGCGCTAGTGCTTAGGCAACGAGGCTCTTGAGAGCAGCGAGGGCTTTATCATAGTCGGGTTCCTGAGTAACTTCGGGGACGATTTGGCAGTAGCGGATCGTGCCGTCTTTGTCCACTACGAAGACGCTGCGGGCCAGGAGTTTGAGTTCGTCAATGAGCACGCCGTAGTTTTGGCCAAAGGAACGTTCCTGATAGTCCGACAACGGGATGGAGTTAGTAATGTTGCACGTGTTGCAAAAGCGGTTTTGTGCGAAGGGCAAATCGACGCTGACGGTGTAACAGTTGACTTTGCCAGCGAGTTCGGCCAGGGCGGCGTTAAATTTTTGCGTTTGCGTGCTGCAGACTGGAGTATCCAAGGACGGGACGACACTAAACAGAGTGGGTTTGCCTGCCAAAGCATCGGCCAATGTCACTTTTACCAGTCCTTTCTCGGGTAAGAAACGAAAACAAACAAAGTCAGGGGCTTTATCGCCGGACTTCAGTTCTGGCCCGACCAGGGTGAGTGGATTGCCCTTGAAGGTGACGCTGCGCTTCTGCATATCAAGCCTCCTAATTGATTGCCCTGGAAGATCCTTGCGGAGCGACTGCCAGCGTGTTTCCTTTGCTGCGGATTTTCAAGGTATGAAAGCCAAGCGAGCTTGTCCAACCTCGCTACAAGTTTTTTCACAGGGTCAGTGAGACTGGATACTGACCTGCTTGACGTGAGGATGATGAGTCGTAAACTTTACTCTTCTTTCCCCGGGAGAATAGGCCACTCGAGATGAACGATGCTATCCGAAAAGCCGAGGTCCTGATTGAAGCGCTGAGCTACATTCGGCAATTTCGGGACCGCATCACAGTGATTAAGCTCGGCGGCAGTGCGATGGAGGACGAGGAAGCACTGCAGGCGACGTTACAGGATGTGGTGTTTATGGAAACGGTCGGGATGCGGCCGGTGTTGGTGCACGGTGGGGGGAAGGCGATTGATCGAGCGATGGCGCGGGCTGGGTTAGTGCCCCGAAAGGTGCTAGGTCGGCGAGTCACCGACGAGGCGACCTTGGAGATCGTCGTCCAAGTGCTGCGGGACGAAATCAATGCCGATATCGTGCAGCGGATTCAACAGTTCGGAGGACGTGCTATCGGACTGCACACGGGCTCATTACGTGTTTTGTTTGGTCAGAAGCTGTTTTTAGAGACCGAGGCTGGCCAACGGGTGGATTTGGGTCGCGTGGGACGAATTACTCGAGTGGAGACGCAGGTGATCGAGAATGTATGTGCCGCGGGTGTGGTGCCGGTAATTCCGTCGTTGGCGGTGGGCGAGGATGGTGGTTGGCTGAACGTGAATGCCGACACGGCCGCGGCGGCGGTGGCCGCCCATTTGCGGGCGGAAAAGTTGGTTTTCCTGACGGACACGCCTGGCCTTTTGCGCGATCGCCGCGACCCCCTCTCGCTGATTAGCAGTATCACTGAATCGGAGTGTCGGCAGCTGATTCGGGATAAGGTCGTAGACGAGGGTATGATACCGAAAGTGGAGGGATGCCTGGAGGCCTTGGCCGCAGGCGTGCGCAAGACTCATATCATTGACGGACGTATTCGCCATTCGCTCTTACTGGAGATTTACACGGACCGAGGGATCGGCACGGAAATCATTCGCGACGCACAGTGAGTCACCGACTATGAATGGGGGCCGACGTCGCTCTTCCGCACAGATCATTGAGCTTTTTGACCGCTATGTCATTGGCAACTACAAACGTTTTCCCGTCTGTCTGGTTCGGGGGGAAGGTTCGTATGTTTGGGATGCTGAGGGGAATCGCTATCTCGACTTGTTCCCTGGTTGGGGTTGCAACTTGTTGGGCCATTGCCCGCCACGGGTTGTGCAGGCGGTGCGGGAGCAAGTCGGCGAGCTGATCCACGTGCCCAATACCTGGTACATGGAAGCACAAGGGTTATTGGCTCAAGCGTTGAGCTTACGCAGTTTCGGGGGACAGTGTTTCTTCTGTAATAGTGGTGCGGAAGCAGTGGAGGCGGCGATTAAGTTGGCGCGATTGTGGGGAAAGCCTCAACGTTATAAAATCATAGCGATGCTTAACAGTTTTCACGGTCGAACGTTTGGGGCTCTGAGTGCTACGGGGCAAGCGAAATATCATCACGGTTTTGAGCCAATGCTACCAGGATTTCGCCATGTTCCCTTTGGCGACGCCGACGCGGTGGCTGATGCGATTGACGACGAGACTTGCGCTATCTTGGTCGAACCTGTGCAAGGGGAAGGCGGGGTTCGTATCGCCCCAGAAGGTTACCTACGTGCCCTGCGTGAGCTGGCCGACCGGCATCAGTTGGTGTTAATTTTCGACGAAGTACAGACAGGAATGGGGCGGACGGGGAAATGGTTTGCTTATCAGCACTGGGAGGTGGAACCGGACATCATGACCTTGGCCAAGGGCTTGGCGGGAGGAGTGGCAGCCGGGGCGATGATTGCCAAACGGGAATTGGCGCAGCGGTTACAACCAGGGATGCACGCGGCCACTTTTGGCGGTAATCCGATTGCCTGTCGCGCTGCTCTGGCCACGGTGGAGACGATTGAGGAACAAGGTTTATTGGAACGCGCCGCAGCGATTGGGGAGCGGTTCCGACATCATCTGCAGTCACTGCAAGCTCGTTGCCCTCTGGTCCGTGAAATTCGCATTCTCGGGGCCATGATTGGGATCGAATTGCAGGAGGATGGTAACGGCATAGTGCAGCGCTGTTTAGAGCGGCGCCTATTAGTCAATTGCACACAGCAGACGGTCATTCGTCTTTTGCCAGCGCTCACGATTACAGACGAGCAAATTGACGAGGGTTGTCGGATCCTTGAAGAAGTGCTCCTGGAGGCTGCCGAACGGGATGCGGTTGCGGCTTCGTGAGGCGCGTGTGGAGAAGTTGCCATGCGGCACTTCCTGAGCTTGGCGGATTTGAGTCCGCAGGAGTTGCACTGGCTCGTGCACACTACCATCCGTCGAAAAAAACGCAAGAAGGTGGCCACGCCTTTGCGGGGAAGTATTTTGGCACTGATTTTCGAAAAGCCGTCACTCCGTACTCGCGTGAGCTTTGAAGCGGGCATGGCACGGTTGGGGGGTACCAGCATCTTCCTGACAGGGCAGGAAGTAGGACTGGGCATACGCGAGAGCTTAGCGGATTGCGCCCGCACGCTGAGCCAGTACGTGCATGCGATTGTTCTACGTGTTTTTCGTCATCAGACGCTCGAAATTTTTGCACAACATGCCCAGGTGCCCGTAATCAATGGACTTTCCGATCGGGAACATCCGTGTCAAGCCTTAGGAGACTTTGTAACCATGACGGAATTGCTCGGCTCGCTGACGGGGCGTACCTTGGCGTTTATTGGCGATAGTAACAACATTGCCCGCTCGCTGGCCCTTGGTTGTGCTATGCTGGGCGTGCGTTGGCATCATGCTTGTCCGCCTGCGTTCCGCTTTGAGCCGAGTTTTTTGACCGAGTTGGCTGCCCGCTTTCCGAAAGCGGTGTTGCAGTATTTTGATGAGCCTGCCCAGGCGGTTTGTGAGGCCGACATCATTTATACGGATGTCTGGACGAGTATGGGCCAGGAAAAAGAACAATCCGAACGGCAGAGGGCCTTCGCTCGCTACCGCGTAGATCGCGCTCTTTTACAGCACGCCAAACCCAACGCACGCGTCATGCATTGTTTGCCGGCCCATCGGGGCGAGGAAATCACGGACGAAGTTTTGGACGGCCCGCAAAGTGTCGTATTTCACCAGGCAGCTAACCGTATGCACGCTCAAGAAACGCTGCTATTATGGCTACTGGGCAAAATCGCCATGCCTCGAGCATTTAAGTCGCCCCGAAAAGCTGCGGTACGGAAACGATAATTTATCGCTTCGACCTGCTTTTGCGGGGTTTCAATCGCTGCCTAGGTAAAGCGTGAGGCCTTCATAGTCGCGGACGAAGCCTAGTTGATGCAAAGTTTGGGCAATCGGACTGTCCGTAACTGGTTGTTGGTTACAAGTCAATACCTGTAAGCGTCCGCGTAGCCAGGGCCTCCACCAGCGGGCGAGATGGCTGAGTGCGGTCAGGGCAGCGTGAGCCTCAACCATATCGCGCTGCGTAAGCGCGGTCAATTGCTGTCCGAAGTTTTCGACGAGCCAGGCGGGTTCATCCCCCAGCCAAATAATCGCGTGGCTCACTCGGCGGGAGGTGCGGACACCCACGCCGAAGATGTGTTTATCTGTCTCAGCATCGAGGCCCACCAGAGCCGCGGGATCGATCGCTGAAACAGGAATCACCGACTGAGGCGGGATGCTGGCCTGGTAAAGTAGGTGAATCGCTTCGGGTAGGGCATATTGTTCCCCAGACCAGCCTTCGATGAAGTAACCGCGCAGTGCCTCTCCGGCCCATTCGAGTTGCTCCAAGGCTGCCCGTAGGACAGACCACGGCAGTGGGCAACTCTCATAGGACGCCAACTCACGACAAACCACACCGTAACGTTCGAAGAGCACGTGAACCCACCACAGTACAACGGCCTCAGCACGGGGCTGTTGTTGCGGTAAAGCAAACCAACGACCTTCGCCCGTCTGGCCGATCAATAAGCGGCGACGCCAACCACTTTTGTGCTGACCGTCTTGCCAGGCGTTCCAGGCCTCCCAATGGCGAACCACGTCGAAATGGTCATTGGAGACGAGGCTGCCTAAGGCTAACTCGCGCAACGCTTGCCGGATTCGGCTCGGCGCCCAACCCGTGATGCGTGCCAGATCCACGACGAAGCTCGCTCCTTGGCGAGTTAGGGCTTCATAGAGTTGCTCGGCTAACGGGCTTTTCGATAATCCCTCCGGAGGTCGCAGACAGCTGGCAAATTCCGCGTCGCTTCGAGGTAAAAAAGCTAATTCGCATGCCGCGAGGCGGGATGGCTGGTTTCGCAGTTCTGCTGATGTTCTGGGTTCACTTCGGAGCAGCCACAGCCATTCACCGTTCTGGATGAGCATGTCCAACCAGGGTGATTGATATTCGGGCACACGCGGATGCAATAGGAGTGATTCCCATACTGACGCAGGTAGCCACAACGCCTGGAGCCGGCTCAAGGCACGCCGAAGTGCATCCGTGCCTATCTGACCAGGTTGGGGAACAAGCCCGTGCCAGTGCAACAGGAAACGCGCGTATTGCCGCAGTGGTACTTCGCGGTGGGCACGCCGGCGTTGCTGCCGCTGATGCTGTCGCGCTTGTTCCACCAACTCGCTACGGACATAACGCGTGTTGCCATAGGCGTCTGTAAGCCGGCATAACCAGCCTTGTCGGACCCAACCATCGAGGGTGCGTTCAAGCCATTCGCGGGACAATGGGTATCGCGCTGAGAGGTCGGTGAGGCTCACGTGAGCTTGATGCAAAATATGGCGGCGAAGAATTTCGCGTCGTGCCAATTCGTCCGCTGATTCTGAAACGCGGTTTTCAACCTGGGCCGAATTGTTCCTGGCTTCGCTTTCAAACGCAAAGGCCGTGCGGAATAATGGCAGATTTTCCGCAGCAATCCACCGACCCGGTTGCTGCACCGGTCCGGGCATCTGCCACCAGATAATGCGCCCTAGTTGAACTAATTGTCGTAAGCGTTCCTCCTGTCCCGGCGGGATTTCTTGGGGTAACGTGTCGCCTCGTTGACGCAGCCATTCTGCCAATTCATGTTCACTGCGGATAGGACTTGTTGCTTGGTTTTGCGTAGCTTCGAGGACCGTTGGTTCGATGCTTTCCTTAGCAACAGGTCCAATCAACTCACGCAAACCCTCTAAGGAAACCTGGGGACGGGACTGAGGGACTACCACGCGGTCGTAGTCGTACATAAAGGCCCCAGTAAAGTGGAACCGCAACTGAGCGGCAAACGGCGAGGGGGACTGGCGAACGGCGCGATGAACTGTGAAATTTCCCCGAGCTATCGCCTCAAGGACTTGACGCAGCCGCGGAATGTCCAAGTGCTCTTGCAGGCATTCCCGATACGTTTCGACTACGATGGGAAAATCAGGATAGTCACGCACCAGCTGGAGCCAATTTCGCGCCTTGAGCCGTTGTAGCCAGAGCGGCGTGCGGCGATGAGGATGCAACCGCGGCAAAAGCAATGCCCGCATAGCGTTATGACGGAAGCGAATTGCAAAAAAAGCGCTGTCCGTAAGGGCATGAAGAATGTCCGATTCCAGACGCGCGGGATCGAGATGCTCCCAGATGTCCAACGGCGGCGTGCCGACGTCCATGAGGCGAACGAGGATCCCGTCGTCATGGTGCACCGCCGGCGGCAGGAAACCAAAGTGTTCTTTCCACCAGGCCTCCACAGCCAGACGCAGCGTTAAGTTCCAACGGTAGCCAAACGGTGCTAGTATTGCTAAATACCAATCCCCCATCTCATCGGGGAAAGCCTCGACGACGAGTACTCTGTCGCTGGGCACGGTGCCCGTTTGTTGGATTTGACGTTGAACATAATCGAGGAGGTGGCGCGCTGCTCGTTCTTCCAGGCTGCACTCGCGCTGGAGCCAATCCAGTGTGTCCGGGTCGTGTAACCGCTCAGCCAATTCGCGGAGCAATTGCGCCACTGCTTGACCCAATTCCCAACTGCGTCCCAGGCGTTCTCCGCGCCAGAAAGGCATGATTACTGGCTCATCGGTAGCCGCATGGCTCACCACGACCTCCTCAGGGCCAATATCTACAATGCGCCAAACTCCGGTGCCGAGCACAAAGACATCGCCTAAACGTCGTTCGTAAACAAATTCTTCATCCAGCGTTCCCAGCACCGCACGGTTGTCGGCGAGGATCACTTTGTATTGCCCGGTGTCGGGAATGGTGCCTCCGTTGACCAGCGCCAGATGTTGGCTGCCAGGGAGCGGGTAAAGTTGCCCCGTAGCCTGGTCCCAACTGATGCGGGGTCGTGCCAGCTTTTTGTCGAACCCATGCCCCCGGCCACTGAGCATGGCCAGGACGTTTTGCCAAGCGGACGAAGGCAGGTCTCGATATGGCCAAGCCCGACGTACCACCCGTTCCAGTTCCGCGACGGGCCAAACGTCCATCGCGACCATGGCCACGATTTGCTGGGCTAGGACATCGAGACAACTTTGAGGCGGCTGCAAAGTCTCGAGTATCCCTTGTCGCATCGCGCGAACCAGGGCAGCCAGTTCGAGTAAGTCCGAGGCAGTTTTAGCCAGAAATCGGCCTTTACACACGGCTCCCACCGTATGGCCTGAACGCCCCAGTCGTTGCCACGCCCGATAGACGCTGCCCGGCGATTCGATCTGGCATACCAGATGCACGGAACCGAGATCTAAGCCTAGCTCCAGAGATGCGGTGGCTACTACGGCCCGTAACGCCCCGGCCTTAAGCGCCTGTTCGGTTTGGCGCCGTACTGGAAGCGAAAGACTGCCATGATGGGCGCGAATCGGTGGCTCAGTTGAAGTTTCCCACCAATCTGCTGAACTCCAGTCCCAACTTTCGCGTAAACGGGCTGACAAATGCTCGGCCGCGCGGCGATTATTAGTGAAGACCAGCGTGGATGTGTGTTGCGCGATGAGTTGGAGCGTTGCCGATTCCAAGGCCGACCACACGCTGGTTTCCGGCCCCCGCGCCATGTCTACAGCAGGAGCAAGCACCGCCACGTCCAGGGGACGACTTTGTCCGAGGTCAAGGACGGTCACCGCTCTGCCGACCCCGCCGAGCATTTGCGCCGCGACTTCCGCAGGTCGCAAAGTGGCTGATAAGCCGATTCGCTGAAATTCCCGCGGATTGAGCGCGGCCAGACGCTCCAACAGTAGACAGGTGAACACTCCTCGCTTATTGGCGTACAATGCATGCCATTCGTCGAGGATACAAACCTCTACCTGCCGAAGCATTTCGCGAGCGCGCGACGTAAGCAGCAGATGGAGAGACTCTGGTGTGGTAATGAGAATATGCGGTGGCTTACGTCGCAAACGCCAACGTTCTCGGGTCGGAGTGTCGCCCGTCCGCACGGCCAGGCGCAATTTCGGCAGAGTCAGTCCCCATTCGTGGGCTAATTGCTGCACGCCGGCTAGCGGCACTTCTAAGTTGCGAGAAATGTCATAATTCAGAGCTCGTAGAGGCGAAATATAGAGCACGCGAACGGTATCGGCATCGCTGGCCGTACGCCACAGTCGGTCCAGCGCCACTAAGAACGCCGCTAAAGTTTTGCCTGACCCAGTGGGGGCGATAAGCAGGGTGTGCTGACCCGTGGCGATTATGGGCCAGCCCTGCTTTTGTATCGGCGACGGCTCACCGAGGTGGCGCTGAAACCAAGTCGCTACCACGGGCAAAAAGAGCCGCCAGACGTCCTGGTGAAGGCCGGTTTCGCTCATGCTCGCGGTGTCTTACAAGAATCACTTACTCGTTGGCTTATAATAGATAGGCTCTCAAGCGTGGGCCGGAGAGAAAAACGGCCCAGTCAGTAGCCATAAAATCCGCGGCAGGGACATGGTGGCTAACCTTTCTCGGGTATATCGTCAGGCTACGAGGATTCTTGGCCTGCCGAGAGCCCCTAGTAACGCTGGAAAATAGCAATTTGGAGGGCGAACAATTATGCTTTATTTCGATCCCATCTATCTAATATTCCTGCTGCCCGGTTTGTTACTCTCTTTGTGGGCCAGCTGGCGTGTTAAGGCTAATTTCTCGTACTATAGTCAAATCCCTAACGCTTCGGGGATGACGGGTGCGGAGGCAGCACAATACATACTCGATCAGGCGGGAATTCACGACGTCGAAGTGACGGTCACCGAAGGTTTCCTGAGCGATCATTATGACCCCTTACACAAGCGGTTAGCTCTGTCCCCCGAAACGTACTATAGTCGCTCGATCGCCGCAGTCGGTGTCGCCGCTCACGAAGCCGGTCATGCTCTGCAGCATGCCACCCAATATGCGCCGTTATGGTTACGATCCACTCTGGTGCCCACGGCACATATCGGTTCGACTCTGGGCTATATAGTCATGGCTATCGGTTTGTTCATCCACCCGTTTGTGGTGCTGCTGGGAGTAGTGCTTTTCTCGGCCGTGCTCTTATTCCAATTGGTCACCTTGCCGGTGGAGTTCGATGCGAGCCGGCGAGCCAAACAGTTACTTTTGGAAACGGGAATTATTGCGCCGCAGGAGCGCGAAGGCGTGGACCGTGTGCTCAATGCGGCAGCATGGACCTATGTCGCAGCGGTGGTCAGCACCTTATTGACAATTCTGTACTTCCTGTTCCGCGCGGGATTATTATCCGGTTCATCTCGCGATGAATAGCAATCAGCGAAGCCCGTTCTTTGCCTGGACCGCCTAATAAGCAACTTCCACCCATTGCCGAGTGCGGGCACTTTCGAGAACGGCGTCGCAGACCTTTTGGGTTTGTAAGGCGGTGCGGAACGTTGGCTCAGCAAGCTCGCCTTTGCCCAGAGCGGTGAGAAAATCGGCCAGTTGGTGAATAAACGTATGTTCATAGCCAATTTGCAGTCCGGGCACCCACCATTTGTCCATGTAGGGATGCTCGCCCCCGTGATCGGTGACATGAATCGAACGCCAGCCGCGCAGCTTACCCTCGTCTCGATGGTCAAAATACGCCAGGCGATGCAGGTCATGCAGATTCCATGCTAAGGAAGCGTGTTCGCCGTTGATCTCGAAGGTGTAAAGCGCTTTATGCCCGCGGGCGTAACGTGTTGATTCGAACACTCCTAAAGACCCATTCGCGTATCGGGCCAGGAAGGCGCAAGCGTCGTCTATCCCCACTGGCTCGATCTTCCCCGTAAGCGCATGTTGCCGCTGTTTCACAAAGGTTTCTGTCATAGCACATACTTGGGTGATGGGACCATTGAGCCACATTGCGGTGTCAATGCAGTGGGCCAATAAGTCGCCAGTTACCCCGCTTCCCGCGGCATGGACGTCCAGTCGCCATAACGCTGTGCCCCCTTGCGGAACTTCGGGATTGATCGTCCAGTCCTGCAAGAACTGCGCGCGATAGTGGAAAATTCGGCCCAAGCGCCCCTCATCAATCAAGCGTTTGGCCAGACTCACCGCGGGAACGCGCCGATAGTTATACCAGACCATATTAGCCACGCCTGCCTTTTCGACAGCTTCAACCATCTTCTGCCCTTCGGCGGCGTTCATAGCCAACGGCTTTTCACATAGGATCATCTTGCCTGCCTGGGCCGCTGCCAACGCAATCTCCGCATGCAGATTGTTAGGTACGCAGATGTCCACGAGGTCAATGTCCCGGCGTTCGACAAGCTTTCGCCAATCGGTTTCGATAGATTCGTAGCCCCATGTTTCGGCGAAGGCCTTGAGCTTCTCTACGTTGCGTGCGCAAGCGGCTTTGAGAACGGGACGAAAAGGCACATCGAAGAAATGATTCACCTGACAATACGCGTTGGAATGTGCCCGTCCCATGAAGCCATAGCCAATCATTCCTACGTTAAGCGGTTTCGTCATGAGCGTGCTTCCTCCCCTTCGTGCAGTGTTTCATGGACGCGGCTACGAAGTGGCCAGGTCATAGGGTCGAGTAAGCCTAAGGATAAATTGAGATAAGTCTTCAATCGCGAAGGTGGTCTCGCGGACCAGTTGCCGCTGGAGTTTGCTCACCCGCCAACGGGGCAGGAGCGCCAGCTCCCCGTCTTTTTGTGAGCTACTGACGTTGGGCTTGTTGGATACTCCCGGTAGCTCTTCGCTGGCATCGAGCACGGAAATAACCTCGGCCGCCAATGCGCCAATCAGACCGAGATTTCGCAGTGCTTGGTGCCAGCCGGAACGACAATCGGGATATTTACCACAGGAGCCGTCGCAATAAACCAGAATGAACTTGTCCACTGCCTGAAAGACCTTCTCTCTGCTCGGTGGGACCCGGAGCGGCGGTTGACAGCTATGATCGCCGCCGGGGAGGTCCACTAAGACCAAATCGAGCATAGTCCGCTTCAAATTCCGCAAGGCGTTAGCGAGCGTCTCGTGGTCTTTGTCGCTCCAGGGTCCGCGCACCCGCTTATATTCGTCGCGGATGGGCTTGGTCAACGGATTGAGCGACCAGCCGGGCGTGGGAGAATACGCGTCGGCGTCCAGGCGATACACCCGTAAAACTTTCCGTTCCTGGAGTTGCCAATAGAGTTTCCAGGACAAAACCGACTTGCCATGTTGCGGGTCGCCGATGATCGCCACGAGCAGAGGCTGCCGCCTCGGAATGACCGTGCCTACGGGCACTTGGGGATTTCCCTGAACCACGACGAAACCGCCCTCCGCTGGGGCATGGACTGCGAGAACTTCCAAACTCGGCCAACTCGTTAATTCGCCTGCTATGGCCGCTGCCAGCCATAGGGGCATTGGGCCATCCAATGCCAGCAGCGACCGCGAGCAGTCGGCTAACAGTTGTTCAAGCGCGGGCTTGGCGTGAATGATAGCGGGAAATCCTAGCTGTTCCCTTGGCGGTGTCCGCACTTGCACCACTTCCGCGGCCAAGGGCCAGCCCACGTCAGGATAGGCCTTTTCCGCAAGGTGCCGAGAATATTCCGGATTTTTTTCTTGGAAAAGCTCCGTTGGGAGTTGACTCACCTGCATTTGGCTGAGCCAGTTGCGACATACTGACGTTGGCCAAACGGGAACATAATTCGCTAAACGAGGCTCAAAAAGCCAAATACTCGGTGGAGAATTGGCGAGACGAACTAACCAGGCCACCAGTCCGCTGACTAACCAGAGCGGCATGCGGCCGCTCAACGCGATAGGAAGCACTTGGCTTGTCAGGGCTTGCTCAAAGGGTGCGGTTAAGCGAGCGTCCGCTAAGACACTTGGGAAAAGCCAACTCGTTGTCTTGAGTTCGCCCAAATGGCACCTGCCCATAACGGCTTCGCATTCTTTCACGTGGAAGAGGAAATGGTCCGTCAAGGCTCGCAACCTCCCTAGCGGTTGGCCAGAATGTAGATAACGTCCCCATCTTGCACGATATAGTTTTTGCCCTCCAAGCGCACCAACCCCTGTGCTTTGGCTTCTTTCATAGAGCCTGCGCGACGCAGCGCGTCATAAGAGATTACCTCAGCCCGGACAAAGCCCGCTTCGAAGTCGCTGTGAATAGTGCCTGCCGCCTTGACCACACTGGTTCCGGCACGAAGGGGCCAAGCTCGGCATTCTTCGTTGTTCATGGTGTAAAAGATAATTTGTCCTAAGCCGTAATAAATCCTTCGCAACACTTCCTCTCGGCCCAGACTTTGTAAGCCTAATTCCTGAGCGAAAGCTTCCCGCTCGCTGGCAGGTAACTGACTAACTTCCCACTCTAATTGCACGGGTACTACCAATGGTGTTGGCTGCAGCTCGGCTAAGGGTCGAGGTAAGCGTTCCGCAGACCAGCTTTCGCCGGTATTTAGCAATACCATCCGCGGTTTCAAAGCAAACAGCTGAAAGGCCCGCACCAGTTTTTCTTCATCGTTAGACAGAGTAATATGAGCGGCGGGATCTCTTTCCAAGGATTGCTTCAGTCGTTGTAGTAACGCTCGTTCCCGTTCGTCCGCTTCGCGCTCCGCCGCCGACCTCCCCTTTCGGGCCAAGGCCTCCAAGCGCTGTATTCGGTTACTCAAGATTTCCAAATCTGCTAACGCCAGTTCACTGATGAGCCTCCGGTATTCGGCAACGGGGTCCTCTCGAAATGCTGATAAAACGAGAAGCAGGCCAACAGTTTCCCGCAGTATCGCGAGTCGGCGGGGATTATCCCGGGCATCCTCGGTCATCAAGCCCGGTACGTCCACAAATTCTAACGTCGCCGGCGTTGCCTTTTTTGAGTGGGCTAGTTGAGCTAACCACTCGAGCCTTTCATCGGGCAAGCGGGCGATACCCAGCTGGCCTCGAAGGGCCGAAGGTTCGGGCGTAACACCAGTGAGCCAGCGAAACAACGTGGTTTTTCCACTCCCCATGTAACCCGCCAAGCCGACTCGCATGATGACTTCCCCGTTGAGTTGACGGCCTTAGGCAGTCCTCTCTTCTACGTGGATTAGAGCTGCATGGTTGAAGCCGGCAAAATTTTTCGACCCCAGCACAAAAAGCGCTTAGGGTATCATATCAACTCATCGGCGGATCATACTCCCAAAGAGCCTCGAACATCTTGCTCGACAGCCTCTTCCTTCGCACAAAATACAGCGATAACGAGAGGGAAACTCTCCACCTGCAGGAACCCATTCAGCTTGCTCGAAAGTAACACACTTCGCTCTCCCTGCCATCTTGACTAACAGGCGATTCAATCATGCTTCCGAACCTATTTCATGCCGGGAGAGATATGGATTATTCAATTCCGGGGAGATCGGTCATGTCAGGGGTAGCCTCCTATTTCAGCCGACGGCAATTTCTGCAAAGTCTTTTGGGGACCGTCTGCGGTTGCGGGACTGCCCACCTGCTGGGTCAGGAGGTGCCGTTTCGTACAAGACCGCCCCGACTGGAAACCAAGCATCGCAAGCCTTTGGCAGTTTTGACTACGGTTTACCGCCCCATGTCGCATTCCTACCATATCGCGGGTCGGTTCCTCTTCGGTTATGCTGTGCAAGGTAAGTTCCACGTCCCCCAGCATTATGTTTACACGCTTTACGTGGATCAATTTCCCCCTAACGACTTGTCGCGCAGCCTGGCAGACGAGTATGGCATCCGCCTATGTCGCAGTATCGAGGAAGCCCTCACCTTAGGCACCAACAAGCTGGTGGTGGACGGCATCTTGCATATCGCCGAGCACGGCGATTACCCTACAAACGAAAAGGGACAGATTCTCTACCCCCGTTATGAGTGGATGGAACGAATTGTCCGCCTCTTTCGTGAGACGAAGCAAGTAGTGCCGGTATTCGTGGATAAGCATCTTTCTTATAGCTGGGAAAAAGCGAAGCAGATGTACGATTGGGCGAAAGAACTGAACATACCGCTCATGGCGGGCTCGAGTTTGCCAGTAACTTGGCGTCGTCCGGAACTGGAGTTGCCTTTGAACACGCCCATTGAAGAAGCGATTCTGGCAGCTTATGGTCCCATCGAAGTGTACGGCTTTCACGCGCTAGAGGCTTTACAAGTGATGATGGAACGTCGACAGGACGGCGAGACCGGTATAGCGGCAGTTACCTGCCTAACCGGCGAAGCAGTTTGGCAGGCCGGCGACAAGGGGCTGTGGAGCTGGGAACTTCTGGAACACGCTCTAGGACGCAGCGAAACGTTGAATCCCGGCGATATCCGCAAAAACGTCGGCACTCCCGTCTTGGGCCGACCCAGCATTCCGCCCATAGCTTTTTTGCTCGAATATCGCGACGGTCGCCGGGCAGCTGTGCTCTTGCTCAACGGTCATATCTATGATTTCTGCTTTGCCGCCCGCATCGCTGGCCAACGAAAACCTGTCTCCTGCATGTTTTACCTGCCCTCTCCCCCAGGAGCTAAGTATTTTGACGCTCTTGTGTTCAACATTGAAAAGCTACTTGTGCAGCGGAAAGCTCCGTATCCTGTTGAGCGTACGCTTCTGACCAGTGGCACGTTAGATTTTCTCCTAGAAAGCCATTTCCGCAAAGGTCAACGCTTGGAAACACCCGCGCTGGATATTCGATATACCGCCCCTGCAGATAGCGGTTTCTTCCGCGGCGAAATTGCTTGTCCCGTTCCCTAAGCAAACTGACGCTTCATAAGCTAAGCTCCACGGACGGAGAGCGATCACTTCCAGGCTCACCGATCGACATGGGGGACGGTGTCCATGACCTACGCGTTGCTCTGGGTGGCTTGGCTCAATGCTGCGCTGAACGTGCCAGAAAATGATCTTCAAAGGTCACAAGTCCATGTCGCGTCGTTGGGGATGGAACCTGATACGGCTTACGCGAGCAACTATATTGGGAGAACCTGCCTCGATAAAGCAGCGCATGGCAACGGATCTTCGTCTCATGGAAGCAGTTCATCATCGGCAGGCGTGCCGCCTGCTACAGTTGGCGTGCGCGTCTTGGCCCCTGCATCCGTAACTGCGGGCGAGACGGTACTCTGCCGTATTCGCGTGTACAATCGCTCTCCCGTGGCCGTGTATTACGTCGAAGTCCGCAATCGAATTAGTTCCCCTGTGGAAGTGCTCACCACGATGCCGCAAACCGAGCGGCGAGACGGTGAACTAGTTTGGCGGCTCGACCGACTCCGGCCAGGGGAAACGCGCGAGTTGACGCTTCAGTTGCGAGCCAACCAGGAAGGCGCGCTCCGCCAATGTGTCCGCGTGCGTTATGAGCACGGCGTCTGTGTGGAAACCGAGGTACGTCCTCGTGCACCATCCCTCGGCCAAGCCCATTTGGAATTACGCAAAGAAGGCCCAACTCAGGTGCTCGCCGGCTCGAGCGTGCCTGTGCGCTTATTGGTCAGCAATCGGGGCACGGCGCCGGCCGAGGATGTCGTCGTCGTCGACGAACTGCCTGCTGGTTTAGAACACGCCGATGGTGGACAACGCCTCAGTTTTTACCTGGGACGAATCCCTCCGGGCAGCCAGCGCGTGCTCGAATATCGACTCATAGCGAGGCGCACTGGTCAATGGACCAACCACGCTTACGTTCGCGCCCGCGACGGACTAGAGGCTTTCGCCAGTCAAGTGATCACTGTGGCCGCACCTCAACTCGCCATCCAACTGGAAGCGACGCCACAAACTGCCTCAGGAGCGGACTTCCCAGTACGGATCATCGTCAGCAATGCGAGCGAGCTGGCGTTGCGCCAGATTCAGGTCGAATACCTTCGCCCGAGCGCTGCTGACGTGGTGCAGGTGGAACCGCCAGCTTCCATAACTGCCCGCGCGGTGAGCTGGACGATTAGCCAACTGCGCCCTGGGGAAAAAGTCCTTTTGCAGTTAGGGCTACGTGGGAACCAACCGGGAGTGGTCGAACATTTCGCGACCGCTCGTGTTGCGGGTAGTCATGCTACCGCTCGGGCCAAGACGGAAATCTTCGGAGCCGCAAGTTTACTCCTCGTGGTCGTGGACAGCGATGACCCGATACTTGTAGGCCAAGACACGCGTTATCAAATAATCGTGCGGAATCAAGGCAGCGCACCAGCGACGAACATTCGGCTCAAAGTCGAAGTCCCTGGGGAGTTGGCAATCACGCGGGTGCAAGGGCCTAGCGACCATAAGCGTGACGGTCAGACCTTGCTTTTCGAACCACTGAACCTACCAGCCAATACAGACCGAATGTATCGCGTCTATGTGCGTGCTCTAAAACCCGGAGTCGTTCGGCTCCGCGTGGAAATAACCGCTGACCCTCTGCGCACTGGTCCCGTGCGGGCGGAAGAAAGCACTACCGTATTGAACGGACCATAAAGACGAGGAAAAATCATCGCCGGGTACTTGGGCCCGACTCAGGTAATGGGCATGGCGATAATAAATACCTCGAGAGCTCTTCTTAAAACCGACCATGGCACCGGGCTAGATTTCGCCTAGCTGCGGAAGATGTCAATGGGAGTGAATTGGCCGTCGAGAATGCCCGCGCTAGGAATGCCTAGCCATTTCTCGAGGACCGCGGCGTAAACCTGTCGAAAGTCGGTGTGGTGTTTGAGATTGCCGAACTCCAGCTTCTCCAGACTGGGATGAGCACCGACGATACCCGCCCGTACTCGGCCACTAATGAGGAACATGGGCGCGGCACTACCGTGGTCGGTACCGCGCGAGCCATTCTCTTGCACGCGCCGACCAAATTCCGAAAACGTCATAATGCAAATCCGGTCGCGATGTCCACGGGCCGCCATATCACGGAAGAACGCAGTAACAGCGTTGGATAACTCGGCCAGCAGGTTAGCGTGAGTATTAGCCTGAGCCGCATGCGTGTCAAACCCGTCGAGCGAGACATAGTAAATGCGGGCTCCCAAGTTCGCCTCGATCAGTTGTGCTACTAGTCGCAGGCGGTTGCCTAATCCGGTCTGCGGATAAGGAACCTTGGGCTGATAGTTCCGCCCAATCTCGCGGAGTCGGCGCGTGTTTTCGTAGGTGTTGAGGGCGGTTTGCTGGACGAACTGGAGCAAGGGATTCTCCGCAGGCCGTTTTACCGCGCTTTCCACAATGTCTCGCTGTGCCCGTCGGTCGGCCCCAGTAGCAGCAGGGAGTCGGAATTGTAGGTCCTCCAAACTAGACAGCGCCGGGACCTTAAACGGGCCGCCTTGCAGCGCCAACCAGTTTGGTTCGTTGGCCATGGCTACGTGAAACGCCGGCGCGTTATTCAACCGATGCAGAGCCTTGCCGAGCCAACCTTCCGTCAAATTCTCCTTCGTGCTAGCTGCATGCCAGATGTCCATGCTGCGGAAGTGTGATTGACTCGGATTGGGATAGCCCACGCCTTGCACGATGCACAGCGCCCCGTCCTGGAGCAATTCAGCAAATCCTGTCATGGACGGATGCAGGCCAAGTTCGTCATTGACCTTACGCAGTTGATTTTCAGGTAGCCTGAGCGTGGGACGATATTTGCCATATAAGGGGTCTTTGAAAGGCACCACGGTGTTCAATCCGTCGTTGCCGCCCGTCAATTGAATGACGACGAGGATAGTATCTTTGGCCCCTGGCGCATCGGCAGTTGGCGCAGCCAAAGCGGTGCGTGCCAAGAAGCCCGGTCCGAAGCTTTTCAAAGAGACGAGGCTGGAACCTACCAGGGAAGTCTGCAGGAATTCACGACGATTGAGCATGGAATTTCCTCCTTTTCAGGTGTCCAATCTCTGTATCCCTGTAATGATCAGCTCGAGAAGTTCAGTCGAGCTGAAATTCTGGTTGGCTCAGCACCAGATAACACAAAGCCCGGATACGGTGTTCGTGACGATCCCGTTCCGACCAATAGGCGGGCCAACGGAATTGTGCGGATTGACGGAGGTAATCGGCTAGGCGGGTGCGTACCTCGGGACTGACATCGCCTTGCAGGAACAGGTCGAGGAAGAAATCGAGGACTTCTTCGTCGGTGTTGCGGCCGTACTTCCGTACCACCCGCACCGGGTCGCAGCGGGAGCCAAATTGTGGGTCTTCGCACGAAGTTAGGGCCTGAGCGAGGTTGTTTCGAGCCAGGAGCGTCGTCGAATTAAGCCAGGCAGGGCCGCCATCCCAACCTTTCACGGAAGGCGGATAGAAGAGCCGCTGGCCGACGTTTTCCAAAGCGTTAGCCAGAGCAAGGGCGCTGGGTTGGCCTTCTAGGGCGCGAATCAGCCCCACTGCAAACTCAACGGGCGATTTGACCCGACCACGATAGGCGTGTTCCGAGTAGAAAATATTAGATGTCAAAATCATCCGTACCGCTTCCCCGATGTGATAGTTCGTTTCCCGGATGCGTTGGGCGAGGGGCTCAAGCAGTTCCGGGGAAGGCTCCAGCGTTTCGCTGACGAAATAACGGAACAGTTTCCGGGCCAGGAACCGCGGACAGGCGGGATGCTCGAGACAGAGTCGTACAATGTCCTCGCCTTGCCAACGTCCCGTGCGACCGAAGACCGTCTTCTCCCCATCGTCGTGCTCGTTGCGGTTGAAATAAAACTGTCCATTACGAATTTCCCAACCCGTAAAAGCGCGGGCCGCTTCGCGAATATCTTGTTCGGTGTAGTTACCAATCCCCAGGCTGAATAACTCCATCAGTTCGCGGGCGTAGTTTTCGTTGGGCTTGCCTTTTTTGCTCAAGTTGGTGTCGAGCCAAACCATCATGGCTGGGTCTTTAGAAATAGCTTGAAGCATGTCGGCAAACGAACCGAGGGCGTAGCGCCGCAGCGTACGATTCTGCTGTAACATATAGCCAACATTATTGACCTTCGCGTTACTCGTTGCAAAGTGATTGTGCCAAAACAGCGTCATCCTTTCGACCAAAGGAAACGGCGTCCGTAACATTCGGGCCAACCACCAGGCCCGCATATGCAGCTGATTATTGGCCTTGGCGATGCTCTCGGCCAACTCATCCATCTGCCGATCAAACGCAGCTTGATTGGGACCTGGCTGGAGCAGCCGTTGCACTGTGGCCTCTGGACCATCTTGAACGGCCTGTTGTAGCTCGTGCCAATTCGCGGCAAAGGCGGCTCGCCGATATAAGTGGCCCGCCCACTTCAAATTCCACGGTCGCTTCGGGTCGGGCCGATAGGGTTGCCAAGCCCAGCGCGGATCTGCGGCCGCTCGCTGTTGCAGTACCATACCGAGACCTCCGGTTGCGTTAGCGGGATAATTTCATGTGAATTTCGAGACGAGAGCTCTTAGGCTCGGACGTGAATTGAAATTGCAGGTGCTCCAAATGACGGAGCCAGCGAATCACCTCGTCCGCCTGCTGCCGAGCCGATTCGGGCGTCTGCACCCGCTCGAGCATATACTGCACCACCAGTTGTTCCTTATTCTGCTCGAGCAAGTCCGCGATACCCGCCCAGGAAACCACGTCCATGAATAAGATCGGGTCTCGAGCACGCGGTTGCCTTTGCTCCTGTTGCAGACGCACCACCAGCTGGCGTCCGAGCTCCAGGCTCGAACCCAGCAGGAACTGATCACCCACCTGAGCAAAACACGGGCTGAAGTTGAAGAGCAACCCATTCTGTATCGCACGATTCGCCTCGTTGTCGACGAAGCGATAGCCTACCAATTTGACCCCGTGGTATTCTTCCTCAACCAAGTCCATCCGCGTCTGGAAAGTGGCCAGGAATGCGGCTCCTCGTAACAGCGTAGCCAACTTATTCCCCATACGCTCAGCGTCCTTGAGCTCCAGCACTAGGGCAAACGACGGTAAAGTAATCCCAGTCGGCACCGAATACGTTTTCCGATCGGGCTGAGCCACAAGCAGACGATGGCGCGGGCCCAAGCCCGAAGCCAACTCACTGAACCGCGTCCCCAGGAGAAACTTCGCACTATTCCTATCAAAATCTTCGAAGCCTTTGCGTTGCTGCTCGGTCAAGAACTTGTCGCGATGCTTGATGAACGCACCCAAGTCGAAATAGAAGCTACTGCTATACACCATGCCCGGAACTTGCAACGGTGGTCGTAGGCCTGCCTTACCGTCTTCAGGCACCTGTGTACGCGCTCCGATTCCTGAACCTTGCCAACCTGCGGGCGCATACACCGACACCGTAAAATCCACCCCGTTGGCCGTAAGCCAAGCCGTCAGAAAGTCCGAGCGTTTGAAAATATCCAAATATCGGCCAAAAAAGATGTGGACAATCGCCAGGTCGCCAGGCACCTCAAGCAGTTGTTGCACTTCTTTGAGTGTTTTGGGCGGACGCAGATCGAACCAGGCCCAGGCCAATGCTTCGCTGGGCACGATCGTCCGTGCGCTTCGCCACTTTCCTGACTGCGCGAAACTGCGTTCGGTCCGACCATGAGTCAACGGGGCGACGTAATCGAACACTTCCAGACGATTGCTCACCAATAAGGCCGGCCCGTGTAGCGTCCAATACATGTCGCCTAACTGCCGCACCTTCAGCCCGGAGCGCTCATGTTCTTTGCGCTGATGCGGCTGATCGCGTCGGGCCAGTTCCTGTTCGAGTACGTCCGCCAACAACTCGCTGGCCTGCCGCATCAACGGAGCATTACGCCCCTGTATCACCAGCAGCACCGGACTTGGTACAGGACCATACTTACCCGCCAATACCACACCGCCCCCCAAAAGTTCGTCGACTAACTCACGCCAAGGTTTGCCCAACTCTCGTTCCGCATACCGCACCAATTGCACCAACCGACGTATCGTTAACTGGTCTAGGGCCTCTTCGTAGCCCGGCAGCCGACGCACAAACTCGCTATGCACGAAGTCCCAGCCCCGTGCCACCAACTCCTTCGGCCGCGCCACGGTAATGACAAAATCTGCCTCTTCGGGCACCAGATCCAACGGTTGCGCCGACGCTTCTCGACCTGCCCATCCCCATAGAAGTACCAACCAAGTTGCCAGCCACTTGTTCAGCTTCATCGCCGGTCTCCCTGAAGCAGCTACTAAGCGGTTTTTCCCAAGGTCCTAGGGCGCTTTACCGAAGCGAAGATAATCATGTGGCGAAAATGCAGGCGCATCAATAGCCCGACCGCCCTACCATAACCTTGTACCCCAGAATGGGGACCTCGGTTTCAAGCCGCGAACCAATTTTTATTCTGCAACGGTGAAAACGCCCAGGGAGTGCGTGTCACTGGGCACAAAGCCTGCTACAATAGGCTGCAATGGACGAACAGGATGTGCGATCGCTGCCAACTGCCCAACCTGCTGCGAGCGAAGACCATCTAGAACCGTTGCTGGCCCGAGCGCGGACCGGCGATTTTGACGCGTTCCAACAAATCGTGCTCCGCTTACAACCGCGTATCTATACCTTCGCGCGCCGACTAGCAGGCAACGACACCGATGCGGAGGACGTTACCCAGCAGACCTTTCTGGCACTTGTCGAGCACTTGAATCAATATCGGGGTGAGGCACCCTTGTTAAGTTGGTTGCTGCGCATCGCGGCGAATGAAGTGCACCGCCTCTGGCGGCAACGGCGGCGCCAAAGAGAATCTAATCCGCCTGACGATGACGATTCTGCCGCTCCTTTGGCACGCCCCGAATTCATTGCACCTTGGCGCGACGATCCCGAACAACTGGCCCTTCAGCAAGAATCTCGCACTCTCATTGAGCAAGCGCTGGCCGAACTTCCCGAAAAATACCGCGCCGCTTTCGTACTTCGCGACATCGAAGGCTTTTCCACGGAGCAGACCGCCGAAATCTTAGGTATCAGCGTCCCGAATGTGAAAGTTCGCTTGCTTCGCGCTCGGCTCATGCTACGGGAGAGGCTCACGCGCTACTTCGGCGACCCCGAGCGAAGGGTTGTGCCCGATCATGATCACGGTTGACCCACGCCAGCAAATGACTTGTAACCTGGAGCCAGCGGGCGCATCGTTAAGACAGAGGTGAAATATGACCTGCGAGGAACTGCTACGCCTCATCAACGAAATGGTGGACGGTGAGCTCGACTTGACGGTCGCGGAGTGTCGGCAGTTTGCCGAGCATCTGGCCCAATGCAATCCTTGCCAGGTCGTGGTAGATAACATTCGTAAAACCATTCAGCTATATCGTGCGGGCGAGCCGTTTCCCCTGCCCGAACCGTTACAACGACGACTCCTGGAAGCCCTGCGCCGCCGCTGGCAAGAGCGGTTTGGATCCATAACGGTGGGTCAGGCCGATAACTGACAGACATTACCTACACTAAATATCGAGGCCTAGACGCCCAATTATACTTCATATTAGCCTAGCATCGCGTGTGACGAGGTTTGGTTTACCGCTGCGGTTTGCCTATATTTAGGTTAGTGCCATTTTCATGATAAGGGATGGTTGGCTCCCAAGACACTAACTTGCTTAGAGCCACTACCGGCGCCTAGATTCCTAATAGCTCACCCGGGTTAGAAGCGTTTGCAGCGACCATAAGAAAGTTAATCTCGAATTTTTGTAACCTGATTAGCATCAGCGCATCAGTAAGGTTGAGGATACGAAAAGGGAAAAACCCCACGGCTAGGTCGAAAGAAGGAGCGAAAACCATGACTGCGACACTAGTCCCGACGGCTCTCTACAAGCCGCACGTTAAGGAAATTCATACGTTACCAGAGTATTCTGCGGTTGCTCTTCGCCGCGATGAAGTCGCCGCAGAAGCTGCCCAGGCTGAGCTTCGGTTACCGAAATCTACTATGTCGGTGCTCTTAGCGAGCTGGACTAGCATGCTCATCGGAATGTTAGCTGCGTCCGGGGCGTACTTGCACCAGGATTGGACGTCTTGGCTGGCAGCTACGCCTCTAATCGGGACGATTACCGCCATCGTGGGCACTTGGCTCAGTGCGCTCCTAACCGACGCTGACCAATAGACCCTCTCGATCTGAAACCAGTAATCGCTGACTAAGCATGAACCTGACTAAGATGAAACCTGACTTGCTAAGGAGGCATAAATATGACCGCAGCAATATTAGAGCGGGAGAGTGCAACGCTCAATGGGACGGCGGAGGAATTCCGTGAGCGTATGCAAAGTTTAGAAGCCCGCCTCCACGACTTAGAGGCGCAAGTTCGCGAACTGAAGGAGCGTGCGCCTGAGTCGCGTGTAAGTATCGTGGTCATGAGTGGCGACTTAGATCGAGTGCTAGCAGCGTTTGTCATTGCTACAGGTGCAGCCGCTATGGGATTCCAGGTGAGCATGTTCTTCACGTTCTGGGGATTGAGTGCCCTTCGCAAAAATCGTAAACTCCGGGGAAAGCGCTGGCTCGAAAAAGCCTTTACGTTGTTGACGCCCGTCGGCGCGGAAAATCTTGCTCTGTCGAAACTCAATTTCGCGGGTCTCGGAAAAATGTTACTGCGGAAACAGATGCGGGAGCGGCAAATCAGTAGTCTTTCGGAGCTAATGCAACTGGCCCGCGACTTAGGAGTGCGTTTCGTCGCTTGTCAGATGAGCATGGACGTCATGGGAATTACGGCAGAAGAACTCCTGCCGGGCGTGGAAACCGGGGGTGTGGCCACCTTCCTTGCCGATGCCGCAAAGAGTCAGGTCACGCTTTTCATCTAATGTGCAAATCATGTCCTAAATGATATTAGAGCCGAAAACTAACAAACTTAGAAATTTCCAAATGATTAGAAAGGAGGCTAAACATGTCGGCCATTGGCGCATTAGAAAAAACTCAGCTGACAGCTGCACAACTGAAGGAACTTCTAGATCGCGGGGAAAAGATCGTATTGCTCGATGTGCGAAACGAAGAGGAATATCGCCGCTGGCCGATCGAGAGCCGCCATCCTGTACGCATGCTAAATATCCCATACTACCAATTTGTCGAAACGCCAGATAGCGCGGTGGCGCAAGTTCCTCGCGATGCGCCGGTCGTGGCGGTTTGTGCAAAAGGAGGCTCATCGGCCTGGGTGGTGGAGGAAATCCTGCTCCCCCGCGGGTATCGTGCTGCTAACTTAGAGGGCGGCATGCAGGCCTGGGGACGCTTCTATCAACCCCGCCTCGTGCCGGAGGCCGAACCAGTGTTTCGTATCTGGCAATTAGAACGTCCCGCGCGGGGTTGTCTGCATTACTTAGTCGCTTATGGCCCACAACATCGCGAGGCGATTGTCATCGATCCCCCGCGGCACTTAGAGGCCATCTTGCAGCTGGTAGATGCTCACCAACTTAAGATTACACACATCCTGGATACGCATGCCCACGCCGACCATATTAGTGGCGGTGTCGCCCTTGCGCAGAAAACTGGCGCCCCTTATTATCTGCATCCCTACGACGGTATTCATCCGATAGATGTACTGCCTGCAACTATACCGTATGAGATGACTAAGGATGGGCAGACCTTTATATTAGGTCAAGCACGACTACAAGTACTGCACATCCCGGGCCACACATTGGGCAATACGGCTCTCTACTTAGAGGGGAATGGCAAACGCTTCTTGTTTAGCGGGGATAGTATCTTCATTTACTCAATAGCTCGACCGGACTTAGGAGGGCGCGGTGAAGCGTGGTCACCGTTGCACTATAGGTCGCTTTTTGAGCGTTTACTCCGACTACCGGATGATACCATAGTTTTGCCTGGTCATTTTAGCCAACCGGGCGAAGCTCGGTCGGACGGTCTCTTTGCGGCCACCTTAGCAGAATTGAAGCAGCGGAATCCTGACCTACAACCGCGCTCTCAGAGCGAATTCGTGCAGTATATGCTTTCGAGTTTACCTGAATTTCCGAAACAGTATATCGAAATCAAGCGAGTGAATATCGGTCTGCTACAGCCAAGTGAAGACTATGCCGACGAACTGGAATTCGGCAAAAATGTATGCGCTTTGGCAGATGCCTATCGAGCTTAGTAACACACCTAAGCCGATAAGCGACGCTTAGGGGTGCTTATAGGCTCGGTGAAAATTGCTCAATTGCCGATACGAATCCAGGAGTCAGATTTAGCCATGATAGGAGGGTAATGGCTATGAGCGCTGAACCGATAGATGTTAAGCAGGAACTAGATGTGCGGGGAGCGAAGTGTCCCATCCCTATCATTAAAGCGCGGCAGGAGATCAACCGCCTTCAGGTGGGAGAAGTCTTGCGGGTTGTTGCTACTGATCCCGGCTCGGTGAACGATTTCAAAGGCTGGGCCCAGACGGCAAAGAATATCGAACTCGTCCGGCAGGAGGAAACCACCGATAGCAGTGGCCAACGGCTTTTTATCCACTACTTGCGCCGGTTGGCATAATCGCCTCTTCAGCGGTGTTACACGGACTAATTTGCCCGGCCATGTCAGGGAATTTTTGACGCATACGGTTGCTCGGTTTGAAGCGTGCAAGAAGACGGGGCGACAGTTGTCTCGTGGCTCATTTTTTTTCTCTTAAACGAATGCATGAACTCGACCGAATCAGGGCGGGGCGTGCAATTCCAGGAGGCCGTTGCCGGTTTCAGGGGGTAGTGAGTATGCGTATGATAAAAGTGTGATCCGACAACTGAGAACGAGCTAAGCATGAGGAGTTGTCCGGGTGCGAATTGTCGTGATAGATAATTATGATTCCTTTACGTATAACCTAGTGCAGCGACTGGGGGAGTTGGACAGTCGCCTGGATATACGGGTGTTTCGCAATGACCAGATAACATTAGGGGAATTAGAAGCGTTGGCGCCGAGCCACATTATCATTTCGCCGGGGCCGTGTACACCGCGGGAAGCAGGCATTTCGAATGATGTGATTCGCCATTTTGCGCCGCGGACGCCGATTTTGGGCGTGTGCTTGGGGCATCAGTGTATCGGGCACGTGTTCGGCGGCGAAATTGTGCGCAACTACCGCATTATGCATGGCAAGACTTCGCTGATCTATCATGATGGGCGCGGCGTGTTTGTGGGTTTGTCGAATCCGTTCGAGGCGACGCGTTATCATAGCCTGGTCATTCGTCGGGAAACTTGGAACCATCCGGACTTTGAACTGTCGGCCTGGACGGCAGAAGGCGAGATTATGGGGATTCGTCATAAGCATTGGCCCCTGCATGGCGTGCAGTTTCATCCTGAAAGTTTTCTAACTGTGGAGGGGCCGAAGTTGTTGGCGAATTTTCTGAGGCTTTGACCTTGCTGCGGGCGTAAGTTGAGTTGTGAAATCTTATCTTTACCAAAGCTCGGAGGAATGAGCAATCCATGCCGAACTTGCTGCATGTTGACGAAGCTTTACAGATCGTCTTGCAGCATGCGCGCCGCTTGCCGAAGGAGGCGGCGTCGCTGACGAGTGCGTTGTTGGGTTTGGTGATAGCGGAGGACGTAATCGCGGAGCAAGATAGCCCGCCGTTTGCGAAGTCGTTAGTGGACGGTTTTGCGGTGCGCAGTAGCGACGGTCAAAGGGACCGGCGCGTGGTAATGGAGATAGTTGCGGGCACGACGCCGGAGCGCGAATTGGGGCCCGGAGAGGCAGCTCGCATCACGACAGGGGCGCCGCTTCCTGCGAGCGCCGATGCCGTAGTTATGCAGGAACACGTCGAGCCTGCTGGGCCGGACAGTATTCGCATCTTAGGCGAGCTACGTGTAGGCCAAAACATTTTGCCCCAGGGGGCGGAGATGCGTCGGGGCGAAGTGGTCTTATCGTCGGGCACGGTGGTTCGTCCCCAGGAGATCGGCGTGTTGGCCAGTCTGGGCAAGACCGCGGTCTGGGTGCATCGTCAACCGTTGGTTGCAGTCTTGCCCACCGGGGATGAGTTAGTCGAGCCAGGCCTGACCCCGGGACCAGGTCAGATTCGCAATTCGAACGCAGCGATGCTGGCAGCTCTCATCGCTCGAGCGGGGGGCTTACCTCGTTACTTAGGCATTGGCCGCGACTCGCCCGCAAGTCTGCGACCGCTTATTCGCGAAGGGTTGAAATGCGACATCTTGGTAATCAGCGGCGGGGTGTCGGTGGGACCGCTGGACCTGGTGCCTCGCTTGCTCGCGGAAGAGCTGGTGACCATCCTGTTTCATCAGGTGGCGTTGAAACCGGGCAAGCCGTTGCTGTTTGGAGTGCGCGACCGCACTTTAGTCTTCGGTTTGCCGGGCAATCCTGTAAGTTCGTTCGTGGGGTTCGAGTTATTTGTCCGCCCATGCATACGCGTCATGCTCGGAAAGATCGGGCCCTACCTGACGAAACTCACGGCTTCCTGGAGCGAAGCATTTCGCTATCGCACGGATCGGCCGACGTATTATCCCGTGCGGCTCTGGTGGGAGAATACTGGTTGGCGGGTGCAGGCGGTGCCGTGGCTCGGCTCAGCGGATTTGCGAGCACTATGTCGCGCTAACGCGTTTGCTTGCTTACCCGCGGGCGAGAGCCAATTCGCCGCAGGAGACACGGTGGAGGTATTAGTGGTGGAGCCGCCTTGGTGAAGGCAAACCCAATTGCAGTTGTCGCCCGTCGCGGTTGTTGCGCATATTAGCGACATGGACTATCTGCTTCTCGGTACAGGCTTGCTGCTAGTGGGATACGGCGGATTCGCCGCCCGAAATCTACCTTTACTCCAGGGAATGTTATCGCCTCGGGCGACATGGTTACTGCCGCTCATCAGCGCAGCTCTGCTATGGTGTAGTTATTTCCCGCTTAATTGGGGCGAATTAGCGTGGGTGGCGCTGGTACCGTGGTTGCTAATGCTGCGCTGCGGTGCGCCTAAGAGTTATGCCGCTAGTTTCATGGGCGGATTGGGATTTGGTTTAGTAGCTTTGCAATGGATGAGGTATGCCCATCCGCTGATGTATGGCGCGTGGGGGGCCTTAGCCTTAGTGTTAGCGCTGCACTGGTGGGTGTTTGCGCTGGTGACCGCCGGCTTGATACGCGCGCGAGTCCCGTGGACATGGTCGGCGCCGGCCGTTTGGGTGAGTTTGGAGTGGTTGCGGGCCAATGTGGACATCGGTTTCTCCTGGTACTTCCTGGCTCACACGCAACATGATTACTTGCCCTACCTGGGGCTTGTGCCAATTACTGGCGCCTATGGAGTAAGTGCACTAGTCATGTTGGTCAATGCTGTGATGGCGGAAGCACTAGTAAGGTTTATCTCTGGCCGGGCTCGTCCGCAGGAGGTGGCGCTGCCAATCTCGGTAGGGCGCGTATGGCAAAGCTATGGGGACTTAGCGCTCAATGTGGCTGGATGTCTGGCACTCCTGGCAGCAAATCCTTTCTTAGCGGGGCGTTGGCAACAGGAACTTCCGCCTCAAGGCGCGGTGTCGGTCGTGATTGTGCAACCGAATGAGCCGCAGGACGTACGGAACGCCCCCACTGCGGAACGGCAGCGACGGAGCATGGAGCAGTTCAAAGATTTGCTCCGCCAAGCACGCGATCTATCTCAGGGTAGCTCTGTCGAGTTGGTGGTCTGGCCGGAGACCTCCATGCCGTTTGATTGGGTCGAGATACGCGCTGAGGAACGGCAAAACGGGGCAACACCGACGGAACAGGTTAGCTCGGCAGAAAAAAATAACGGCGGAGAAAATGGCGCGGGGAGAAAATTTGAGAGCGCTGAGCCGGAGGAGATTCAGCAAGCTCGTGCAGGGCAACGTTTGGCTCAAACGATTACGCGGGAGTTAGCCCGCCTAGTGTTCACGTGGATGCTCTTAGGAGTTAACACGCAGGTTTATTGTTGGGAGCGGGACGGTCAGGGTGCACAGGACAAAACAGGATCAGGACGACTGCGGGTGGTTCGCTACAATTCGGCGTTGCTTCTCGATCCGCAAGGCCAGGTCGCCGGACGCTATGACAAGATTTACCGCATCCCATTTGGTGAATACTTGCCGCTGCGCTCTTGGTTGCCGTGGGTGCAATGGTTGTCGCCCTATTCATACGAGTATTCGATTACGCCGGGCAGCGGAGCCCAAACGCTGCAGCTTGGCCCCTTGGGAAAACGGTTTGGCGTGCTCATCTGTTACGAGGACACCGTGCCACATTTACCGCGGCAGTTTTTTTCGCCGAGCGAGGCGCCTGATTTTTTCGTGAACATCAGTAACGATGGTTGGTTTCACGGCTCCGAGGAGCATGAGCAACACTTGGCGATTGCGCGATTTCGTGCGGCCGAGACGCGTCGGGCTCTGGTACGCAGTGTCAACATGGGCATCTCTGCGGTGATTGACGCTGATGGAACGGTCTTGGCCCTGCCCCAGGACGGTTGGCAGCAAAGCAAATCGTGCGCTGGGGTGTTAGCGGCAGAGGTACCGATTTATTCAGGCACAACGTGGTATGTGCGCTGGGGCGATTGGCTGGTGGCGTTGTTCGGAAGCGTAATCGCCGGCGGCTACCTAATCGCGGCGGTGCGATTCATCTCTCAACGCAAGAAATGAATCCGAGCGATTGCGTGTCAAGACAACTGGGTGAAGTGCCTTTATCTATTGGTCAATCGAGAGCCGCAGGTTCGGGATAATACGCATCCCAAGCGAGCAGGTCGCGTTCCTGTTCGTGCTGGAGAATTTCGTGGACGAGCATTTGCAGCTGGGACTGCGTGGCGTCCCAGGCCAGAGGTCGTCGGCGGAGTTGCTGGCAGATCTGCTCAAGCTGCCGCATCAGCCGAGTATGTTTCCGCTGCCACCCTTCCAGTTGCCGACGCAAATACGGCGCTCGTGTACTAATCTCTAAGGCGAAAGATAAAGGCTCCACGCGACGGTAGTAATCCTCAAGGTCGCGGCGCCAGGCGAACATGGTACGCTTGAGCGCCCGCGCGCTTTGGTCAGTCAGCGGTTGGGCTAAGAGTTGGCTCAGGATCTCGCTGTCCCGACGAAACCGCTGATAAGCCGACTCGATGGGCTTGAGACGAGCGGGCAGCATGGCACAATCCTCCCAGAGGTGAACGTAAATTCCGCTCGGCGACTCTATGCTGCATTCTAACTATCTCGGCCCCGCAACGAGAGGTCGTCTGAGCCTGAAAGCCTGAGATAGAGCATTTCTTTGGACAAAACTTTCCGAATAGGAAGAGCAGAGAGTTCTGCGTAGGAATGAAAGCAAGTAGCTTCGGCATGTTGAATAAACTTTGCGGGGCAATGTCCCAATGCATGAACGCGCAAATGCATACCCGGGCAGACGTGAACTTGCAGCTGCACTCGTTGCGTGAATCAGGCCGTCTCGTAATGGCTATCAGATCGAGAAGTGATACCCTCAATAACTCCGATCCGCAGCGGCAATCTTGGGCGGGCTTACTCGGCCAAAATTTGCACTTCGCCAGTATTGCCATTAACGCGGAGCCGTTGGCCTGTTTGGAAACGTTGACAAGCCTCAGTAATGCCGACTACGGCAGGTAAACCGAACTCACGGGCGACAATGGCCCCGTGCGAGAGTATGCCGCCCGTCTCCATCACTAAAGCGCTGGCGTTGAGGAATAAGGGCACCCAAGCGGGATCGGTGGAGGGACACACTAACACATAGCCTCGCGGTATCGAATGAGTTTCTGGCCGAGGTGTACGTAGTACCCATGCGGGTCCTTCGCCAATACCGGGAGAAACAGCGATACCACGCAGCGTGGGGCCACTCGGCGCAGTGGGCAGTTGACCGAGGCACTCTAAGTCATCGCTGAAAAGGACGGCCGGAATTTCCCAAGTCTGGGCCAGTTGCCGCTCGCGCCGACGTTGGCGGATGGTTTGACACCAATCGGCCCACGATTTTTTCACCGTTTGGCTGTCGGATTCAGCCGTCGGGGAGATCGATCCGGAATCCAGCGGCTTTTGACAGGCGCCGACAATAGGGGCAATTTCCTCGGGGGTCAGGTAAAAAATGTCCTTGCCCAGATGCCAACGGCGCCCGAGTTCCAGCAAGCACTGGCGTAGCAGTTCGTAGCCGAGGAGCAGGTAATGTCGACTGGTCTCGCGTAATGCAGCACAATCCCGGGCCCGCTCGACTATGGGACGCACCGTTTTTGCTTCCGTATCAGTCCAGCCGCACCGCCGGGCCAGGGCATCCCACTGAGCTTCCCAGTCTTGCATGAACTGGTTCGAATCGGGAACGAGAACCTCGCCGCCAGATGAATTCAGGGCTCGACTCAGGTAGAGTAAAGTTTCAGGCACTTCGCGCCAGCGTGGTTGCGCTAACTCCAGTTCCTGCTCGCCCCGATGGCCAAACTGTTCCAGGAACGATTCTAAAGAGCATAAGCCACGGGCCAAACGCTGCAGCGCACCTGCGAGGTCGGCCTCTGGATCGGGGCGTACTCCGACTATTAGCTGGCGCACGAGTTGACCGGCTTCTGCACCAGGCACACGCTTGCGGAGCAGTTGTTCCAACGTGCCGAGCAGATGGCCAAGCACCACGGTCGGTCGCAGCGCTTGCCGGGCAAAGCTGAACAGCGTGCGTTCCTGCCAGTAACAAAACCGTTCCCAGAGAGCACGGTCGGATAAACCACTGAAGGATTCGCCCCGAGCGGCTTCGACCTCACGGCGCAACGCCGGGTAAACTTCTTGGCGCAGCAAAGCCGGTAATTCTTCCGCTAAGCGATTCAGTCGCACCGCTTGGCGGAGCATCTTCCAAAACGTCATCGGCAAGTGCCACCAGAAACGCCAGCTCAGCCGACAACGATCCAACTGCGGTTTTGGATAAAGGGCCAAGCTCGGATTGTTGCGTAGCGCCGCATACGGATACCACATCGGGAAGTGACGGAAGTAGCACAACGGCTCACGGCTCAAGTTCACGTAAGGCCGACCGCATACCAGGTCGAGAAAACCCACCTCGTCGAGCCGAGGGTCGGGATCGAAACCCAGGTCGCGCAAAAGTTGGCCATAACCGCCCCGACCGCTCATAAAGTGCCGCAGTACGGCCCAAGTCATAGGCGTCGGGAGGGTGAGCGATTCCGCCAGATTGTAGCGGGCCCAAACGGTGCCGCGGGGATCGGCCAGCTGCCTTAGCCGCGCAATTTCGCCTTGACGGTAAGCTTCCCGCTCCCAGGCGGTGAGCGTCGTGATCGGGCGAGCCTGCAGCACCCACAACTTTCCCTCCGCAAACGCCCATTCGACATCACGCGGTTGGCCAAAATAACTTTCGACCTGCCGAGCCAACCGCGCTAATTCTGCCAACTGAGCCTCCGTCAGACAGGGACGAGAACGCATCTCCTCAGGCACTGGCTCCACACCATGGCGACCGACGCGAATCGGTTTCTCGGCGATCTCTTTCTGGACAAGGTAGCCGTCGTCACGTCGCACCCGATAGCGGTCAGGCATCACCCTACCGCTGACGACACCCTCGCCGAGCCCCCAGGCCGCTTCGACGAGCAGATGGTTCCCCGTCGGATCCGTGGGATCGCGGGTAAACAGGACGCCGGCAACTTCCGCCTCAATGAGCCGCTGAACGACAACGGCCATGGGAAACTCATCCGAGGATGCGCTCGTATTGCCGCATTCATGGACTGACGAACCGCTCGCCAATTCGGAAGCGCACGGGTTGGAGATGGTCAGACCCATGCCTCGCACTTGCCGATAAACTCGCGCTTGCTCGGATTGAGCGGAAGCCCAGCAACGCACAAGCGCCTGCAGCACCGCTTCCAGACCGACCACGCCCAGTATGGTTTCCTGCTGCCCTGCGAAGCTGGCTTCGGCACTATCCTCGGCCACTGCCGAAGAACGCACGGCGACACAACCTTGGCCTAATCGCTCGTAGGCTCCTGCGATAAGCTCATGCAGCGCTGCGGGCACACTGTGCGGCGTAGCGGCAAGTTGTTCTGTGTTCCGCACTGCTTGCCACGCCCTGGTCGTAACGACGAAAAATGGCGGCACACTCAGACCAGCTTGGGCCAGTTCCAGTAAACTGGCACCTTTGCCACCGACTAAAGCGACGTCTTGAGGCCCGTCGGTATCAAACACCAGCCAGCCATTCGCAGCGGTCGCAGTATCTTGGTTCATTCGTCGCCGAGGCAGACCAGTTGACTACCTATGCCGAGATAAATTCGTCCGCGATAGAGCACAGGGCTGGAATAAACAGGTTCGTCGCCGGCTAACTCGGCCGTCTCATCGCAGCGCCAGCGTATCTCTCCCGTCTCGGCGGACAGGGCGTAGACGGTGCCGCGCACGCTGACGGCGAGTACGGTGTCTTCGGCCACCACGAGCGAGCCGATCACAGCCGCGTCAAGTTCCCGCGTCCAGAGCAACTCTCCGCTCTCGGCCTCGAGGCAGCGGATTTTGCCGTCTTTCGAGCCGAAATATACCCGTCCTTGGCTGAAGCTCGGCGTACTGAACACCGGGCCTGCGTTTTCATATAGCCATACTCGCTGGCCCGTGCGCGCGTCCAGACAGAGAATTCCGCCTAAGGGGATGTCATCGTCCGCATTAACCTTGCCGTTGCCTAAGGGCACCAGGACTTTGCCGTCGGCCCAGGTGAGCGAAGCGGCTACGGGTAAGGTCGGCTCGATGCGCCACAGAGTCCGCCCCGAAGCCAATTCGAACGCGGCCACGAACGGAGTGCGAGTAGTCAAGAAATCTCCTACCAGCGAACCCGCATAGACCACGCCATCCACAATCAAGGGACTGCCATCTACGTGCCAATCGCGAATATGCCAAGCCACACTCACCGATGCGCCGTCGGTGGACTCCTCAAACGCAAATAAGCCGTCGTCGCCCGCACCTACCACTAGCATTTTGTCGCACAGCGTCGGACTGGACTCGACGTGACTTCGCGTTGGATACTGCCAAAGCACACAACCAGTAACCGCGTCTAAACAAAAGATGCGGCAATGCTGGTCCTGGTGGTAACCCTCGCCGAAATAAACGCGGCCCGGTCGCACCGTCGGGGAACAATACACCGGTTTGAGCGAACCTGCCGCGTCAAAACGCCACAATACGGTGCCTGGCGGCATGGTTCGATGTTCGTCGCGGATTTCTTCCACGGCCACGCAGTACAGGTAACCGCGGGTTTGCGCTTGAATCTGGTGCAGAATGCCGAAATACGCGCGTCCGTCGGCCAATGTCGGCGTGCAGTGGAAATAAAATCGGCCTCGGCCCTGGGCCACGTTGCAGGTCCAAAGGATCTTCGGGCGCTGAGGCACCGTTGAGCTGTCCGTGCAACCTGTGCGGTAATTATTACCACGATACATCGGCCAAGTATCTTGCGTCGGAGTGCGGGCCTGTGCCGTTAGCGTAAAGGGCGTCTCGAAACTTTCGCTCTGCCAATCCTGCCGAGCAAGCACTAGCGCCACGAGCAACATCGATGTTAGCATCACGTTGCCCGTGTTCCATCCCGCCCAGCGCCACGACGAACTTGCTAATCCGCGGACGGCCAGATGAAGCAAGCCCACGAGGCTACCCAAGGTGATGGGCGCCATCTGATCCAGAGCGGAGCCATACCAACGCCACGCTAATAGCGCCCACGCTGAGCCGACGAGTGCCATGATGCCGAGAGCGGCCCATTCCAGCGCTACAGGTTGGCTCCACGAGGCAGACGCATCTCGCTGCCGCTGCACCGCAGCGACGATCAGGCCCAAAGCATAAAGCGCAAGTGTCGGCCACCACCAATGCTGCGGTCCTAACCACCAGGCCGAAGGCTCCCACCAGCGCAACCCCGACTGCACGAGCAAAACTGTGGACTGAGCCAGCAGAACATAAACGAGGATACGATACTGCCGCCAAACGGCTAAGAGCACGCCCGGAAACAAGAGCGATAACAGCGGAGCCAGCAATCCAGCAATCGGCGGCAGCAGAATCACCGCCAATAACGAGCGCCCGGAATGCGCGGGCCGATAACTTTTCTCGCCTGGTAATTCAGGACCGAGACCCGGAGGCTCTTGAGGATTGGGAGGTGGTGGCTTACGTTGGCCCGCTAGGACTTCGCGGACGGTGGTGATGAGTTCGTCGGTGGTTCCCTTGAAGGTGCGTCGCAGGTAAATTTCGCAGTGCACAAAATGCCAATGTACCGCACCTCCTGCGGGTTGGCCAAGCACCTGAAACCACGTACCGTTGGTGTAGCCTAAGCCGAGCCATCGCTTGTCCACTTGAGTGATGAAGAATACCACAGGCACCCGCGGCGCAATCCGTTTGAGCAAGTGGGGTACGTGTTTTTCCTTATCAGGCGTCAATTGGACACGGAGCGTGCGGAAAGGCGCTTTCCCTTTGAGGTCTTCCCGGGCCGTGAACACAGCTAACTTATTTTCCGCGCTCACGCTTTCCGTTTGCGCGACGACAATGTAGTCCGAATCGTCGAGCAAATCCTTCAACGGGGTCAACCGGTCGATAAAGGCACTGCTCGACGGCAGCGCGAGCAAAAGCGCTATCCCCGTCAGGGTTATGCTCAGGAAGCATCGTTTGCCCATATTTTTGCACCTTCGTCTTTATAGCAGCTTCATGAAATCTTAGCAGAGTCTCAGGGCATTCGCCAATCAACTTGCAAAGACGATCATGGCGAGACGCGCAGGCCGGGACAACGGTGCTTTCGGCAGGCTGTCAAGTAGTATAGCCGGCGCGGACAAAACTGTCCGTTCGTCTGTGAAAGGGAATCCGGTAATACCAGTAAGTCTCCGCTTGCAACTCAGGCAACAAGAGCCGAGGATTAATTCGGCTGAGTGGGCTCCCAGCCGCCTATCAGCTGTCCCCCCGAGTAAGACGACAGAGCTAGCTCTGTATTGGAACCGCTTGGGACATCGGCCTCCTGGGCGGTCTCATTTGGCCAGTATTCGAGGATAGTCCATAAGCCCGCAGTGAACCACTGCAGCAGAGCCACGAACGTCTCGAAGGGAAAGCGCACGGGGCCACGTTGAAATGCGAGATTGTAGTAACAGGCTAACCAAAGTGCGGCGAGCAGCGCGACGCTGAAAACTCCAGCGGCACGTCCGATTAGCCACGGAATACGCGGCCACGTGCGCTCGTTTTCCCATTCCCACCAATGCGGGCGAAAGCAAGCCACGATGAGTATCAGCATTGGCAGGACCAAAGGGTGCAAATCATAGTGCATGAAATGAAAACAGCTGAGCAGCCCGCCCGTCAGCAGGAAAGCCCCCGCGGGCGAGTCGAACCAATCCAGAGTTGTCAATCGTTGGTAGCGGCGCCACCAGATAAGCCCTAGCAGGATGCCCGTGGTTAGCAGCATCACGCTCATAAGCAGAACCCGCGACACCAAGGTGGCAGGTAATTGTAAACCGAAGTAGTTACCCAATCGTTCGGTGTTAGTTTGCTGCAAGCGGAGCCTGCTACCGTCCTTGCGGACAATGAGCACGCTGCCCGGATTGTTCGGGTCTTCGGGTCGTTCCCAGCGCCAAGTCGGAAGCGGCTGACCTTGGGGGTCCCGTAAATTGGGCCAATAGTCGTGTCCCCAACCGTAGAGCCAATGGGCATGCAGGCTGGCCCAGTCCCAAATCGGACGTCGGGGCAACGCATATAAATCGCGGCTCATCCACACCCAGTTTTCATCGCGGTCGTAGATGTCGGCCGCGTGGCGTCCGACCTGCCACCAACGCTGCCAGACAGCCCAGGCTTGGCCGAATCGTTCTCGCGTCAAAGCAATGCGCCAACCTCCTGCTTGCGCGTCCCAATAAACCAGGCGGCGAAGAATACTCTTGCGGTAGGCGCTATTGTCCTGCTTGGAATCGTTCTGGGAGATGGGCGGCAGTAAAAAGGGAATCGTGGCCAAGACCAATGCACCTCCTGAGAGCGCCATGCCCAGTCCCATACGCCAATTCATCAGTACCCACGGTAACCAGAACAAGGCCACGAAAAATACTGGCTTATAGGCTAACATTCCCCAGACCAAACCGGCGGCCCAAGCACGTTGGCGACGAAGTAAGGCCCAACCCGCCGCGAGGAGAAACACGGTCAAGAGGGAATTCTGACCCAGCACCAGGCCGTGATAACAGTTGGGAAACAGCCAGATGGCTAAGGCTGCTTCTCCCGTGCGCAATTTCCCGTCCGTGGCAACGCGAACGCACCATGCGGCAGCAAATGCCAGCAAAGCGTAAATTAGCACGACTACGCGATGCGCTGGCTCCGGGGGTAACCACGCCCAAAGTTGAGTAAACAGACCCCAAATAGGCGGATAAAGCGGCCCTTCAATTTCTGACTTTGGGAGTGTCGAATTCTCGCGACTATTCCACATCCCTTTGAGCAGAAGATCTCGATACATCCACTCTAGTTCCTGGCCCTGATAACCTTGTGCCAGAACCTCGCGTTGGGGAGAAACGAGGTAAAGCTCGTGACCTCGGCCCTGGCCCACCATGCGCCCGATGAGCCACTGGCCAGCGAAATCGCATGTAACGTGTCCTCGGCACTCCCAAGCGTATTCCACGGTCTTGGCGGCCACGTAAAGCGTCAACAACCAGCACAGTCCGTTTAAGCCACTGCGCCAATAACGGAGTAACGCCGACCCTACGCGTGATGCTTGCCGCCAAAACAGAATGGTCAGTCCCCCGCCCGCGATCACCAGGACGGTCAGCGTTATGATGACCAGCCCACGTAGGCTTTCTGGCGTCACTAGCAAGTCGTTAGGTCTCCCGATTTCGGGCAGCGCGGTGAGGGCTTAGACCTTATTCTAAATGGTACGCGGCTAAGCGGTTGGAGACTCCTTCCCGGCTCCCCGTGGCCTTATTTGGAGCAACTGAATCTAGGCAGATAAGGCAACAACGAGCTTACGGACACCTAAACTTCGCCCGCACACATTTTAGCACCATTCACTCGCTCCAGAACCTACCCCCTCGCAGAGGGAATAAAACGTTTAGGGAATGCTAGCGACAAGGTTTGGACGCCGTGCGAACGATTTTTACGATGCGGTGGTTGGAGGAATCGGCGATGTAGATTTCGCCGGTCTCGGGGTGAACGGTGACCCCGTGAGGGCGATTCAGTTGCGCTCGGGTGGGGTCGCCGCCTAATCCTGTCGCGCCTGCTTTGCCAGTGCCTGCCACCAGCGTGATAGTTTCCGTTTTCGGGTCGAATCGGACGATGCGATGGTTTTCGGTATCAGCAATGAGCACAGTACCGTCGCGGTCCAGGCAGAGGTGCTTTGGTCCGTTGAAGACCGCTTGTCGGGCGGCACCGAGGGCATTACCGCGTTGGCCGTTGCCAGCCACGGTGCGAATAGTACCGTCGGGAAACACCACGCGCAAAGCATGTCCTGCGCGTTCGAGAATCCATAGGCGACCTTCTTTGTCCATAACAGCCGCTCGGGGGTCGATCAGCGGTTGCTCCGTGGCGCGGGCGCCGTCTCGCGGAACGCCACGTTCGCCGTTGCCGGCTAAAGTGCGAATTGTTCCCGTGGCTAGGTCGATGCCGCGAATCCGCCGATTGCCTAAATCGGTGACGATGAGCATTTTGTTGGCCGGCTCAAGCGCCACGCAATACGCTTGGTTGAATTGCGCCTGACGGGCGGGACCACCATCTCCCGCAAATCCAGGCTTACCGTTGCCCGCCAAAGTATCCAGGCGTTCGGTCTTGGGATCGTAAACTCGCACGGCGTGATTGAAGGTGTCGGCAATGAAGATGCGTCCGTCCGGTAGGATGGCCAAATTATGCGGCCCGTTGAGCAAGGCCTCCCGCGCTGGGCCTGCATCACCGGCGAAACCGGGCTGGTTCAACCGTCCGGCTAGGGTGAATATTTTTCCGTCCGCTGTTAGCATGCGCAACCGATGACTGGGGGCCATCTCCACGAAATAGGCGGCGCCTCCGTGAAATTCAATACCGAACGGCTCGATCAACGCAGCTTCGCGGGCGGTGCTGCCATCGCCTCCTTTTCCCCCGCCCGCGACTAAAACCAGCTCCTCGGCTGGTACGTACATCCCCACCAACAGCCAAGCTAACCATACGGCGTTACGCATCGTTGTCTCCATTTGGTCCAGCCTCACCTTGTACCTATGGGGTTGAGTCCGTTGAATACTCGATAGGTTGCCCTAACAACCTGCGAAGCGTTCATCACTTTGCTCAAAGTGCTGGCTTCAGTTGCATGCCACTAATGTATTACGTCCCCAGCAAGTGACCAACAGCTAACAAAGACTGATACCGAACTTGCACGCCGCCAGGCTCAAATTATCAAGAGCCCAATCACTACTTGGCGATCCGTCCTCGTATCGAATCCTACTCAAGCAGTCCTTGGATTGGAGATCGAGACATGAGATAGCCCAGACCACCGTACATGCAGACAATTCTCGGGCGAATTTTCGGTGGCCTATTGACTGATTTATCAGGGCTGATCATAATAATAGTTTGACTAACGTGTGTGCTTCGGTCCCAATCGCCTAATATTGGAGGGTCTTGTTATGCGTCGGAGAAGGGGCTTTACGCTTATCGAATTACTGGTCGTTATAGCAATCATTGGCCTCTTGTTAGCCTTACTCTTGCCCGCGATCCAACGGGTACGTGAAGCAAGCAACCGAATGCGCTGTGCGAATAACTTGCGTCAGTTAGCAATCGCGTTGCACAATTATCATAACACCTATAACTTTTTCCCTTATGGTGGTAGTAATGCGTGCAACGGCAATACGCCATGGGATCCAGTGAACACGCCCGCGAGTCACTGTCAACCCGATGCTAACGGGAATGTACCTGGTTGTTGCAGTCCTTATCGCCATAGCGACCCGGCGTTGCGTACCGAGTGGAGTTGGCTTTATCACATTTTGCCCTATTTGGAGCTGGATTCTCTTTACAACAACACAAACGCCAGCCAAGTCGAAGGGACAATTATCCCCATTTTTTACTGCCCCACACGACGTCGGCCCGCACCGCCCCCACGATGTGATTATGCAGGCAATGTCGGAAGCAGTAGTTCGACGAGCAACGAAAATGGTATCTTCATTCATAACAGCCGACCGAATCGTATTTCCCTTGACGGGAGCATTGTGGACGGAACCAGTAATACGTTACTGCTTGGGGAGAGGCAGGTCTCGATGCGTTTTATGACCAGGTCTGGCTATTGTTGTGATGACAACGAATCACCGTTTACGCCAGGCTGGGACGCGGACGTTCTGCGTTTGGGGAACACGAGCAATCCGCCTGGGCCAGATGACCAACATCCTGCTGATGTAAACAACAATGACCAGCTAAGTTCCTGGCGCTTTGGTTCACGCCATGCCGGTTCGTTCAATGCAGTTACCGTAGATCACGCCTTGCGGCGCATTCGTTTTACCTGCAGTCCTACGGTATTCCAGAACCTATGTGTGCGTAATGATGCCCAACCCGTTGACTTTGGCCAATTAGAATGAAAAATTATCCACTGCAATCCAGCCTTTTTGCCGAAGGGTTCTGTCTATGAAAAGGCTAGTCATGTATTGCGTTACTACTTTGCCGCTATTGCTGAGTTCTTGGGGCTGCCGAGATCAGCCTCATGTGCCTTCAGACGCAGAAATTCAGCAGTACGAGGAACAACGTAAGATGGCGCACCAGCTGGAAGCACAACAGCAACGCAATCAACCCGAATGACACTCTCGAGCGTTGCGGTGAGATCGAGTCATTTCAGCCGGTTCAAGATTGTCCAGTGAGTTGGTTCAAACGCTTATCACTCGCAGATGTGCGTTGAATCTTTTCCCTGGGCGGGTTTGGTATGTGAATGCGCGACTTCGATAGCATGGTCAGGCAGGCGTGAACGATACAAGTGTGTTGACGATGGAGCATTATTCCGAGCGACTGGAACAAGCACTAGTTTTCGCCGCTCAGCTGCATCGCGGTCAGAGGCGGAAGGATGGTGATGTCCCCTATTTGGCCCACCCGCTGGCAGTTTGTTCCTTGGTGGCCGAGTCTGGGGGTAACGAAGACCAGATGATCGCAGCGCTACTCCATGACGGACCCGAGGAAGCGGGCGGCTTGGCCTGTTTGCAGGAAATTCGACAACGCTTCGGCGATAAGGTTGGTGAGCTTATAGATTGGTGCACCGATACTTATGAAAAGCCGGAACCTCCCTGGTATCCGCGGAAAAAAGCCTATTTGGAGCGGCTGCAAAGTGCGCCACCGGAAGCGCTGCTAATAGTGGTTGCAGATAAGGTGCATAACGTCCGCTCGCTGTTGCGTTTATTCCGTCGGGAGGGATTGGCCTGCTTCCAGCGTTTTCGCGGCGGCTTAGAGGGAACGTTGTGGTATTATCGCGAGATGGTGCGTTTGTTTCGCCAGCGCCTGGCTGATTGCGAGCTTACTCATGAACTTGCTTGTCTAGTCGAAGAGCTGCAACGCCGCTTAGAAAATCTGCACATTTGCATGGATAGTCTTGACGGTTCGCCGCCAGCGACGGGATAAGGACAAGTTTGGCCACACCTCAACGCAAGCTGGGCGCGTGGCTAGGAGTATGTCTGATTTACATCAGACGATGCCTTGCCGATTTGCTAGCGGCTCAGAAAAAGCCCGTGGGTACTAACCGGGGACGCACTAGAATGCCCGACGAAAGACTCTAGGCGATCCGCCAGACCGAATGCCAACCCGTTGCTCAGAATGCGGGTCAAACCGTAGCGGTTAGCGGAGCCGGCGAAGCACGTCGGTGATGATCTGGGAAGCGTCGGCGGGTGTGGCTTGAGCCATAGCTTGTTCAGAAAAAGGGGATTGCAATTCGGGAGCGTCGGCTTGCAAACGACGTGGTGTTTGGTATTCGAGCCAGACTAATAGTTTGTCCTCTTTTTCTCGGCGCGGCAGTCCCCACCATTCCAAGCGCGCGGGCCAGAGGGAGTCGCCGAGCCACCAAGTGTCTTGTCGTAGCAAAAAGACCCGACAGCGGCGCGCGATTTCGGGTGCCTGGGGCGGTTGTCCTCGGAAAGCCTCTTTCAAAGTCTGCTCGTTCCAGCTACCCTCGAGCAACCAAGCGGCTCGGCCATCGGGTAAGGTAGTCGATTGCGGCGGCCCCCATTGATAGCGGCTCAGGAGTTCCGTCAAACGAAAGCGCAGACCCTGAAAGCCGTGCTCAGCCAGGACAGCTTCGCGGACGCGCGCCGCTTCCCTCTCTCCCAGGTTCGCTTGGGCAATGGCCTGATCTAGGTCCGCCAGGGTGTAGCGGGTCAGTTTCGTAGCCTCGTGAGGCACACTTTCTTGGCGGTAGAATGTCTGGCCATCGTAGTAAATCCGTAACTCACCCACTACGTCGGAAATTTGAATCCGCAGGTGCAAGTGGATGCGACGGGCCAAGCCGACCGCAAGAATCCCCTGGGCCTGCGCCGTTAACCCCGTATGCATCCATTCTTGGCGGAACTGAAGCACGTAGGGCTCAACGCGGGGCAAACGCCGAAGTGCTTTTTCTAGTAACCATTTGGCCTCGGGAACCGCGGGAGCGGGAATTTGTCCGCGTAAACTGCCGACAAGCCAAGGCAAGGTCAACATCAGCCCCACTGGGGTCAGGTTAAGCCAGCTGTAGCGAAAATAGCCAGTTTGCCGAAAGAAACTTCGCATAATTGCCGAAATAGGTTTCGAGGGAATTGATCTATATCCGGGCCGTGCGCCAAAAAGGAAAGCAATCCATGCGACGAGTAGCACAGAGCATTGTAGCCGCGCTGGGAATACTTGGCTGCCAGGGTCCCGAGTTCGTGCGCGGGCCGATCAGTTGCGGCCCGCCCATGCCCCCAACTTTACGCGGTGCCATAGGGCCTTGGGGCGAACCGGTGACCATGGTGCCCCCTGTGGGCCCTCACGCGCCCGGGGCTCAAAATGGTTTAGGGCCGGAAGTCCCCCGAGCGGGAGGCATTCAGCAAGCAGGCTATTCCCCGATTGTCAGCCAAGCGTTGAGCGGCGTTACAGGCGTGCCCGCTAGTTCCCCAGCTTTGCCGCCGGGAGTGCCTACGAGTGGATTGCCTGCGATGCACGGTGCCCCACCTCTTCCGGGGGTGCCTGCAGCTTTACCTGGAGCAGGAACTCATGCCTTAGTGCCCGGAGCAGTTCCTCCGATTCCGAGCATGATGGTGCCTCAGGGACAAGTTTACGCTCCCGGGGCGCTCAATTTAGCGCAGCCGCCGTTTGCCATTCGCCGCTCCCAAGTGTACTTTGCTGCGCCTAAGGCCGCCAAAATTGGATGGTATGCGCAATCTCCCACTCACGACCGCGACGGCAGGCCTATCTTAGTGCCTTATACCCTGGATATCCCAGGCCGTTACAACTTCATTCAGGGGGCTATATATCGTATCAAGCTTTACAACATCCCGGGGCGTCCGGGTCTGGAGTTATACCCGACTCTCGAGGTGGTCCCGAGCAACCCGAAGACAGAAGCGTTCTTGGCGCACAATGCTATCCCTGTCGAATTCACCGACGAAGATTTCGACCAAGTGCTCAACGGAAACTTCATTACGAAGGTCATTTACTTGCCTGACCCGCGCTTCCAGGGTCCGTTGGGAGCTGGCCCTGAGGAACTTACTTCTACCCGACTGGAGCCTGGACAGGACCCAATTGCCGAGGCGTATAAACGCGGGCACATTCTGCTGGTAGTGCGGATGGGCGGCATCCAATTGGAGACGCCAAACAGTCCGCCGTTGGATAATCCTGGCCCATATGGCCCGCCGCAACCGCCTCAACCCCAGCTGCCCCCAGGGGTGACGCCGCCCGTGCCTGCAGGTAAGCCATCCGCTCCGCCTTTGTCCGCACCACAACTGCCGCGCTTCAATCCACCGACGCAAGGCCCGCCAGGACCGATTGTGCCCGCTAATTCTCTCGTACTGCCGGAAGCCAAGTCGCCAACGCCAACAGACGGCAATCGCAAAGGGGACGTCACGCCTGTGGCCTATCAGCTCGATAGTCAGGGACAGCCTCGACCTGTGAACCTACGGCAGTCTACCCCCTTACCTTATCCGATGACGACGATTCCCCGTGAGGGTGGATCTCAGCCGCCAGGCCAGTCCATGCCATCTAGGATGACTGACAATCCAGCACCCCAAAAACCGCGCCGTGGCTTGTTAGATAGCCTTTTACCTTAACCATGCCGGATACTTGTACAGTGACCGCGCTGCTAACGGTCTCGTGCAGGTCCAATGGAGGCTCCACGGTGCGACCATTTTTTTGGGCGTTCCTAGCTGTCGCTTTCATCACACATTTAGTCCTTCTGGGTATTCACCTCCAGGCCACAACGGTGCACACCCGACGTACTGACCTTCTGTACGTCGAGATTCGAGTACCTGCAGGCTACACAGTGCAATTTTTGAGTCGTCATGGAGCGAGCGTCACGTATAAAGCGGCGACGACTTTTGGTTTGAGACCCGGTTACGGTTATTGGTTACGGCTCCGAGGCCCAGCACCGGAGCGTGAGGAGTTTTATCCGCTGCTTGAGGTGCTCGACACATTGTCGCTACCGTCCCAGGCGCGAGCTTCTGACGTCCCAGCGGTGGTTGCCATTAATGAGCTCGACTTGGATCGTGTGCGCGGCGGCGACATGGTCAGCAAAGTTATCGTCGTGGAGCAGGATGTATCTCTGCCTGACGGTGCTATCGAGACGAATGCTCCCACCGTCAGCGCGGAGGTCGAAAACGAAGTCATGTCAGGCACCGACCTGGTCCGATACGCCTCCCGCTATGGCCGACCGCTGGTGATTTTGCGCCTCGGTAGCCGACGCCTGGAGCCACAAGAATGGTCGCAGCCTCCTGTCCCATTGACTGGCGCCGCAGCTTCCTGGTCTCGCCAGCATCGTCAGCTCGACCGTGAACGTCCCAGTGACTCGGCAGGCTTCATTCGGGAAGGCGGCGACCTGGGTGAATCTGCCTACCGCACGCCGGAGGGCCAACTCGGAGGCGTGGAACCCGGCGACACCGTTGCCGAATTCACCGACCGCGGCCGACGCCGACTTACCACAGCCAACCCGGTTACGTTGGCAGCACCCCGCTTCTTGACCTTCTACCAACTGCACGGTTTAGGCCGCATACGCAGTGAATGGGGCTTACAACCGATCACTTCCCCTGCTGGCCGCGAGACCGTGATCCAGCACCAACACCTTCAACTAACTCGCTTGCAGCAGGAAACGGAGCATCTCAATGGTCGCACTCAGCTGCTGGCGCAACAAGCCCACCTGCCCACACTACGAATCGCGGGTGCGCAGGAACTCGGAGCCACTCGAGTGGAGTTGCCCGGCCCGCAGGCCGTATCCGTACCCATTACGACGGAGTCGGTCACTTGGCTCGGATTTGACCCCAGCGCGGACAGACAACAAGTTCCCCTCCGGCTGCAAAAATGGGCCTCAGCCCACGCCGCTCGCCCGGGCGACGTGATCACCTTTTACCTGCGCTATACCAACACGAGCAACCGCTTGCTCAGCGACATTGCGATTACGGACAGTCTTTCGCCTCGCTTGGAATATGTGCCCGGCTCGGCGCGTTCCGACCGCGAAGCCGTCTTCGTGTTGCAGGAGAACCAGGCCGGCGGTCGCATTCTCCGCTGGGAAATCCGCGACCCGTTACCCCCAGGTCAAAACGGCACCATCAGCTTCCAAGTCCGCGTCCGCTAATCTTGCACGCTGGTCAGGGCCAACACCGCGAAACACGTGCCCATGTGCGTGACGAAATGATATTTCTCCGTGTTTAAGGAACGGGTAAACCATCGTCCCGACTCCCGTTGATTCTGTTTGAGCCAGGCGATGCCCCGTTGGATGGCTGGGTCGTTTTTCGCCACCCCTGCCTGGGTCAGCACGTACACCACCAAGCCCGTGGCATACCCATCACTCGGACCCTCCATGGGCACCTTGCGTTTTCCACGAGCGATCCATTCGCCCAGCCGTGGCAAGGCCCAACCACCATCGTCATTCTGCGCAGCTCTCAGCTCTGCAATGATCCGTTCTTTCTCCGACGGGGATACCAAGTCAGGGAAATAAACGGCCGCCCACAACAACATGGCTCGATGATGTAAGCTCGAAGGGGGATTCTTAGCCAACCAAGCTTTCGCCTTAGCCACCCCGGCCCGAGCCTGCGGAGTATCCCGGTACCTTTCCGGAGCTGCGCCCACGCCCAGCAATGCGATGATCACTCCATAATAGTCATCGTGTTCTGCCGGGGGCCAATCACACTTGAGCCAATTCCAATGACCCTCGGGTTTTTGCAATGTCCACATCCGGTCGAGGGCCTGACGCGTCAGCGGATGTAAGCGTCCCGTTGTAGCCGCGTCGTGCAGCGCCAGGAACGCCGCCGTTGCTACCACTTCGGTATCCCACCGTGGCTTGCGTCCGGGTTCAGGGCTATCCCAATGGGTTACCCGGTCCTCGAAAAATCGCCGAACTTGCTCCTCCGCCTCGCGGCTGCCGATGCGCAAGCGCGGCCGAGCTAACAGATATGGATAATTAGTATGACATGCCCCACACTTGCGGTGCTGCGTCCATTGCAGACTCACGCTATCCAGAAATGCGGCCGCCTGCTCTAACGACAGACGCCCTGCGAATGGTTCGTCCGCACGATTCGGGCCGACGCTTGCCGCAGGTTTCTTGTCCAACGGATGCAACTCCACCTTGCGGAAAAACATCTCAAAGCCTTCGGATTGTAAAAGAATCTTCCCAGAGCTGGGACGCGCTTCGAAACAGTGATTGACTACATGGCCGTTGACCAGGATGGTGATCTTGTCTCCTTCGCAGAGGCATTCCACGCGCGTCCACTCCCCAACGGGACTTTCCACATCCAAGCGTCCGCGGGTATCAATCAATTCTTTGAACTCAGGGTCATGTTGATTCCACCACAGTTGGCCCCGCGTAAAAATTCGCCGCTCGCCTCCGGGTTTCCATCGCGGTCTCTTATCCGGCCCGAACACAACCTCGCTGGTAAACTGCACCGCGATCGGTTGCCCCGCCTCGTCCTTGCCGGAAATCGCGATTAAATCGCCGACGCACCCTTGAGCCAGCTGGCATTCGATAGACGCCATCCATACACCACCAGCATTGCCATGGGGCCCACGAGCGTGCAGCAAGATGCCCGAATTACGGACGTATTTGCTCCCAAAAGTTTCCTTCCCCCACTTGAATTCGACCACTAAACGATAATCGCGCCAGTCGTCCACAGTGGCCAGGTAACCGTGATCCTCGCCTGTGACATGAATCATGCCGTCGGTAACGCGAAATACACCGCGTGGGTCTTCACGGCCGGTCTTGCGTAACCAGACCTGCCAACCTTTCAGATCCTTGCCATTGAATAGGCGGATCGGCTCCGACGGTGTTCGCGCCGTTGCCGCTGGAACCTTAGGCTGAACCACGGCTTTCTCTGCGGGATTTTCCTGTGCGGCCACCTGCAGCCACAACACCGTCGCGACTGGTATTAGCACCGCTCCCAACAGCACAGCAGACACACGGTACATGGCATCTCTCCCCAAGACTTAGTTATCCAGGCGGGTGGTTTTCGGCGGGATATCTTTGCCTACTTTAGGCGGACACCAATTCCCCGGCAACAAGTTTCTCAACCAAATCGCACCTCGTTTCCCGTGTTATCCCAGCCGTACACCCGCATTACGAAACTAAGTTTACTAGGCGTCTTACATCGTTCGCAGCGAAACAGAAGTATTTCCTCCTCATCAAGGTCAATTTGGCTGGGGGAGTTGAAAAATTCCACCAAAGTTCAGAGCCCTTAGCGTGCCAATCGCACTCAGTTTCATTTTGTGCCCAATAACCAGCTCGACCGTCACTAACCTCCGCGATATCCGCCTTGCGACGACTCATTTGATCTTCGGTGCAGGAAAATGGCAAGTCTTACACCGCTTGGCACGAGTTGGGAGTAATTTACCGCATTTTGGGCAGCGTCGTTGCCGCAAACGCTTCTTGCGCTTCGTGCGCGGTCGTGTTTGCATAGTTTGTGTTCTCCGTTTCTCTAGGTGAGTGTTTACTCGATGAATATTGCAGAAAGCACTTAAACGAGCCTAATCACAAAAAATATATATGTCCGTCTGCCTGTGGAGGGGACTCTTCAGGCCGGTTTAGCTACTCTTATGGGTCATAAAGCCCATCCACTCCTACCGGCAGGTAAGTCCCACTTACCTGGCAGTTGGTGAAAGACATTTTATCTTGCGCCTGGAGAACGCCCCTACTGATCAAAGCAGGTCGAGTATCACTCAGAGCAGGTCAAGTACCACCTACCCGCGAGAGCGGAATTATTGCTTACAGTGAAGTTCGCTGGCTGATGACCAGACCGCTCATCCAAATATCACAGCAGAATTACAGAATTACAACAGTGTATCCTGACTTCCTCGCATGCCGTCATGGCTTTATAATGATACACTTGCACCCTACCTGAAGCAGGACATTGGGAATTCTTGCAATCTCAAACCAACGGTCAGCTTGATCAAAGAAACCGAATAGCAAAACCGATAAGGATTTTTTCTATGTCCGATGAACCCATCTTAGAAAATCAGTCAACTCCGAGTAACGCGGCAAACCGAGAATCGCAGCCAGAGCCCCAAGAATCCGCGACATTGGCTAGCAGCCAGTTGACTCCTGAAGTTAATCCCAACGCAGCCAGGGTTAGCCCTGAACCACATTCCCTCGCTGAGGCTGCTCCTAGCGCGATCCAAGGAGAGCACGCTGCCTCGCAAGAGCCGACCTTCGGGGCAGTGGAACAACTCGCAACCTCAGCCACACCGGAACCAGAACAGGCCACAACGTCCCCTCTTCCGCCTAGTGAGCCTCTTCCGCCCAGTGAGAAAGCCGACGCTGTGTCGCATCTCCCCAGCACTGTAAGCATGGCGGCAGCCGCTGCTACCGCAGAGGAGCGTGAGGCCCTCCGGCGAGCGCAATTAGAGGCCCTGGATCGTGAGATCGAATCGGAACTGCAAGCGGCCTTAGCCGAGGCGGAGAAAGCCCAGGCAGGTGCTGCCCCCGCGGCTGTGGAGGCAAGTCGGAAACGACGCACGGCAGAGCCAACTGTTCGCAAAGCCGTGATCTTAGCCGTCACCAGCACCGACGTGTTTGTCGACCTCGGTAGTCGCTCCCAAGGCGTGTTGCCGTTGGAACAATTTCCCGAGGGTCCCCCGCGGCCGGGCCAGACCGTGGAGGTGCGCATCAAAGGCTACGATGAAGAAAACGGCTTAGTGTTGCTCGAACGACCAGGTATCGTCCTCAAACGGGTCAGTTGGGCTAACCTCAGTGTTGGGGCGATTGTCGAGGCCCGCGTCAAAGCAGCGATCAAGGGCGGGCTGGAAGTTGATGTCAACGGCGTCCGCGGTTTCATCCCAGCTAGTCAAGTGGATCTGCATCGGGTAGAGGATCTTACTCCCTACGTCGGCCAATGCTTCGCCTGCCAAGTGATTGAAGCCGAGCCCGAGAAAGACACGCTGGTTCTGTCGCGTCGTGCGGTGTTGGAAAAAGAGCGGGCTCAGGCCCAGGAGCAACTCTGGCAAGAGTTAACAGAAGGACAAATTCGCACAGGCACGGTTCGCAGCGTCAGCGATTACGGCGCGTTTGTCGACCTGGGCCACGGTGTCGAGGGGCTGTTGCATGTGTCCGAACTCAGCTGGGGACGCCGTGTTCAGCCGAGCGAAGTTTTGCGCCCAGGTCAGGAGGTGCGTGTGGCAATCATTCACTTGGATCGACAAAACAAGCGCATCCGTCTAAGCCTTAAGCAAGCCGTGGGCGACCCATGGAGTACGGTGGAAGACCGTTATCCCGTCGGTACGATTGTGACGGGCAAAGTGACGCGTCTGGCTGAATTTGGCGCTTTCGTGGAACTGGAGCCTGGCTTGGAAGGCCTTGTCCACATTTCTGAGCTGGCGCCACAACGCGTTCGTCGTGTCGAAGATGCTGTGAAAGTCGGCCAGGAAGTACGCGCCCAAGTCATCAAGGTCGACCGCGCGGCGAAGAAACTTTCTCTTTCCATCAAGGCAGTGCGAGCTGCGGAGGAAGAAGAGTTCGCCCCCGTACCACCGCGTCGCACGGGAACGCCTCCACGACGCAAGCCGCTCAAAGGGGGCTTAGACTAGTCTCCAGACGTCTGACCTTCGATTGCTATCTCACTTGGGCTAACCAAACTAAGCTGAGACAGCTAAACATCATAAGGGCAATCCGCTAGTTATGTTTCCGCCCAGTAGCTAACTGCAACCTGGTCGTAGATGATTCTCAAATCTTTTGTCTCAGTACCTCCCGGTAACCTGCGGCTTAGCATGTCGAAGGGCGAGCCACATTATAGCGGGTAGATTTACTTCCCAGCGCAAAACCATGAACAACCAAGCCGTAGATTATTTGGATTAACAGAGAGAGTACACACTAACGACCGTCAGCCGATGTCACGCTACTTACCTGAGCCGCAAATAGTTTTCCTCAACGTAATCACGTGACAACACCACTTAGTTTTCTCTGCCTCCCTCTCCGTAATCCGCGGTTACATTTCGGGGGCACCCCTCGATCGTGAGTGTGAAAACTATCTCTCAGAGGCTTACTGAATACTAAGTAAACCGGGCGTTACGGGGATCAGCATGAATGGCACGAAGATAAGGTCGCCATGCGACAGCTATTGCACGACCTGCATCCACACATGCTGGTAAGCCGCGACTATTGAATCTCTTGATGCCATTCAGCTTCCGCGAACATGAAATTTTAGATGAAATTAGGACTAAGCATTCTAACCATGCTCGAAGTTAGTTGGTTATAAACAACAGCCATGGTGCTTCTATTACTGCACCACCACATAATTATGTAATCTGTTTCCTATTTTCCAGTATCGTTTTGGACTTTGATAGGCCGGTGAGCTGTAAGTCGAATTATAAGTCATTTAGCCGAGACGGGTGTAACGGGTACCTGCTTGATCTGCGCATGGGGATCATGAAAGCGCAAGTAAAGTTCACCGAGCCGATCTAAACAAACGGCCTCAATAAGAACGCGATGTTGTCCCGGTGCTAACCGCACAGGGACACTTAGTTCATCAATTTGTGCCTGCTTAGAAGGTTGAGGCTTATGGAGCATTACCTTTCCATCTATCCAAACTCGACAGGCAACCGTGCTGCCTAGGCGTAGTTCCGTATTGAGCGGTTGCTGATTTTCGACTTCGGCGTAAACGTAGCTCACATCGCGTCCTGCCAAATCATATTTCGCCGAAGGAATAGGGATTCGCCCAGCCGGTCCAACCCCAGGGGTTTCCCAAGCTAGAGACTTATCCTCGACGGGCCGCTTAGTTCCCTTCCACCAGGTCTCCAGCTTAGCGGAATCTGGGCGCGTCGGTGCGGAAACATAAACTTCAGTAATAAAAGGACTGGCGAGCAGATAACTCACTAAATCACGAAACTCTTGCTCCGTGATATTCTGATCTAAGTTCTCTGGCATGAGGGAGCGCCTCTCTATCTTCATGTCCTCGATATTAGTCTTTTGCACGGTTTCGAGGACATTATTTTCACGGCGGACCGTAATGGTTTGGGCATCCTCCGCGGCTAACAGGCCCGTGATGACCTTGCCATCTTTGGTGAGAATCAGATAGGTGAAATAAGGTTGTCCGACGACCCGGTTCGGATCAAGGATGTTGATCAAAAGATAATCCAGGCTACGCTCGGCCCCATCTAAGTCAGGGCCCACTTCATGACCTTGATTGCGGAAACGATGGCACTGCGCGCAATGCTTCTCATAAAGCAATCGGCCGCGGTTAGGATCGGCCCGTCCCGTAAACATAACTTGGCGGAACCGCTCGATTTTCTTCTGAATTTCCGCGGGCGTTTCCCGCACTTGCCCCCATACCTTGTCTAACAAGCGATTAAGCTCTTCGTCCTCAAAAGCACGAATGGCTAAGACGGTGTTACTGTTAAGTTCTTTCGGGGAAATCTCTTTACGTGCCACTGCCTCTAATAAAGCCCGAGCCCACCTACGCCGTTTTTGCAGGGTCTTGATAACCTCAGCTCGCACCGTGGGACTAAGTTTGGGCCAAGACTGAATCAGCATATTGGCGATTTGAGCGTCCTCATAATGGCCCAGATTTCGCAGTAAGGCAATCCGCAGCGCGTCGCTGCAATCGCTTTCCCACCGCTGCTTCAGCACAACCAGCGCTTCAGGGGGATTCAGTAGCGCCAACGCTTGGAGAGCCCGCAACAGGTGTGCCTCGGAGGATTTCGCGTTGCTAAGCAAAGCGAGAGCCGCTTTAATGCTGCGAGGGTCGCGGAAAATTACGCCCAGTTCCCGCATTAAGTTGGCCAACTCTCCTTTCCCGGAAATATCTAGTTCGGCGACTAGATCAGACCAATTGTCCGGTGGCGGCACGGGACGGTTGCGGAGGGCCTCGAGAATTCCTGATAAAGCCGCTGCTTTGCTTTCGTCGTCGATACATTGACGCACAAAGTTCAAACAACGAGCTAAATGACGTTGAGGATCTTCCGCCAACAGTCGCCGCATAGTGCGCGGAATAATTTCTCGTATTATGAGCAAGTTACTGTCCGCATGATCGGCTAAGTATCCTAAGAGACGGTCTAACTCAGCGGCAGTTTTTTCGGAGGGAGCCTTAATTAGACGACTAAGCTGGGCTTCCCAGGCGAGCCACAGCATGAACGGAATCACTGGGTCTTGGGCGTCCCCTTTGCGGAGCAATAACATTTGCAAGGCAACTAAGGCCGACGGATGCGTGATGCGTCGAAGGGCGCAGGCAAGCTCTAAGCGCACCGCTGCTTCGTTTTCTGTCGTACTTAGCTGGGCCAAGGCTTTTAGGTCGTGGTCGTCCCAAGTGGGCTGCTCACCAATGAAACGTATAGACCACGCTCGCACTGCCGGGCAAGGATGCCCCAGTAAGCGATGTTTAGTAGATTGGTCTAAAGCCCCGAGTGCGTGTAAGGCCCATAGCGCCCGCAAACTGCGCAAGCCTTGTTTAGGATCTAGAGCAATAGAGCGTAAGTAATTGATGGTTTGAGTGTCTATCCCGGAGCGGCGTTCTGCTAAAAGACGTAAGGCCGTGCGGTAACGATAGGGGTTATCTTCATAAACCGCGGCATCGGCCAGATGGCGCGGGCTGAGCAGGGCCATGTCTTTGGGGCGCTGCGGCGCTAAGCCCTTCGGAGCTAGACGGTAAATTCGACCGCGACTATAGTCCCAACTATTCGGGTCAGCCTGATGGCAGGGGTTTTGATCGTGCCAGTCGATCCAATAAATGCTACCATCGGGGGCCCAGCGCAGATTGATAGGCCGAACATTGCGATCGCCTGATACCACTAAGTCGGGCGCGTGCGAGGCGACAAAGCTCGAGCCTTTACGCCTTAACACATCCCGTTTGATACTGGAGCCGTGAATGCTCCCCATAAGCAAACTGCCCCGCAACGCTTGGGGAACTGTCGGCCCATCTAAGTAAAGGAGACCAGCGTGCGCCCAACCGCTTTCCTGATGGTGTAGGTGATCACTAATCTCGCGCAATTGGCCATACGCATAAGGATGATAGCTTGGCTTATAACTTTGTTTGATATAGATACCGCCGGGCACGATATGAAACAAATGAGGAATGACGCAACAAACGATAAAGCAATTCCCCTCATGGTCGAAATCCATGCCCCAGGGATTACTAGTTCCCTCAGCGAATACTTCAAAGCGTTTCGTGACCACGTCGTAACGCCAGACGGCCGCGTCTAAGCGAACCCCTTGCACCTCGGAAGTGGTAAAGACGCCGTGTAGCCCATATAGCCGGCCGTCAGGGCCCCATTGAAATGTGTTGAGCGTCTCATGCGTATCCTGGCTGCCGAAGCCGCGTAGCAAGATCTCATAATGGTCGCATTGACCATCTTGATTACGGTCTTGAAGGAAAAATAAGTATGGGGCCGCCCCTAAAAACACGCCGCCATAGCCTACCTCTAAACCGCTGGCCAGATCGAAGCGCGTCGGAAAATTCTTTCCTTCGGCCCAGAGCGAGACCTTATCTGCGCGACCATCGCCATCAGTATCTTCCAAGATCTTAATGCGGTCACGTGGCATTTGGCCGGGTGGTGTGCGCTTGGGATACTCATAACACTCTAAGACCCAGACACGACCACGTTCGTCTATAGTGAAAGCAATTGGGTTAACGACGTCTGGTTCGGCGGCAAATAAAGTCACCTCCCAGCCGTCCGCCACGCGGAACCGTTTCACGGTTTCTTGCGGACTTAGATATGGCTGGCCCGTGGGTTTCCGATTATCGAAGCCATATTCACGTTGCGACCAGGTGGGAGTTATTAGCCCGAGGGTCGCTAGCAGCCCAAGAAGCGTCCAGCGGCACGGCCGTACGCTGTGCATAGCTAATTTCTCCCAGTTGTCAGAAAATGATTTCCAGAGGCCGAGCTTAGAGTGGTGAATCGAGAAAGAGATTGATAGTTTCGACATATTGAGTGAAGAGGCGGACGATGAGCGTGGCAATTAACATCGCGACCAGAAGCCAGACGGCGCCTGCCGCGATATTGGTACACAGACGGAGTTGGTCGGCGGCTTGCTGGTAACGGTGCTGTGCATGTCGGCGCAAGGCATCGGGTTCGGAGCCGGCAGCTTCTGCGACGCTTAACACAGTTAGAAAGTCGTGGGTCAGCAGGCCCGTCGCCGTCAGGGCTTCGGAAAGCGGTTGACCACGGCGTGTCTGTTTACGGACGCGCGCGGCCCAATCGGCAAACGCAGGGTTGCCTGTGGCCGAAAGCGCCAGCTCCGCGGCTTCGTGAACCACCAATCCTGCGTCAAGGGCGACGGCTAGCGCTTGAGCGAAGCGTGCCTCGGCCAGAGCTTGCAGAGCGCCGCCGATAACAGGCAGCTGTAGTAAGGCGCGATGCACCGCAACGCTATGCTGACCTCGTGCGAAGAAATAGCGAAGGACCAGGTACGGGCCTAAGGTGAGTGCAGCTGTCGCGATGAGGAAGATCAGGGCCCCGCCTTCGCCTTTGAGTCCGAACAACGAGATAGGGCTTCGCCCAGCGACGGATTCAATAACGCCTAGGAGCCAAATGAACAAGGCTAACACGAGCACGGCAGCGATGAACTGGAGCAAAGGCCAACTGATTCGCGACCAGAATTGGCGCCGCAATTCCAGCTGGAGTTCAAAGGCTTGCTCGAGTTCGTGCAAGACTTCCGGCAGTCGGCCTGTGCGTTCGCCGATCGTGATGGCGGCGGTGAAAAAAGCCGGCAGGCGGGAAGTCCACGGTTGTAGAGCGGATTCTAACGACTCGCCCTGCTTGATCCGATCGGCAACGGAGCGCGCGAGTGGGCGAAAGCGTTTCGGCCCCTTTAGGGCCAACTGCTGCCATGCTTGAGAGACAGCCAAGCCAGCTTCGAGGAGGTGGCGGAGATGACGGCATACCAGAACCAGAATATCTGCCGTTATTTCAATCACGAGGCCAATCTCCATCAGCGTGAGTACGGATGCCGAGGAACCTACGCGGTAGCGCTCAATGGTAGTATATGAGCTCGATGAGTTGAGATTGACCGTTTCAGGGGGGTAATCTACCTGTCGTCTGTGATGTCATTGTCGAGACCTTCGGAAACCGGTGGAGCAGTCATCATCGGCTAAAGCTGGGCCTTGCCATAATCCGATACAAAAGTGTCGCGCGGCGGAGAAAGTTTTCACAGGGGGAGACTTGACATTTAAGGCGACTATCGCATAACATACTTTCCGCGCCGGAAAGGTAAGGTGCTAGGCGAAGGCTCGATTCTTCTCCCCTTGCCACTTGACAAGGTGGCTATAAAATTAGGATGCACTGATTTAGAGCGTAACTGAGCAGGGAGGCGTATAACGGTATTGATTGAACCAGTAATCTGTAAACAAAACAGAAGGACGTGCGTACAATAAGTTGCAAAGCTTAGTGGGTGCGAGTCGAGACAATTACACGATTGTCCCGACTCCTGCCCACTGGGCAGAACGCAACTGACCTAGCACTAGTGGTATTGTATTTGCAAATAGGTCGGTGTGCGTGGTGAGCTCTTTGACAATCTGGGAAGCGGCAGCGAAAGCGAGGGGTTGCATCTTCACGGAGACTGCGCTGCATGGCGAGAGCCAGCAGAGCTAGTCGACGTGAGGAAGCTCGAGCGGGTCTGGGTCGTTACTCGTAGCGTTGCCTGTCGCACCCGTGCAGGCAACGAAGGTAGCTGGCAAAGCATCCGCGAGGATGCCCGTCTCCGTCGGAACCGGGCGCTGGAATCAGCGCTTGGGAGCCGAGGGTGAGACGGATGCGGCCAAGCTACTAAGGGCCCGTGGGGGATGCCTAGGCGCCAGGAGGCGATGAAGGGCGTGGCAGGCTGCGATAAGCCCGGGGGAGCCGCCAAGCAGGCTTTGATCCCGGGATCCCCGAGCGAACCCAGGGAACTGAAACATCTCAGTACCTGGAGGAAAAGAAAGCAAAAGCGATTCCCTTAGTAGCGGCGAGCGAACAGGGAACAGCCCAAACCATCGGGACTCCCTCCCGGTGGGGTTGTAGGGCCGGACTGCCTTCAATGGCAGGGAGTTACAAAACTGACCTCTAGCAGAACACGTCTGGAAAGGCGGACCAGAGAGGGTGATAGTCCCGTATGCGAAAGGGGTCAGTCTCCCGTCCGGTACCTGAGTAGCGCCCGTCACGTGAAAGCGGGCGTGAATCTGCGGGGCCCATCCCGTAAGGCTAAATACTCCCTGGCGACCGATAGTGAACCAGTAGCGCGAGCGAACGGTGGAAAGAACCCCGATGAGGGGAGGCATTGAACCTGAAACCACGTGGCCTACAAGCGGTCGGAGGGCTATGCCTCCGGGCAACCGGAGGAAGGCCTGACGGCGTACCTTTTGCATAATGGTCCGGCGAGTTGCCGTCGTCGGCGAGGCTAAGCCGCTCAGCGGCGGAGCCGGAGCGAAAGCGAGTCTGAATAGGGCGTTGAGTCGGCGGCGGCAGACGCGAAACCGGGTGATCTACGCACGGCCAGGCTGAAGTGGGGGTAACACCCCATGGAGGGCCGAACCCACCAGGGTTGAAAACCTGGGGGATGAGCTGTGCGGAGGAGCAAAAAACTAATCGAACCCGGAGATAGCTCGTTCTCCCCGAAATGCCTTTAGGGGCAGCGTCGCCCAGTGGTACACGGGGGTAGAGCACTGAATTCGAAAGGGGGCCCACCAGGCTACCCTTCGAAACCAAACTCCGAATACCGTGTACCAGCAGCGGCAGTGAGTCCGTGGGGGATAAGCTTCACGGTCGAGAGGGGAAGAACCCAGACCGCCTGCTAAGGCCCCCAAGTCCATGCTCAGTGCGAAAGGAAGTGGGACTCCGATGACAGCCAGGATGTTGGCTTAGAAGCAGCCATCATTTAAAAAGTGCGTAACAGCTTACTGGTCGAGGAGTCCTGCGCCGATAATGAACGGGACTAAGCATGGCGCCGAAGCAGCGGGCTTCCGAGTGGTGGCTAGTGGCTAGTGTCGAGTGGCGCGGCAATCTCGCGGGCATAATGCCTTGCATAACTTTTCGTCAGTGGCGGCGTATCAGTAACCGCCGTCAATTCGCCCACGCAGTCCGAAGGCTAATCGGCCAACCTCTTCTAGGGCGTGACGGAGCCATGGTTGGCGTCGAAAGAAAGTAACCGGATTGCGGCGTTGGCGGTAAAAGTAACCCAAGGAAGGCCTTCTCAGGACGCCGCCTTGTGGCGGTTACATACGTCGGATTGATACTGCCACTTGCCACTATCCACTTGCCGCCACTCGGGAGCGGTAGGGGAGCGTCGCACAGGCCTGTGAAGGGAGACGGACAACGACTCCTGGAGGTAGTGCGAGTGAATATGCCGGAACGAGTAACGATAAAACGGGTGAGAATCCCGTTCGCCGAAAGCCTAAGGTTTCCTGGGGAAGGTAAATCCGCCCAGGGTTAGCCGGCCCCTAAGGCGAGGCCGAAAGGCGTAGCCGATGGATAGCAGGTTAATATTCCTGCGCCACTCCAGGGGACAAACCCAGCGACGCTGTGGGGAAGGGGTACGCGCAGCTAGAGCGCGCGGGCCGCTTCGGCGGCGGAGGCCCTCGATGCCGAACTCCCCGGAACCGCAGCCAAGAAAAACCTGGGGGCGGTCGAACCTGGAGTGACCGTACTAAAACCGACACAGGTAGGCGGGATGAGGATTCTCAGGCGCTCGAGAGAACGCTCGTGAAGGAACTCTGCAAATTGACCCCGTAACTTCGGGAGAAGGGGTGCCCCGGTAGGTTGTAGGCTTCGTGCCGAAGGCCGAGGGGGCCGCAGTGAAAGGGCTCTCGCGACTGTTTACTAAAAACACAGGTCGCTGCGAACTCGTAAGAGGACGTATAGCGACTGACGCCTGCCCGGTGCCGGTCAGTCAAGGAAGCGGGTTAGCTCCGCAAGGGGCGAAGCTCGCGACCGAAGCTCCGGTAAACGGCGGCCGTAACTATGACGGTCCTAAGGTAGCGAAGTTCCTTGTCGGGTAAGTTCCGACCTGCATGAATGGCGTAACGACGGGAGCACTGTCTCCACGAGCGACTCGGTGAAACTGTAGTCGAAGTGAAGATGCTTCGTACCCGCAGCTAGACGGAAAGACCCCGTGAACCTTTACTGCAGCCTAGTATTGGGCTTAGGCCCAGCATGCGGAGAGTAGGTGGGAGGCTTTGAACCGGTTACTCCGGTAGCCGGGGAGCCGCCGTTGAAACACCACCCTTGCTGTGCTTGAGTTCTAACTCCGTGCTGTGAAGCCAGGCGGAGGACAGTGCTAGGTGGGCAGTTTGACTGGGGCGGTCTCCTCCTAAAAGGTAACGGAGGAGTCCAAAGGTCCGCTCAACCCGGTTGGCAATCGGGTGGTGAGCGCAAGGGTAGAAGCGGGCTTGACTGCGAGACTGACCAGTCGAGCAGGGACGAAAGTCGGGCCTAGTGATCCGGCGGTCCCGGATGGAAGGGCCGTCGCCCAACGGATAAAAGGTACTCCGGGGATAACAGGCTTATCTCCCCTGAGCGTCCACAGCGGCGGGGAGGTTTGGCACCTCGATGTCGGCTCATCGCATCCTGGGGGTGGAGAAGCTCCCAAGGGTTCGGCTGTTCGCCGATTAAAGCGGTACGTGAGCTGGGTTTAGACCGTCGTGAGACAGGTCGGTCCCTATCTGCTGCGGGCGCAGGAGACTTGAGGGG
>JANXCQ010000015.1 GCA_025060195.1 Gemmatales bacterium | reverse complement strand
CGTTGGAGAATAACCCAATGGTGGCAAGATGCTGGAGGGCTGAAAGTCGTGGCCCCCTTTGCCTGCGTCGCCACTCCGCTTCCCAGGAAAAGGCTCTGGCATGAGGGAACGGTTGAGCTCAGATGGAACATTTCCCCTCTCTGATTCCTTCCTCGTTCCCCCGCCACTAAGAGGCATTAGCGACGATTCACTATTTGGAGAATACCCCGGAGAAGTCGGTAAGCGCCGGGCCACGGCATCGCGTAAAGTATAGCTTGGCGGGGGCGTGTCCTGAGCTGAATTATTCGCGCCGCCTAACAGCGCAAAGTTCGGCGCTGGCTTCGGCCCAGGAGGTAACAGTTTTCCTGACCGAGACCACGCGGCATACAGGGCTGCGGGGCCTTGCAGGAATGGCCCCAAGGCTTGCATTACGTGCAGCAAGCTCGGATAACGCTCGCTGGGCTTTTTTGCCAGCATGCGGTAAATGATGCTTTCCAATGCTTCAGGTATGTCAGGCACCAGTTGCCGCAAAGGTTTCGGAGCCTGGGTTTGGTGCGCCATCATTTTTTCGATGGCGCTTTGTCCCGCAAACGGATACTGCCCGCTCAGGAGAAAATATAAGACGCACCCCAGGCTATATTGATCCGAAGCGGGGCCGACCTGGCTGGGATCGGTAATGCTTTCGGGACTGGCACAGTCGAGGTTGTTATGCAGGGCGTTGGCGCTGGACATGGTATCGACCACTGACTCGCTCTCGTTCTCCATGAGCAGCGAGCCGACGCCAAAGTCCAGCACACAAATCTGGTCATCGGTTGTACGCAAAAGATTCGACGGCTTGATAAAGGCGTGAACTAAGCCACGCTCATGGCAGACCGCTAGACCTTCAGCGGCTTGGATTATGTAAGCAACTGCGCGACCGACGTCTAACTTTCCTTCACGCGCCACCAACTTGTCAAGCGTTTCACCTTCCACATAAGGCCAAACCAGATAATGCAATCCGCCACTTGTGCCAATATCAGCGAACGGTACTACAGCTGGATGACTGAATGATTCAAATTCCCGCACTTGCCGCTTGGCCAGTCGAATATTCCACATGCTCCGGCGCGGCAGAATTTTTACAGCAAACCATTGATCGGGCTTCTGACGCGAACGTGCCCGATAGACCGTTCCCAGGCTGCCAGTCCCAATCGGCTCATGCAGCACATAAGGGCCGACCACTAAGGTATTCCCGCGATTATGCAATAAACAGTCCGCCTGATAGCGGGTTAGCAAACCTTGGGTGACGAGATATTCCGCTAACTCTTGTGGTTCTGCTCCGGGATGCAGACGCAAAAAATCTAGTGATATTTTGTCCACTAGATGAGCATCGAGTAGATTACTACGGCGCAAGTCCCAAACAAACCATTCACAGGCACCCAATTCTTGGCCGATCATAGCGTCCCTCGAAATGCGGAGCGTTTCGCCCGGGGCAGGAAAAACCGATACATCAGCCCCAAACAGTTTGCCATACAAAACCCGCAAAGTCAAATTTTTTGACACCATCAGTTGGCCGCCAACTTAGTTACTGACGAAAGTTTAGGGTGTAATCTCAAACTTAGGGTATAATTTCAAACATATGCGGTCTTAGGATAGGGGGGTCAATCTAGTAAAAACTAATGCGGGACCGAATGGTATGGCCATCTGTATGTCGAGCAGTTAAGCCACATGGATTAGAATCATGTTCCTGCGAAACTTTTAGGGCGCGGGCCGTTAGAAAAGCGTTATTGCTTAAGTAATAAGATTCGGAAGTGCTCCGCAGCTTGCGCCTGCCGATAAGCAGCCTGCACATGGTGGTAAATGCGCTGGGCATACTGCTCGTTACACGGTGTCCCATCTGCCCGTACAGGTGCTATGATCGTGAGCGAGCGTGGCGTCAGGCTCGCCGCTAAGTCGGGCAGGTCGTAGACCGCTAGGGCGCCCGGTATCACCTGGGCCAACTGCCCGACGCTTATCTTCTCCTCAACAATCGTTTGCCAAGAGACTAGGCTCTTGTAAAGTGTAATCTTGTTCACTTTGTCGTCGAAGGCTGCGGCGTGTAACACGATCGGGCCGCACCGTCCTGTACCCACCAAATGAATGGGCGGTTCACCATGCTCTTGCCGTAAAGCCTTCAGCACGCTTACCACATCCATAGTACGCTGTCCTAATAACGGCCGATTCAAGTGCAGGGCGAGAAATGCTTCCCTCCAGTCCGCACCGAACAGCTCCATGCCCGTAGGCTTTTCTGTAGCTTTCGACCCTAGGCCGCGCGGCCTCATGAAATAAACAGTCCCCGTCAACGGTAAACCGTGCCGCGCCAGTTCCTGGGCTAATGTATCAATTTCAGTCTCATCCTCGATAACGCAGAGGGTGATACCCCCTTGTTGTCCCTGGCTTACGCACAGCAGCGGGATGAGGATGCCTGGCTCCGTTTCCATCCAGCGCCGTGTCGTCCCTGAGCGGACAGAAACGGTTCGCGCTGGCGCAGGTTCACGCCAAGCAAGTAGCTTTTTGATCTGAGCCAACTTATCCTGAGCTGGAACGGAAGACTTATCTCGTAACGATTGTAACCGTGCCGCTTCGCGGGCGATGATGTCGAAGACGGAAAGTCCGCGGAAATCCTCCAGGACTTGTCCTGTCCGCGTGCATTGAAGCTGAGAGTCGGTGAAGACTGGAAAATCAGGTTCGGAGACGGCGTCGTCTCGCTGTTGCAACCATCGCCGCATCCAACGAAGCATGGCTTCCCGTTGCCCACGATGAAAGCCGTGCGGTGTCGAAAACTCGGCTATTTCCACGCGCTCGCTAAAACCCAGAAGGCAATAAATCCGCTTCGCCTCGCGGAAGGTTTCCCAGCTGCCACGAATGTCGAAGAAATCGTGCGTCGCCGTGAGAATCAGCGTCGGCTTAGGAGCGCGGAGTGTGATGTAATCAGCATGCTCCAGGCCCAGAACAACTTGTCCGGGAAGGTTTTGCTCAGCATCTTGGGGACCAATCGTCTCAAACAACCGTTCCAAGGAAGTAATGTAACAGGAGGGAGCAGCCACTTGGATGCGGTCATCCAAGGCCATTAGGTAAGCCGTCAACGTGCCCCCTCCCGAATTCCCAGTGCAGCCAAGGCGTTTGCTATCCACTTCGGGGCGGCTGGCGAGATAATCTAGAGCACGTAGGCCATCCCAAACACGAAAAGTGGCGGTGTTCCAACCGACCAGTAACGCTGCCACGCCGACCAGTGTGTGCTCCACAGTGCTACTGCGAATACGCGGTCGTCCTTGCGAGTCGAGAATTTGATAGCGCTCTCCTTGGCCGATGGGGTCGTAGCACAGAACGACAAATCCATGTTTGGCTAGGGAAATACAGGCACGCTGATAGGCCTCCGCCGCCTTCCCGTTGGCGCTGTGGCCGCACGGTAGCAAAACCCCTGGGAATGGACCTTGCCCGTTGGGAATATAGAGCAACGCGCTGACATGATGATGGGGTCGGCTTTCGAAAATCACCTTCTCGACGCGGAAGCCGTCGCCTTGCAAATGTCCAGTGACTTGCGGTCGCAGGGGAGTTTTTTCGGGAAAGCCTCCTAACGCCGCCAGGAATGCGGCCCGTAATCGTTCCTGACGCTGCCGCACTTGTTCGGGCGTCTTTAGTTTTTCGATTTCTTGACGCCGCGACTCAAAATGTTTGCGGCATTCCCCCAGAAGGTAGTTGTAAAACTGCTTTCGCGCTTCGCCCGTCGAACCGGGCTCTGCTTGGGAATGTACTGCGACGTTTTGTACACTAAACCAGCAAGCCGTTATAGTCATGCTGAGGAGAACGAGCGTGGGGCTGGACCTGACGCCGAGTTTCATAGTGGTAACGCTCCCCATGGCTGGTCAAAGCTGCTTCGCCATTAGCTTTATTCCTATATAACAAGTTGTGTGTTGTTCGTCTGTGCAGACCGAGAAAAATACTAGAGGAACTCAACCTGGCTGAAGGCTTTGGCGAGTATAGCGCAGGCTAAGCGTTCTTCCGGCCTGGTTGGGACAGGTGATTCATTGAAGGGCGACCTGAGAAGTCGAGGAGGAGCATAGGCCCATGGTAACATGGCCGAGATGTGGTGCAAAGCCGAGTCAATTACGCCTTGGGCTAGTTTGGGCTGCACTGGTGTTGCTCTTCGGCGGCGGCCGCTACACCGTCTGGGCGGGCCTGTATTACTCGGGGGAGCGTTATGCTTCGTTGCCTGCCCAGTGGTCAGGTTTTCTGACCGATTGGCGAATGCTGCGAAACTTGGCCCAGCCGAGTCAGGCGCTAGTGGGTGGTACTCCACTGGTTAGCGAGAGGCGTAGGCAGTATGAGCGGCATGCTGAGCGCTTGGAGAAACTTCGCAGCGAGCGGAAACTCACCGCTGAAGAGGCCGCCGACTTGGGAGCTATTTATTTGCGTTTAGGCGAACCGCAACGGGCGCTGAGCGTTTTACGCGGTGCTTATCAGGAACACGCGCAACATTTCGCCTTAGTAGCCAACTTGGCCACAGCTTGGCAGCGGGTTGGAAGCCTCGAGCAAGCGGTCATCTTTCTGGAGCAGGCGGTTCAACTGGCGCCCGCTGCCTGGCAGCGTTATGAACAGTACCATCTGCGACTGGTGCGGGAGCGCTTACAGCAACGCAGTGGCCAATTGCAGTGGGACGATCTTTTTGGCGTGCGCTATGAACCAGCGGATGGAAGTTATCCACCGACGGGGGCGGTCGCAGGGCAGTGGCGGCGTAAATTGCCTGAAGACGCCTTGGCCATCGTTCAGCAGTTGCTGTTGTGGTTGCCTGACGACGCCGCGTTAGTCTGGCAGCTGGCCGAGTTAGCGGTGCTTTATGGGGAATTGAACGTGGCTAATCAGCTCTTCGACCTGTTGGTGACCGCTTGGGGCTTCGGCTCGCCAACGGTGCGCGCGCATCGCCAGGCCGTTCGGCAAGCCTTGGCCAAAGCTGATCCTGGCTCGCCCCATACGGGCCATAAGCCTGTGGTTTTCCGCTCCCGCCGACCTCTCTTGCCAGAACGGGCCGACTTAGATTCACTTCCCCCCGTGTCGGAAACGGGTGTCAATAGCTTGCACTGGGATTGGCTGCTGGACACGCAACTGGATGAGAAGTTCCGACCGACGTTTCCGCCTCAGCTCCTTCGTCTCGAGGGCAAGTTGGTGATGATTACCGGCTTCATGCAACCGCTCACGGAAGAATTGGAACATGCGGCGTTCATGTTGCTCGAATACCCAGTCGGTTGCTGGTATTGCGAGATGCCGCCGCCGAACGGGATCGTATTTGTTGAGTTGGCCGATGATAAAACTGTCCCTTGGCAGCCTGGGTTAGTCAAAATTATTGGCCGATTACGACTCAATGACAAAGACCCAGAGGACTTCCTGTTTCACATTCGCCAAGCTCGCGTGGGTCAACCTGACTAGCTAAGGCAGTTGCTTAGCCGAGCTTAGACTAAGGTGCAGGAGCTACCGGCGCCGCGTTGCGTTGCATTTGGAGCAGTTCGTTCGGTAGGTCGAAAGTGCTCTTACGAGGGACGTAGTCGGGGGAATCCCGGAGATAGTGCGGAGAGGGCAACGTCATGCCACCTTCCCAAGTCTGGCACCCGAATCCACCTACTACGAATAAGGCCAGCATGATCCGAAGCCAGCCCATGGCTCAATCCTCGGCCTTGGTCTTCCCCCGGAAAAAGGTAAGGGTCGGCTTCCTTGCCGACCGAGAGCAGCGGTGCATCCTTGCCTGGGACTACAATTCACGGTCCTAATCCAATCGTGGCTTTCGTGCTTACCAACTGCATAACTATTATCGGCTGGAGATATTGTCCGACTTGAGGGGATTTATCTATCGTGCCGAATGAAACGACTGTTAGTTATGTCCAACTATGCAACATTAGGCTCAACTAAGCAGCGTAATCTATGCGGCCATACTGTTGTTCGAGCGCCAATTCTCCTTTGAGCGAGCAGTTGCGGTGACAGCGTAAGAATTTCCTCGGGCAAAAAACGGGTTTACAGTCCTGAAAAGTGTTTACACGGTTCTGCGGGTTTGCTATAGTGCCGAATAACGTGGCATCTGAGATAAGGCACCCGCGGAAGCTGGACTTATCATGAGCGCAGATCGTCGGCTGCCAGGCTCACGCTTCGAACATCCTTCGTCTCAGCCTTCGGTCGAATGGGCGAGAGCGGAATGTGTAATCGCTCCGTCTCACAATCTTACCCTGCACGAGGAACTGGATTATTACTGGGGAGATGGGCCGAATTGCCGACCGGTTCCGCTGCGTGCTTGGCGGTTAGCTGAACCCCAAGGAAACCGCATTATCAATTTGCCTTGCAGGAGTCGTCGAGAAGAACCAGCGACGCAGTCGCACGTAGAGGCAAGTGGCTCAGCGCGCACGACGGTGTTTGACTTCACCGCGGCAATGACCGAACTGGTGGCCGACCTGGTAGCGCGACTGCCCGAGTTTTCGCATATTCGAGTGCAGCAGCTTCATGTGGGCGTTACACGTTGTGGGAGGCGCCCGGGCGGATTGCTCGGCCGGATTACGCCGTTACGTTTTCCAGGCGGGACTTTGTATCGCCGCTGCGGTGCCTGGCAATTGGTGTTACCGCGCTATTGGCTCCGCGGTTGGGAGCTTTTGTATCTCATCGCGTTTCCGTTACCGCGGTTTTTCGATTTGCCATTTGAGGAGAAGATGATCACGATCATGCACGAGCTGAGCCACATTTCTCCGCAGTTTGACGGCGACTTATATCGCCATTCAGGCCGATATTGCTGGCATAGCCGGTCGAAAAAGGCTTATGACCGCCGCATGGCTTTGTTAGTGCGTGCATATCTGCAAACACGTCCCGACGAGTCGAAATTCGCATTCTTACGGTTTTCAGGACGGGAGCTGTTGCAGCGTTACGGCGTTGTGGTGGGCGAATGGCTCCCTGCGCCGCGGATTTTGCGGTTAGCCCTGGACAAAGGCATAAGCATGGGCGCCCCAGAGTCGCCTTGCCTTCCGCAAAGCACGACGGAACACCAAGGCGGGTTACATGGCTGCTAACAGGGCTTTCCAGCGTTTCCAGGCATCCTCGCGGGCCTTACGGTCGGCCTCGGGACCCTTGGGGTCGTCCCCCTGGCGCATGAAACCGTGGCCAGCACCGGGATAAATCTCCGCCTCAAACTTCTTGCCCAACTCCTTCATCAAGCGTTTCGTATCGTCGAGAGTGGCATTAATACGAGCATCGCGTTCGGCGTAAAAGCCATAGACGGGACAATTAAGACGACTGAGTTGCTCACGGGTGTGCGGAAATGCGCCGTAAAACACAAAAGCTGCGCTCAGGTCAGGACGTGTGCAGGCGAAGCGAAAACATTGGCCGCCACCCCAGCAGAAGCCGCACACGGCAATTTTCCCGTTACAGGCAGGAAGTTTCTTCGCGTAATCGGCGGTAGCGTGCAGGTCAGCGAGGATTTCGTCTGGGTCGAGCTTGTAAAGCGCCTTCATAGCCAGGTCGGCGCTTTTGAAATCGCTGGTTTTGCCTCCACCTGGGGCATGACCTGAAAGCAAATCCGGGGCGATCCCGATATAACCCGCCTCGGCTAGCTCATCGCATACGAGCCTGACCCAGTCGGTTAATCCACGATTCTCGTGAATCACCAACACCGCAGGGGTCTTTTCTTTTTTCTCAGGATAGACCACGAAACAATGGATAGTGCGGTCACCGCGCTTTACTTCCACCCATTCCTGATGTCGCGGGGATTTTTCTAGGCGTTGCCGGGCGAATTCCTGAGTATAGGCCCCCATAGGCACGGCTAGGCCAGCAAGTAGCAGTGTCCAAGGCACGGATGCCAGACGAGTCATGGCAGCGTCTCCTTGTGAGAAGAATGTCGGGAATATGCGCCGATTATAGGACTTGGCCCGGGTAAATCCCAGGACGATTTTTGCCACATCGCCACGCGTAACTGCTGACCAATTGACCTTGTGCCAGTGATAAGGGGGTTGATACTAATTGCGTCCTGGATTGGAGGTAGTGGGCGTGAAAATTCGGCATCCGTACGTGATTCGTTCCTTGGCCACCTTAGCGGGTCCTGTGGTACGAGCCTGGATGACGACTTTATGCTATCGCTACTCTCCCGAGTGCCGCTGGGTACATCCTCAGAGTGAGCGCACCAGACAACGCTTAATCTACGCCCTTTGGCATGAAGCTCTCTTGGTGCCCGCTGGTCTGGATAGCACACGTCCCGTCGTAACTTTGATTAGCCAACATGCCGATGGGGAATGGCTTGCGTATATGTGTCGTTGTTTTGGCGTGCGGGTGGTTCGGGGATCGACTCGCCGAGGTGGCTCGCAGGCCTTGCGGGAATTGATCGAAATTCATACTTCCTGCCACATCCTAGTTACGCCCGATGGGCCCCGAGGTCCGCGGCGTTGTGTGCAGCCGGGGATTGCTTATCTGGCGTCGCGCACGGGTTTGCCGATTGTGCCCATCGGCGTTGGGTTTGGGCGGGCTTGGCGGTTTCGCAGCTGGGATCGGTTCGCTTTGCCCATGCTAGGTAGCACGGTCTATGTGGTGGCGCACCCGCCTATTCACGTGCCCCCTGACCTGAATCGCGAACAACTGACACCTTACCTTCAGCAGCTGCAGCGTGCCTTAGACCTGGCGACTCAGCGCGCAGAACTTTGGGCTGTTACCGGCCAATTGCCCCGTTGGCCCAGCCGGTTGGCGCATGACGGTTTCGCAGATGCTGAATCACGTCGAGCCGTCCTAGTGGACAAGAAGCAATCGACCTAGTGTAATGGTTACGTTGTGGGCAATCGGCGCAGGACATCAGTGCACCGACAACCACGCTGGGATTATTGATGATACACTCTTTTTCCACAATGGTTTTGCGAGAAGGACACGGGCTGCACGGAAGCGTGATGCTTGGAGCTTCTGCGGAAGCGAACTTCGGCGCTCAGCGAGCGACTACTTGGCGTGCAACGTGTCGGCGGCCAGCGATAGAGGGGAATACGGGGACTGCATAATCTATCGAAATGACGAACGGGGACTGTACATCGAGAGCAGTGGGGACAGAGTATGGCCGAACCGCCGACGATGGACTGGTATCCGTTGGTGCTTTTGGGGCTGGGAATCGGGTTGATTTCGTGGTTGCTGGTGTACTGGCGGCTCAATGCGTTTCTGGCCTTATTGTTGGCAGCACTCGTGGTTGGCTTGCTCTCTCCGCGAGTGATTTACCGAGCCGAGCCAGGCAGAGAACGTGTTTTAGCACTAGAACGCGTGCCGGGGGAAGTGGCGCGAGGCTTCGGCGAAACCATGGGTTCCATCGGCATCGTCATTGCCTTGGCTACGATTGTCGGCCGGGCCATGACCGAGAGTGGCTCTGCAGAGCGGATCGTCCGCAGTAGCTTACGACTCTTTGGTCCCGAGGGCGCAGGCGAGGCTTTACTTGTGGCGGCGTTCATCCTAGGCATTCCGGTGTTTTTTGACACCGTGTTCCTAATTCTGGCCCCGCTGGTGTTAGCTTTGGCCCTCCGCAGGCCCGAGAAATATCTGTCGTACATCATGGCAGTAGCAGCTGGGGCGGGAATAACGCACTCGCTCGTGCCGCCCACGCCGGGGCCTCTCACGGTCAGCGTCCGACTCCATGTGGATTTGGGGCTGGCCATTCAGATGGGCGTGCTGGTTGCCGCGCCCCTGGCGGTGATTGGTTTCCTCTACGGCGTCTGGATGAATCGCCAATATCCTGTTCCGCTCCGCCTCGACGATGCTGCGAAAAAACAAAGCTTGGAAATGCAGATGCAACGGCCTGATAAGGAATTACCTCATCTGGCTTGGGCGCTGTGCCCGATTCTGCTGCCTTTGGTCCTTATTAATCTTCCAACGCTCAGCCGGGTTTTTGCGGGGAATGCCAGTCAGTCGACGTGGTGGCTGGCGTTGGTGAGCTTTGCTGGCGAGCGCAACATAGCACTTTTGGTATCCGCTTTAGTAGCGCTCTGGCTCACGGCCCGACAACAGCGCTGGGGACGCAGCGAATTGGCCCGATTTACCGCCTCTGCCTTGGACGAAGCAGGGATGATTTTGCTCATCACTAGTGCGGGGGGAGCCTTTGGTAAAATGTTGCAACACGTCGGCGTCGGGGAATCGATTAGTCTGGCGGCGCAACATTTAGGTATCCCCGTGCTCGTGCTCGCTTGGGGATTGACGGCGATGCTCAAAATTGCTCAAGGCTCAGCGACGGTCGCCATGATTACTACGTGCGATATAGTCCGCGATGCTCTGGCCCGGCAGCTTGGCCTACCCGTCGAACAACTGACCGCAACCGAGATGACTCAAGTCCTGGGGTATCATCCCGTTTACCTTATGCTCGCAATTGGGTGTGGTTCGAAGATCGGCTCATGGATGAATGACAGCGGTTTTTGGGTTGTATGCCGGGCGTCGTATCTCACCGAGGTCGAGACCTTGCGTAGCTGGACGATCGGCTTAGTGCTCATGGGAGTAGCTGGCCTGCCCTTCGTCTGGTTGCTCGCGACCTATTGGCCGCACCCGCTCTAGCTTTGCGCAAGCGCTCAGGCTAGTAGCGTGCTTCCAAAAGTGGCAATGCGTGGAATGGTCCTGTGTGGAAACTTCCATGAAGCGAAGAACCAACATGCCCGACTGGCGGATGTGGCAGCAATTGGTCAACCAAGCGTGCCGCATTGCCTTATTGACTCATGTGCGTCCTGACGGAGATACTCTCGGTTCTTGCGAGGCGTTGCGGTTAGCCCTATCGAGTCTGGGCAAGCAGGCTCGTATCTTTGTTCCTGGAAACGTGCCTGAGCGGTACAGTTTTCTCGACAGTGAGCACAGTTGGGTGAGCGTGCCTGCGGGTCAGGCCTTGCCCGAATGGCTACTCTCAGCCGACTTGCTGGTGATTGCTGATACCGGCACTTGGGCACAGTTAGGGAATCTCGCAGAAGGAGTGCGTCGTAGTACGGCGCCAAAAGTGGTGTTTGACCATCACCAGACGCAGGATGACCTGGGCGGGCTTTGCTTTGTGGATCCTAAGGCCGAGGCCACAGGACGCATCGCTTGGCTGGCCATTCGCAAACTGGGCGTACCCATCAGCCAGCCCATAGCCCAGGCCTTGTTCGTGGCTTTGGCCACCGACACGGGTTGGTTTCATCACAATAATACTCAACCTCGCACTTTTCACCTTGCCAACCTGCTTGTTCGGGCCGGTGCTCAGCCTCATCAACTTTACGAACTAATTTACGAATGCCAAACTTTAGAACGCCTGCGCCTGGTGGGATTATTCTTGCAGCGACTCGACTTGGCCGGCCGCGGTCGCATTTGCTATGGCGTGGTTCGCTGCCGTGACTACGAACAAACCGGGAGTCCACCGCTGGACAGTGATGAACTGGTGAAATACACGCGGAGTATCGCTGGCGTGGAGGTCGGAGTGCTGTTTATGGAACTGCCGCACGGGCAAACCAAGGTGAGTTTTCGTTCTCGAGGATTGCTAAACGTCGCCTCGGTGGCAGAACGCTGGCGGGGTGGCGGACATGCTGCAGCCGCTGGTGCCATCGTCGATCAGCCCCTAGATCAAGCGATTCCGTTAGTGCTTTCCGCCCTGGAAGCAGAATTAGCAAAATTAACGCGCACCGAGGCAGTGGCCCATGAACATGTCTGAGCCTTGGCCCACTTTTCCGTTGGACTTGCGAAACGCCTTAGAAAATCGGCTGCCTGAGTATTTGCCTCGCCAACGTTGGTTTGGTGGCAAAGCGCGCCAGATTCGGCACGTGCACGTGGCAGAGCTCCTTCCGTTGCCGCGACTTGACCAAATTGCCCCGGAGCCAAGTGAGTCTCGCCGAAGCCCCGAAAGCGCGACCATTGGATTGAGCAAACCGCTCGCATGCTGGTTGGCCATTGTTGTCGTGGATTACGCTGACTCTGGCCGGGAAGGCTATACGCTTCCTTTGACTGTATGCCCGGCCGAGCTGGACAACGATTCTCGGTATCGCATCTTGCGTTGGACTTCGCCGAACCAATGTGGGTGGGACATCCTGGAGGCCACATATTGGGAGCCTTTCTGGTGGGCCCTTATTTGCCTACTGGCTGGGCATTCGAGACCAACCGCGTCAGCCCCGCCTAGCGAACCCGGCTTCGTCGTACACACCAGCGCCTTTTCGCCGACCCCGCTCGGCCGTTTCGATCCCCAGGATATTCGTATTTTTCCTGGCGAGCAGAGTCAGAGTTTGGCGGTGTTTCGTGATCGTTTCGTGGTAAAGCTATTTCGCCGTTTAGAGGAGGGCATCAGCCCCGATTGGGAAATCACCTGTTTTCTCACGGAACAACGCCGTTTTCCGCACGTCCCTGCGGCACTCGCCGCCTGGTTTTACATGCGACCTGATGCCAGCAAAGCGATAGCTGAGAATGCTATTCCCTCGACGTTCGAGGCTGCGGTGTTGCTCGCCATGATGACCACTTTTCAAGCCAATCGTGGCAACGCTTGGCAATGTATGTTAGACGAATTGCAGAGCTATCGTCGCATATCGTTGCCCGACGAAGTTATTGCTGATAGTCAGACGGCTCCGAGCAATTTGTCCTGCGCGAACTTGCTCGCCTTAGCCCAGGAAACGCCACCCCCGCCTTGGGGGCAAATTTTTGCTTCCCATTTAGCGCGAACCGCGCTGCTTGGTCAACGCACTGCGGAGCTGCACTTGGCCCTGGCGGAATCATCCCAGCCTACGTTTTGCCCGGAGCCTTGGACACCGGCCGATCAGGAAGCACTCATAGCCGATTGTCTGCACCAGTTGCAAAGCAGTTTCAGCCTATTACGCAGTAAACTAACGCAACTCGCGCCAGACGTCAGGGCCTTAGCCGAGGCGGTGCTTGACAAGGAAGGCGAGTGGCTGCTGTTGCTGGCTACCTTGCATCGAAGCCCTTGCGATGGGGTGAAGATTCGCATACACGGCGACTATCATCTTGGCCAAGTGTTGTGCACCGAGGATGATTTCATCCTTCTCGATTTTGAAGGGGAGCCTGCTCGACCTTTAGCCGAGCGTCGACGCAAGCAGTCGCCGTTACGGGATGTCGCAGGCATGCTCCGCTCTTTCCACTATGCCGCGTCGGCGGCTTTGCTTGCCGCTAGTCGTGATTGTCCTGAACGTCAGAAGGTCTCACTGCGCCTTTTGTTCCAGAAATGGTATCTATGGTCGGCGGCAGCTTTTATGCGTGGCTATCTTCAGACTCCCCACATTCGCCAGTTGCTACCCACCTCTGCTGACAACTTGGCGCGTCTGCTGTCGGCGTTTCTCACCCAGAAGGCTGCTTATGAACTCGCTTATGAACTCAACCACCGCCCGGACTGGGTGGAGATTCCTCTACGTGGGCTGTCAGACCTAGTCGCGAGCGAGGCGAATCGCTGGGCTAAGTCGGGCTGACTCTCAATTCGGCGCGCGGTACAAGTCCGCTGGAAAAAAGGCGATGGGCCTTAGTTAGCCAATCTCCGCTAAATCCAGTTTATCCCCATATCGTTCCAGGACAGCACGCCGTAACTCGCGGTGGCACTCCTGTCGCAGGCCGGGATCTGCTCGTGCCAGTTCCAATGCGTCTTGCCTGGCTTGTTCGAGCAAATCCCCATCTTTAACGAAACTGGCATAGCGCAATTCGCTGACACCATGTTGGCGTGTGCCAAAGAATTGGCCAATTCCTCGCAAGCGGGCATCGGCCTCGGCCAATTCGAAGCCATCCGTGGTTTGAACGAACAGCCGGAGGCGTGTACGACATAAGTCGTTGCTGATGTCGGCAAATAGATAACACTCGCCTGCCACGGGGCCACGCGTCACTCGGCCGCGGAGTTGGTGAAGCTGCGACAAACCAAACCGCTCGGCATGTTCGATGACCATCAAGGTAGCATTCGGCACATCCACGCCTACCTCAATTACCGTCGTGCACACAAGCACGTGAATCTCTCCGCGGCGGAACCGTGCCATGACGCTTTCCTTGCGGCGCTCGTCCATCCGGCCATGGAGTAAGCCGACCGTCAAACCGCGAAACGGCCCATCGCGCAGGTACTCATAATGTTGTTCCGCCCCTTTGTAACGCGCTGTTTCCGAAGCAAGGTCGTTCCGACCACGTGATTGAGTGTGTTCCGACCAGTCGTCGTACAGGTCGCCTACGAGTTCTTCCTCAGCTGCGCCCTCGACCAGTGGACATACGACGTAAAGCTGGCGTCCTTTCTCCACCTCGGCCCGCAGATATTTTTCCAACTCAGGGCGCTGGCTTTCGGGAACGAGCTTGGTCTTCACCGGTTGTCGTCCCGGGGGCATTTGGCGAATGACCGAGACGTCCAGGTCGCCGAACAAAGTGAGCGCCACAGTCCGCGGGATGGGCGTCGCGGTCATGACCAGATAGTGAGGCTGGGTTCTACCATCCCCTCCCAAGTTGCGAAATTGCGCCCGTTGAAGCACGCCAAAACGATGTTGCTCGTCAATAATCACCAAGCCTAAGCGGTGGAACTCCACGTCATTCTGGATCAATGCCTGCGTACCCACGACCAAATCTACCTGGCCCATGCGAATTTCGCCCAGCGCGAGGCTTCTTTGGGCCTCCGATAGTGAGCCAGTCAACAGGACACGGCGTACGCGGCTGTGGGCCAAGTAGTTGTTCAGCGTTTGCCAGTGTTGTCGCGCCAGTACTTCAGTTGGTGCCATGAGCGCCGCCTGATGTTTATTGGCCACGCATACGAGCAACGCATAAACTGCCACGGCCGTTTTCCCGGCACCTACATCCGCTTGCAACAACCGCCGCATCGGTCGATCCTGGGCCATGTCGCGACAAATCTCAGCAATGGCCCGTTCCTGATCGCGGGTCAAGGTAAACGGGAAGAGCCGACGTATACGCTGATCGATTAGACGGGTCAGCTGCATCTGAGGCGCACGCACCTGCGCATTCACATCCCGGCGACGATGCGCTAGTGCCAGATGTAAGATGAGAAATTCCTCGTAAGCCAACCTTCGGCGCGCCTGTCGCGCTTCTTCGAGCGTTTTCGGATGATGCAGCCAGTGTAGCGTTTGCCTCAAGGTCGGCAGGTTCCGCGCTTGCCGCAACGCCTCAGGCAAGCTTTCTGGTACCAAGTCGCCGTACTGCTCTAAGGCATTACGAATAATCCGGCGTAATTGCTCCTGCCGTAGCCCCTCAGTCAGGGAATAAATGGGCAGGATGGGCGTCTCGTTAGCTGGGAAATTCTCCTGAGCGTCAACTGGTTGGACGCGCGGATGTGCCATTTGCCAGTAGCCTTGTCGGGACCGTCTCGGCTTGCCACTGAGCACAAGACGCTGCCCAGGGCGAAATTTCTGAGCCATGAATGGCTGCTGATACCAAACCGCTTCCAAGACGCCAGTACCGTCCTGCACGAGCACAGAGACAACCGCCAAACCCCTGCGCGTGCTACGAGTGTCAATCTCGACCACTTCGCCCACCACGCTTTGGAGCTTCTCCGGCTGTAATTGTGCAATGGGACGGAAGTCAGTGAGATCCTCATAATCCCGCGGGGCGTAAAACAGTAGATCGCGCACGGTAGTGATGCCCAACCGCTGCAACAATTCAAAACGTGCTGGGCCTACGCCCCGCACATACTGTGCACTTTCTCCCAAAGGATCGATCCTCGCCGGCGGATTGGCCCTCGGAGCCGCAGTCGTCATGCGATGAATCCCTAGAGCAGAGCCTGGTACCAAGTTTTGGCAAGTCGTCGGGTGGCTAACTCCTGGCTCATTTTACAAGCTCCCGCTTCACAACTTGGTGCCCATTTGGCTCCCCGGGCCTGCTTCGTGATCAAGACGCGACCCTAGGGCTACCCAAATCAGCTATATTAGAAAAATTGATATTTTGGAGACTTGTCATTAGCAAAATCAATTACTACTATGGGAGCGATGCATCTGGAAACCTTGAAGATTTTTTGTGACGTTGTCAGTTGGCAGAGCTTTTCGAAGGCGGCCCAGGTAAATGGCGTGAGCCAATCAGCCGTCTCCCAGGCGATCGCGCAACTGGAGCGGCGGCTGCGCGTCCAGCTAATCGACCGCTCAAGCCGACCACTGCAACTGACCGCCGAAGGGAAAATTTTCTATCACGGTTGTCGAGAATTGCTGGAACGCTTCCAAGCCCTGGAACGCTCCCTACGCAACAACTCGGACCATTTACAATTGCCCGTTCGTGTCGCTGCTATTTACTCCGTAAGTTTGCGGGACATGAGTCAGTACGTGGAGCGTTTTCGCCGGATCGATCCCCGGGCTAATGTGCATATTGATTACCTGCACCCCGATCAAGTTTACCAGCGGGTTCTCGACGGCACTGCCGACTTAGGATTGGTTTCTTTCCCCACGCCCGGACGAAAGCTGGTGGCCTTACCTTGGCGTGAAGAGGTCATGGTGGTGGCGTGTGCCCCTCAACATCCCTGGGCCAAGCGTCGGGAAATTCGTATCGCAGCCCTTCAGGGGCAGCCTTACGTTCATTTTGAAAAAGGGTTGGTCATTCGCCGTCAGGTAGACCGCTTCTTACGCCAGCACGGGGTCAGCGTCCAAGTAGTCATGGAATTTGATAACATCGAAAACATCAAGAAAGCAGTTGAAGCAGGGGCGGGTATTGCTTTGTTGCCCGAACCTACTATTCGCCGCGAAGTGCAAGCTCAGACTTTGGTGGCCATCCCCCTGGCCGATGCACGCCTGGTTCGGCCCTTAGGCATCATCTACCGTCGCAGTCCGCGGCTCAGCCTAGCGGCCCAGCGCTTCGTCGAGGTGTTACGCCAGCCCGACGACCATTTCACCAGCCAGCCTGAACAGCCCGGGCTGCCCCGCGATGCCTCCTGCAGTCAGGCCCCATCCTCCCTGGTGCCGGCTTCAATCTCCGCCTGACAGATAGTTCAGCGCTACCCGGCGGTGCTTCCATCCCCGACACCATGCTGCCTATTGTCGAAACTATTCCGAAGTGATGGCAAGATCGCACCGCCTCGCTTCTAACCCAAGCTCGAGATTGGAACGGTGGCCGCCGGACAGACAACTGCTTGCAACGAGGTAGGAGCCATGCCACCTTACGATAACGGCAATCCGTACCGCCCTCAAGGGCTATATGACCCGCAATACGAGCATGACGCCTGCGGCGTCGGCTTTCTTGTGGACGTAAAAAATCGACGCTCGCACCAACTGATCCGCCAAGCCATTCAAATGTTGCTCAACTTGGAGCACCGCGGCGCCTGCGGTTGCGAAGAAAATACTGGAGACGGTGCAGGCATCCTGGTGCAAATGCCTCATCGTTTCCTAGCCCGCGTTGCCGATGAACTAGGCATTCGTCTTCCCCCGCCTGGTTTTTATGGCGTCGGTATGGTCTTTCTTCCCACTAAGAACGAAGAGCGGCTCACGATTGAACATCAGTTAGAGGCCATTGCTCAAGAAGAAGGACAAACAGTTCTCGGCTGGCGCACGGTTCCGACTGATAATTCGCCGTTGGGACAAACCGCAAAATCCTGCCAACCAGTGATCCGACAAGTGTTCATTAGCCGGGGATCATTCTTGGCGGATGAACTCGCCTTCGAGCGCAAGCTCTTCGTTATTCGTAAACGCCTGGAAAACTGGGTACGTAGCTCGCAGCTGAGCCAAAAACACATGTTTTACATCCCCAGCCTTTCTCATCGCACCATAGTTTACAAAGGCATGCTCAAGGCAAGTCAATTGGCCACGTTTTATCCTGACTTGTCGGCTCCGGATCTGGAAAGTGCCTTAGCAATGGTTCACTCCCGTTTCAGCACGAATACTTTTCCCTCCTGGTCGCGTGCGCATCCATATCGTTATCTGTGTCATAATGGAGAAATCAACACGCTGCGGGGCAACGTGAATTGGATGCACGCCAGGCAAACGTTATTTGCCTCGCCCTTGTTCGGCGACGATATCAAAAAGGTGCTGCCCGTCATTGACGAGTCCGGCAGCGACTCGGCGATGTTCGACAACGCATTGGAAATGTTAGTATTGGCCGGCAGGTCGTTACCTCACGCCGTGATGATGATGATTCCCGAACCTTGGAGCAAACATGAGAGCATGAGCGAAACCAAACGGGCTTTCTATGAATATCACGCCTGCCTCATGGAACCTTGGGACGGCCCGGCTTGTATCGCCTTCACAGACGGTTCGCAGATCGGGGCCGTGTTAGACCGCAACGGCTTGCGCCCCTCGCGCTATTATGTGCTGAAGAATGACCTAGTACTTATGGCCTCGGAAGTAGGCGTGCTAGATGTGCCGGCCGAGTTGGTCGCCTTCAAGGGGCGGGTCCAACCAGGGCGCATGTTGCTGATTGACCTCAACGAAGGCCGAATTATTCCCGATGAGGAGATTAAGGAAAGAATCGCCCGGGAAAAACCTTATGCCGATTGGCTACGACGATATTTAGTGCCCATTCATCGGTTACCTGCGCCTGATTCGGTTGCGATGAACGACAGTTGCAGTGCCCCGCTCCTAAGGAACGTAACCTCGTGTTCGGAAGTGCTCAGCGGCGAGAAGAGCGCGACTAACGGACAACAAACTGGCTGGCGCGGTGGTAACCATGAAGCCAATCGCTCCGATCTAGATCTACTCACGTTGCAACGAGCCTTCGGCTACACCATGGAAGACCTGCGTCTAATTCTCGTGCCAATGGCGCGCGACGGCGTTGAACCAGTTGGCTCTATGGGAACCGATACACCCCTTGCCGTTTTATCTAATAAGCCACAGCTCCTATATAACTATTTCAAGCAGCTGTTTGCGCAAGTAACTAACCCGCCTATAGACGCTATTCGTGAAGAAATCATTGTTAGTGAAGAGACAACCCTCGGCGCAGAGGGCAATTTATTAGATCCCCAGCCAGAATCCTGTCGGCAAGTAAAGTTACCTATTCCAATCCTTACCGAAGAAGAGTTAATGAAACTTCAAGCATTAGATGGTAGGAATCCTTGGCGGTTCAAGGCGCGCACCTTACGGATGCTGTACCGTGCCGAATCAGGTGGGAAAGGTTTAGAACGTGCCCTGGAAGACCTATGTACCCAAGCAGATCAAGCAATCCGTGAAGGGTGCGACATCCTGATTCTTTCCGATCGAGGCGTTTGCCGTGAATGGGCGGCCATCCCGGCTCTTTTGGCTACCGGCGCCGTACATCATTATCTCATTCGACAGGGCACGCGCACCCGCTGTGGCCTCGTCGTCGACAGTGGGGAGCCACGCGAAGTACATCATTTTTCCTTGCTCATTGGTTATGGCGCCGGTGCCATTTGCCCCTACTTGGCTTATGAAACGGTTCGTCAGTTAGTGCGCGACGGTTGGCTGGAAGAGATCGACGAAAAGAAAGCCGTCAAAAACTATATCAAAGCTGTCGTTAAGGGTATCGTTAAGGTTATGTCGAAAATGGGCATTTCTACTATCCAAAGTTATCGTGGGGCACAGATTTTTGAGGCAATAGGCTTAGGTCAAGAGGTGATTGATAAGTACTTCACCTGGACCGCGTCGCGTCTTGGGGGAATTGGTCTTGACATTATTGCGCAAGAGAGCTTGGCTCGGCATCGAGAAGCCTTTCCAGAACGGGTCACTGAGGGGCGCGTTTTAGATCCCGGTGGCCAATATCAATATCGCAAGGACGGAGAATTTCATCTCTTCAATCCAGAGACAGTTCATAAGCTGCAATACGCCGTTCGTAATAACGACTATAAGGCTTTCAAGGAATATAGTGCTCTGATTGATAATCAAGAAAAGAACCTTTGTACCTTGCGCAGTCTGCTCAAGTTCAAGAAAGTGCAGCCTCCAGTTCCGTTAGACGAAGTGGAGCCGGTGGAAAATATCATGAAACGATTTAAGACGGGCGCGATGTCTTATGGCTCCATTAGTAAAGAAGCGCACGAAGCCTTAGCGATTGCGATGAATCGAATCGGGGGCAAAAGCAATACTGGAGAAGGAGGCGAAGACCCAGAACGCTATAAGCCCCTGCCAAACGGCGATTCCAAAAATAGTGCTATCAAACAGGTCGCGTCCGGACGTTTTGGTGTAACCAGTTTATATTTGGTCAACGCTCAGGAACTACAGATTAAGATCGCCCAAGGGGCTAAGCCCGGCGAAGGAGGTCAATTACCAGGACATAAAGTTTATCCCTGGATCGCTAAGGTACGTCATTCGACTCCCGGCGTGGGACTGATTTCGCCGCCCCCGCACCATGACATTTACTCTATTGAGGACCTGGCCCAGCTCATTTATGACCTAAAAAATGCTAACCACCATGCTCGCATTAGCGTCAAGTTAGTAGCTGAGGTAGGTGTCGGTACTATCGCTGCGGGCGTGGCTAAGGGGCACGCCGATGTCGTCCTGATTAGTGGCCACGATGGTGGCACCGGCGCTTCGCCCCTGACCAGTATCAAACACGCAGGTATTCCCTGGGAATTAGGCTTGGCAGAAACGCACCAGATTCTTTTACAAAATAATTTGCGAAGCCGCATTATTGTCGAAGTGGACGGTCAATTGAAAACAGGACGCGATGTGGTTATTGGGGCGTTATTAGGAGCTGAGGAATTCGGCTTCGCCACGGCGCCCCTAGTGGCTCTTGGTTGCATTATGATGCGGGTGTGTCATCTAAATACTTGTCCAGTTGGGGTCGCAACGCAAGATCCGAGGCTCCGGGAAAAGTTTATGGGCAAGCCGGAATATGTGGTCAACTTTATGCGCTTTGTGGCTCAAGAAGTGCGGGAATACATGGCTGAGCTCGGTTTTCGCAAATTCGACGATATGGTCGGACGTTCCGATTTGCTGGAGTTCAATAAGGAAATTGCCCATGCGAAAGCGAAAACCTTAGATTATTCGGCTATCCTCTATAAACCCCAGGTGCCCCCGGATTATGGTACTTATTGCCAAATTCCGCAAAATCATGGGATTGAAAAATCGCTAGACTGGACGGTCCTGCTTGACCTGTGTAAGCCGGCTCTAGAGGAAGGAAAGCCAGTGCGAGCCACGTTGCCAATTCGTAATGTAAATCGCACAGTGGGCACTATATTAGGAAGCGAAATCACACGAAAATATGGAGAATCGGGTCTGCCTGAGGACACGATCACTTTGCACTTTCAGGGTTCCGCAGGCCAAAGTTTTGGTGCGTTTATACCACGTGGACTGACCCTAATTTTAGAGGGAGATGCCAATGACTATATAGGTAAGGGCTTATCGGGGGGAAAGATTATAGTTTACCCGCCCCGCGGCTCGACTTTTGAGCCGGAAGCGAACCTGATTATCGGCAATGTGGCCTTTTATGGAGCAACCAGTGGGGAAGCGTATATTTACGGCATGGCCGGGGAGCGCTTTTGCGTTCGGAATAGTGGGGTGCGGGCCGTGGTAGAGGCCGTGGGCGACCACGGGTGCGAATATATGACCGGTGGTCGCGTCGTCGTCTTGGGTCCGACGGGGCGTAATTTCGCTGCGGGAATGTCAGGGGGTATTGCTTATGTCTTAGATGAAACGGGGGACTTTGCTAACCGGTGTAATCTTACTATGGTGCAACTATTCCCTCTGGAGGATCCAGAGGATATCGAAGAAGTACGGGAGATGATTCGTAAGCACGCCCAGTATACAGGTAGTAAGAAAGCTTGGAAAATTTTAGCCCTATGGGAACACTATCAACCGAAATTTATCAAGGTCTATCCGAATGACTATCGTCGAGTAATTGAGGCACAAAAACGCTTACGGGCCCGAGGACTACCAGAAGAGGAGGTCCTCATGGCTGCCTTTGAAGAAAATGCGCGTGATCTGATGCGCGTTGGCGGTAACTAAGAGTCGAGAGCAACCGCCGATTTTCGCAAAAGATATTCTGCTCGTAGTGCACAAAGGGAATTCTGTATGAGTTCGGCTGCTGGAGTCATACCACCATGGGTAAACCCACGGGATTTTTAGAATATCCGCGAGAGACACCGACGCAAGAGCCGCCCTTGCAGCGCATTCGTCATTGGCGCGAGTTCCACGCGCATGCGGATGAAGAATCATTACGACGTCAAGCTGCGCGGTGCATGGACTGCGGGATTCCCTTCTGTCATACGGGGATGATCTTGGCGGGCATGGCTTCGGGTTGTCCGATCAATAATCTGATTCCGGAGTGGAACGATCTCGTCTATCGGGGGCTATGGCGCGAAGCCTATGAGCGGTTAATGAAGACTAATAATTTTCCTGAATTTACGGGTCGCGTTTGCCCTGCACCTTGCGAGGGTTCTTGTGTTCTAGGACTGACAGAACCTCCGGTCGCGATTAAGTCTATCGAGTGTGCAATTATTGATCGGGCTTTTGAGGAAGGTTGGATCAAGCCCACGCCTCCTGCGCGGCGTACTGGCAAGCGAGTAGCCATCGTTGGTTCTGGCCCTGCGGGCTTGGCCTGCGCCGATCAACTAAATAAGGCAGGGCACTGGGTCACTGTATTTGAGCGCGCCGACCGCATCGGCGGCTTGCTCATGTATGGCATTCCTAACATGAAATTGGAGAAGCGTCTGGTGCAGCGCCGCGTTGACCTGATGGCTGCCGAGGGAATTCGTTTTATTACTCGTTGCCATGTTGGCGTGGATTACCCGGCTCAGCAATTATTAGAAGAATTCGATGCAGTGGTGTTATGTTGTGGAGCCACCCAAGCGCGGGATCTTCCAGTGGAAGGGAGACAGTTACGGGGTATTCATTTTGCCATGGAATTCCTGACAGCCAGTACTAAGACCTTATTAGATACTGGCAGTGTAGACACAACACCTATTTCGGCTACAGGAAAGGATGTGGTTATCATCGGGGGTGGGGATACTGGAACGGACTGCGTCGCTACGGCTATGCGCCAAGGATGCCGAAGTTTAGTTCAGTTCGAGATTCTTCCTCGCCCGCCTCTAACGCGCGCGGTCGACAATCCTTGGCCCCAATGGCCGAAAGTATATAAGCTTGACTATGGTCAGGAAGAAGCGGCAGCGGTGTTTGGCAAGGACCCGCGGGAGTACTTGATTCAGACGAAACGTTTTGTGGGAGATGAGAGTGGTTGGGTGAAAGAAGTGCATACGGTGTGCATTGAATGGGTGAAGGAAAATGGGCGCCTGACGCCGCGCGAAATTCCGGGCACGGAAAGGGTCTGGCCCGCTCAATTGGTACTATTAGCGATGGGTTTCGTAGGCCCGGAAACTCCGATTATCCGGGAGCTGGGCCTTGAACAGGACGCCCGTACGAATGTTAAAGCTGAATATGGCAAGTTTCAGACGAACATTCCCAAGGTTTTCGCCGCTGGAGACATGAGGCGCGGACAGAGCTTAGTGGTTTGGGCCATTCATGAAGGGCGCGGTGCGGCACGCGAAGTAGATCGTTTCCTCATGGGTGATACGGAGTTGCCTTAAGTATTTTCCTAATTTACATCTAAGCACTAATAGGCCCTTAAAAGCGTTGATTATGTAGAGTTTTTCCAGCGAACCGCTAATTGTCCTCCGGCAAAGGAAAAAATTCGACGCGGACACGGTATTGGTGTAATGACTCTGAGCGGATATACTCTATCAGATGACCGTCACGTGCATCGAAACGTACATAAGTATAACTCTTAGACCCGGCCCGGTCTCGTTCTAAGTCGCGCTCTAACCAATCGAATAATCCTGGGATCGACCATTCATAGCCGTCTCGCTGAATAGTGCGGCCGTCGGATAGGTGCACTGTGAGCAGGTCTACGTCTCTGTCAGGTCCCAGGCGTTGCAGCGCCCGCACCACGCGCCCGTGGCGCACTTCGATCCAATAAATGCCCGGCATACGTCCCTCAATGGTGATCTGCAGATTATAGTTACGGGGTCCATATTGCTCCCAGAGTTGGCGGGCTTGTTGTAACTGAGTAGCGCTAAGTGGATAACGAGAACGGTACCAGATTGTCGCGAGCGCCAGGCCGAGAATTATTAGGCCGAGGATAATCACTAAGGGAGTACACCAACTTCGCCCTTGCACGTGTGCTGCCTCCTAGACCTCATCGGGAGCGAGTCGGCTAGCTTCTTTCGATTAGGAAAATCATAGAGCAGCGAATTCATTTGAGGAAAGTTTCGGGAGGCTCATTCCGGGGAACTACCACGATACCCGAGTCGGTTACGGTGAAACCCCGACGGCGGTCATGCTCTAAGTCATAACCCAGCCGAGTGCCCGGAGGAATTTTCACGCCTTTATCTATGATGGCGCGGCGAATGCGACAATGTCGGCCCACATCTACCCCTTCAAACAAGATAGAGTCTTCCACTAGGGCATAACTGTTAACACGGACGTTCGGGGACAGAATGCTCCGATACACATGTCCCCCGCTGATAATGCATCCGCTGCAGACCATGCTATCGATCGCCTCGCCCCGCCGCACCTCGGGTCCATATCCCACATCGCCAAAGACGAACTTAGGAGGAGGTAATTGCGGTTGGTAAGTGCGAATGGGCCAGTCGCGATCGTAAAGATTGAGAATCGGGTCGACCGCAACTAAGTCCATGTTGGCCTGATAATAGGAGTCGATTGTGCCTACATCGCGCCAATAAGGCTCAGCTTTCCGGTTCATGTCGCGGAAGTGATAGGCAAAAACGCGGTGCCCGGTTTCGATCATAAAAGGGATAATATTCTGTCCAAAATCGTGTTTACTCTCCTTATTGAGTGCGTCCTGACAAAGGATCTCAAATAAACGGCGTGCGTTGAAAACATAGATACCCATGGAGGCTAAACATTTATCGGGGGAGCCAGGCATAGGTTTGGCTTCCTGCGGTTTTTCTCGGAAAACTTCGATCCGTTGGTCACGGTCAATTTCCATAATACCGAAATGTCGGCATTCAGAAACAGGGACAGGTATACATCCGATGGTCACGTCGGCATGAGCGTCCCGATGGAAACGGAGCATATCGCTATAGTCCATCTTATAGATATGATCGCCCGCCAGAATGAGTAACAGGTCGGGCTCTTCTTGTTCGAGGGCATAGATGTTTTGGTAAATGGCGTCGGCAGTGCCTTTATACCAAGTCTCGTCTAGGAGCTGTTGGGGGGGAAGGATTTGAATATAATCGCCCAGCTGACGACTGAGAAAGTCCCAGGCCAAAGCGATATGCCGATGAAGACTTAGGGATTTATATTGAGTAAGAACGAAGATCTGGCGCAGATTGCTATTGATGCAATTGGACAGTGTAAAGTCAATGATGCGGTACAGGCCACCAAAAGGAACGGCCGGCTTAGCGCGATAGCGAGTTAGTGGCTCTAAACGCGTGCCTTTTCCTCCTGCCAGAATCACCGTAACGACTCTTGGCCGCATGGGCGATCCTCCTCGAAAAAATCCGGGACGTTTTTGCTAATGCCTAAGTTTACTATTCGCTTAGTTAGTTATCGCTTTCGTAAAAGGTTCCAGAAGGAAATTTAGAATTCGAGGCGATGCAGGCGTCGTTGGCCGAGATAAAGAAAGAAAGCGGTAACGGCAACGCCGGTCATGACCTGAATAGTGCAGAGAAGCCAGTCCCGAATTGTCGGAAGCTCCCGATCCTGCTGGTGAGGTTGCACTAAGTCGGTAGCAGGTATGAGTTGAAAATCAAGGAAAACAGGCAGTCCCGCTAAACCAGCGACAAACAAACCGAAGCCGATGCAGAGAAGCAGGGTGAGCGTGTTACCGTAGGAGGTAAGGGGTTGAGTGGGACTTAGTTCGTGAGGTTCCACGAAAAGGCCCGCCAAGCCTACACTGATACCCGGGAGACTTAGACCGAGCACTACGGCGGCAGTGATATCAAGAAGAACGGCTCCGGCGTCTATCGAGAGCATCCATAGGCTGAGGACGATCATAAGGATGGCGCCCGCGATTCCTATGAGGCTGGAGAAAATCCACTTGGCGTATAGCACATAGCCGCGGCGAAGAGGTACCAGATTGAGTAGCCAGAAGGCCCGGATTTCTTGGGCCACTAGGGGATAAACAAAGCGGCTGGCCCAGGTGGCTATAGCCAGCGCGACTACAACTAAGTTAACAAACTGCAGGAGCCTACGTAGGTATACGGGTAAGGTCTGATGACCTAATTGGCCCACCAAGCAGAAGTAAAGAATTAACACTGCCGCGAGCACGCCGAGTTGAGACCATTGAACGGGGTCGCGGCAGAGGGTGAGGAGGTCCTTTCTTAGAAGCGCACGAGAGGAGCGGGAGGGCCAAGACAGAGGCCAGGCTAGGCGAGGAAAGAGCCAATGTGCGGCACGTGAGCGTCGGTTATCACTGAGGCTGGCGACCCGAGTGTAGCAAGAGCGATAAGTACGGCTGGCGAACCAGGCGGTGACTAAATAAAGCATAAGTGCGTTGCTCCAGAGTAAAGCGGTTGCAAACAGCGCTGGGCGGAACTGACCGGTTGCCGCGTGCGTAAGCGCTGCACTCCACCAGTGGCTTGGGGTGAGGAACCACTGTAGTGGGTCTAAGTGTCTGACCACTTGACGTAACCAACGAGACTGGTCTTGCCAGAAATTAGCCCGCGGCAGGACTGCGCTTACATACCATACGCCTAGGAGCAAGAGTAAAACAGCCAAGAGTAAGAACAGCCGGCGTCCTTGACTTGGGAAAAGCCAGACAAATATAAGGCAAACGAGGCAACCGAAGCAGGCCGACAGCACCAAAAGTCCGCCCAGAGCCAGCACCAGCACACCGTAGGACCACCACGCGGCTCGGAAACAAGTGTGCCATTGCCAGAGCACGGGTAAGACGAGTAAAGTGAGGATCCAAAGGCCTGGAAGCAGGGTGCGAAACCACTTGAAACGAAAAATACGGTCTGCGCTCATCGGGGAGCAGAACCAAAACGCTACGTCAGGGGCACGGAATAGCTCTAGGTAGCATGTGAGCCCGGCGGTGAAAGCGAGTATGCCAGCCAGAGCGACGGCCACGGCCCCTAGAAGCAGTTGGCTTAGTTGGATCAACATGTACCCAGGGACAACCAGGTTGGTCAGCAGGTCGAAAGCCGAGCGGGTCAGAGCCGCTAAGCTGAACCACAGGGTAATCGCAATGGCCAAAAATAGTAGAGTCCGCAGATGAGCGCGGGTGAGCTCGAGCCTGAGATAGTTGCGGAATAAGTACCAAGAGAGCCGCATCAAGACCCAAGGGCGGCACGGGGCAGCCATCGGGGCAGTAACACGTGCGACCAGGGTAGGCGCTGGCTCAGACTCGCGTTCATTGTGAGATTGGGATTCAGGAGCGGCAGGGAGTTCCATGGCCTTGTTGGTGAAGCGCACCCTCGATGAGCTGGAGGAAAACTTCCTCTAGAGAGCCGGTGCAGTGCGTCCGACGGCGTAGTTCCTCAAGAGTACCGACGGCAATCAGACGTCCCTGGGCGATAATGCCGATGCGGTCGGCTAACGCTTCCACTAAATCAAGGGAATGCGTGGACAAAAATACGGTAGCACCTTGGCGCGTGTATTGCCGTAATAAGTTTTTCAAGGCGCGCATCGCAAACGGGTCAAGCCCCAGCGTCGGTTCGTCCACGATGAGAACCGGGGCCCCATGGAGCAGCGCCGCGGCAAAGGCGACGCGCTGCTTCATGCCGTGGGAATAAGTCTCGGTCAAATCGTCGAGGTAATTGGACAGATCGAAAATCTGGATCAGGTAATCAAGGCGTCGCTTTCCCTCGGTGGGGGAAATGTTGTATAAGTCGAGCACTAATTGAAAGAACTCGCGTCCCGTGAGTTTCTCGTAAAGATAAGGATTATCGGGAACGTAACTTAGAGCTGCCCGCGCCAATTCAGGTTGACGTAGTGCATCGTAGCCGCAGACACGAAGCGTGCCTTGGTTGGGTCGCAACAGGCCGCAGATCATTTTTATCGTAGTGGTCTTGCCTGCACCATTGGGCCCCAGGAAAGCGAACAGTTCACCGACCTGAACCTGGAGGGAAAGTTGTGCGACGGCCACTTTGGTACCAAAGGTGCGTGTTACGTTTTCCAATTCGAGAGCGGCAGCTCCGCGCATGGGCGAGTTCCTTAGGGCAGACGGTAGAACCAAGCCGGAGGAACCAGCAAATCATGCCGAAGCACCTGTGGTTGACGTACCAAGACCATCTCAGTGTCCGGCCAACGCACGACTTGTTGGACTACCCAGTGCCGCATGGGCTCGTCTTGGGCGACCCACCATTCCGCGTCCAGACCAGGCCGCTGCAACTGTACCACCAAACATGGCAAGGATTGTCCTTGCCAGGTCAAAGGCACCGTTTGAGGGTGAACCCAACCCGTAACAGTCGCTCCTGGGAGGGAAGAGAAGCTCAGCACGTCCAGCGAAGAAATGTCCCAGCGTTGCCCCGGACGTAACCCCGGCAATCGGTCAGGTGGCCCCAGACTGTTGAGCGGAAGTGCCTTGTTCGACCAGGGAAGAACATATTCCTGACGCCAAACTCTCCCCGGGAGGTTGATGAGTAAGCGTAGCGTCGCCTGTTGCTCGGCACGTGGCACCAAGTCTGCCAAAAGCAGCCAGCGCGACAAAGCTTTCCAGCCCCCGACTATGCGCAGGCGTTGGATTTCCCCGAAAACGCCCAGCTCTAAACGGGATTCTAAGCGTAACAAACCTGCTGGTTCTTGCATTGGCCAATGTTTCCAAAGCTGTCCGACATCCAGTTCCAACTGGTGTACCAGGCTGGTAACATGGTGGGACTCGTCGCGTTGAACCTGCGACACTACTACACCCACTTGTTTCGGGGCATGCCAATGGCCTTCGGGACCACGAGTACGGCGAAAGATGTGCCATTCCACAGTTGATGTCGCTGCCTCAGCCACGGTGTCCGTAACAGCAGGCGGGGCTTCCCTCCGATAGTGCCACTCCCGCAGCAACAGATGGCCCATTGTCCCCAGCCAGAATCCGACGATGCAAAAGCTTATCAGACGCGGCGGCATACTGGCTCCTCGGTTGACTCGGAGCTAAGAGGTGTTTGCTTCGGTGCCCCTTTAGCGCCTTGTGCTAGTTGGCGCATCTCACCGGCTTTTCTTTGCCCTCAGGTGTAAAGGCAAAAGCTAATCCGCGTCTCGATTAGCGCGCCAGTCAGGTATAAAAACCATAAGATGTCCGCGGACTTGGGTGGGAGAGCACTCGCTCCCACTCGGTGAGTTTTGTATAAGCTCGATTGTAGGCACGCCAGACCTTTTTGCAACTAAGCGTACGAGCTTACGTGTTCACGCGAAGGCCTGGTTTCCCACGGTGAGTGGGCGTGTTACTAATAACAAAGGTCAGGAGTGCGCTGATTGCAGCCGCACTAATGACTGGCTACACAGGAGTGGCACCGTGCTCATGACGATATTACTTGCCCATGCTTCCGAAGGGGACAAAGAGGCGGCCTACGCGGCTGTTGAGCAAGTGGCGCAACAGCTGAAGCGTGTGCACGTAGAGGAAATGCTGTTGCCCGTGTTAGTGCAGCTAGTCGTAATTATCCTGGTGGCTCGGTTGTTTGCCACCCTAGCACGACGCGTGTATCAGCCTGGAGTGGTCGGAGAAATTGTCGCGGGGTTAGTGCTAGGCCCGTCGGTATTTGGTGCGCTCTTTCCGCAGGTGTTTGCATGGTTGTTTCATCCTGGCTTGCCAAACGTCCCTCACGCGCTGGCCGATCAGCTGCTCACCTCGCTCTTCGGCGTCCTTAGCCAGTTGGGGCTAATCTTTTTATTGTTCTTGGTGGGTCTAGAATTTGACTTTGGGCACTTACGTTGGCACGGAAAAGCGGCGTTTTTTACCTCGGTGGCCGGGATTGCTTGTCCGTTCACTTTGGGCTTAGTTCTGGCCGAGTGGATGTATCCCCATTTCTCGGACTTACCTAAAGTTGGCTTTTCGTTGTTTCTGGCGACGGCGCTCTCCATCACCGCGCTGCCGATTTTGGGGCGGATCATGATGGAGCTGAACATCACGCGGACGCGCCTGGGCACGATCACCATTTCCTCGGCTGCGGTAGATGACGCGGGGGGTTGGATTTTATTAGCCGCGGTGGCTGCCATTGCCCGGGCTAAGTTTCAGGCTTGGCAGATCGTGCTCATGGCTGCGGAGACGGTCCTATTCGCTGGGGCGCTCCTTGTCCTGGGCCGACCAGTCGTCCGTTGGTTTGCCTCCCGGCTTGCCCAACGCACTGACGCCGCGATCACGGTGAACGAGCTGGCCTTGTTGTTGGCTGCGGTACTACTGTGTGCCGTGGCCACCAACTTGATCGGTATCTTCGCCATTTTTGGCGCGTTTCTCTTCGGAGCCGTATGTTCTCGCGAGGCAATAATTCGAGACACCTTACGACGCCGGATGCTCGACTTCCTCACAGCGTTTTTCCTGCCGCTTTTCTTTACCTACACGGGGCTGCGCACCAATGTGGGAACGCTCGATTCGCGGCTGCTTTGGGGATTTTGCGGCTTGGTGTGTTTGGCAGCGATTGCGGGCAAGTTGGGGGGCTGTATGCTGGCGGCGCGATTGGGCGGTTTCAGTTGGCGTGAGGCTTTCTGCATTGGCACAATGATGAACACGCGCGCCTTGATGGCCTTAGTAGTGATCAACGTGGGACGGGATCTTGGGGTAATCTCCGACAGCGTCTTTTGCATGTTGGTAATGATGGCGGTGCTGACCACGCTCATGACCACGCCGCTCTTGCTATGGGCGATGCGCGGCACAGAATTAGAACCCTATATTCTCGCTTCAGGTTTTCTCGCTTTGTCGGGAAAAAAACGACAGGCATAGCTGCTCGCTTCGATGCCTCACCCCTCAGCGGCGCGGCGGCCCGAGTACTTCGCGTAGGAAGCGAGCGAGTTTCCTATGGGCGGCAGTGCGACCTTGTGCTAGGATCTGTGCTTCACCCAGGGTCAATTTGGGGTCGGGCAAAGGCAACCGCTCAAATGCCTCCCTGAGGTCGGTTTCGAGGCGATAAAGCCTTCCTTCTTGCACAACAACGATAGCTAGCCTGCGGAGGATTTCCAGGTCGCGGTAGAAGGTGCGTTCGTCCATGCGTAATTGGCGCAAAAGTTGGGAACGGGTCATAGGCCGACGTTGAAGCAGGTGAAGCAGCTTCGTTAAACGACGGAGCCGTTGGGCGGTGATGGTGGGAATCGCGGCAAGTCGCGGACGACGGCGTTTCGCCATCCCCTTTCCCCAGCTGGCCTTACGCTTGCGGCATGTGTAAGGACGGCGACGTCAGGCCATCTTGCAGCCCGAAGCATCGGCTTGGCTCTGTTCTAGCTCCCCCATTTCTCTTTCAGCAAGGGTAAAAATGATAATATTTGGCAAGCTGGCAAAATCAAGTAGCTCAGTAAATTTATCGTGAGACCTAAGAATGCGACCATCACTTCGGAAGTTCACCATGGTCGACCGACACGGAATAATGATTGGGTGCAATCAAAAGCAGTGAGCCCGATTTTGGTCTTGACATGCTAGCGAAACTTATGGCAAAAGACGACCAAGTCTTTATTGTGAGCGACTGCACTGGAATATCTGGGCCGTCTGGGAGGTGTAACAGGCGGTTGCCATAGGGCCAGGAAATAGCCGGAAGCATCCCTGGCATTGAACAATCATACTAATGAAAACCGACCCTGCTCGTGAGCAAGCCGAACAACCACCAGCTAGCGCGACCGGCGCGCCACCGCATGTTGGCCCTACTTGCTCGGAAGGTAGGTCGTTCTCGCCTACGAAAATAGACAAGCCATGGCGGCGACGGTGGCAGTTACCCATTTTCATACTAGGTTTATTAGCGTGGGGGTTGACCCTTTGGTACCAGCCTTGGCGGATGTGGGGGCGCACGACGAACTGGTCAGCCTTAGCCGAGCAAGCCCTCGCCCTGGAAGAGAAAGGCGACTATAACCAGGCCCGAGAGATAGCTGAGTTGATCTTGGCCCAACAGGCTCCAGAACGTTGGCGTGCCATAGCGGCGTTAGTGCGAAGCGGCGCGGCCCTTGCGGAGTTGGATAAAACTTGGCTGGCTCAGGTCGACTGGTTGACGGTTTTGCTGGCACCGACGATTCACCTAACGGACGGGGATCTGCCAGAAAAAACCTTGGAACAAATTAGGCAGGCACTTCAAAGGGCCGATCCTCAAACCTTACCCCCGGAGCTAAGGTCGCGCTGGGCTTACCGAAAACTATGGGCACAGGTGCTGTGCGGGGAGGCACCTGACGATTGGCCTACACGCCTGGAGCAACTTTTGCACGAAAACCCAGGCGAACGCGCTTGGGGCTATGAACGACTGGTACGTTGGCACCTTTATCGTCTGGCGCGCCAACCGGAACGATCCTCCAGCGAACTCGAGGCTGATTGGCAAGCGGCCTTGCGCGCCAGCGCACGGTTACTGGTTCAACCCTTCGTCCCCGACGAATCTGGGGCTCGTATTCGACACGCCCTGCTGTTGTTTCGTCAGCACCATTGGGCTGAGACTCGCGAGACCTTGTCCCGAATCTCGGCCCGTGATCGGCATTATGCGGATGCCTTGTATCTTCTCGGCCTAACTTGGTTCGCGGAACAACGATATGAAGAGGCGGCTCAAGCGTGGCAGCGTGCCTTGTTGACGGCAGAGCCAGACTGGATGCGAGCGCCGCAGGTATTGTACCGGCTTGGGGTATGCCATGGGCGTGGCCTCCAAAATTTCGCAGAAGCAGAGCGCTATTGGTCGGAATTACTCGAGCGTTATCCCCAGGCGAAGCACGAAAAGCAAGCTGCCTTATTCGCGTTAGCGGCTCTGCCTCATAAGAATGCCCAAGCGGAAAAAGTTATGGCTTGGCTTCGGGAAGCCACCCAGTTCCCCCTCTACGACAACCCTTATCTCCGCCTGGACGAATTAGAGAGTATGCTCGAAAGCATATGGCAACGTTGGATGGAACAACAGCGGTATCAACCAGCACAGGAGCTGGCGCGGTTGTGGTTAGCCAGCGTTGGCAAAAGCAGTGTGTCAGCTAAGCGCTGGCTGGCGCTAGCTTTGGCACAAGATGCGGACCGATTTTGGCAGCGTCAGGCCGAGGGCGAAGAGCTAACCGAACAGGAGCTTCATGCCATGCGCTCGGCCTATCGTGAAGCGGGCCAATGGATGGAAGAGATAACGCTTCAAGGGCCGGCCAAATCGTCACCGTCGACACTCACACAGGCTCAGTTCTTATATCAATCTGCAGTTTGGTTTCAACGTGCCCAAGATATCCCACGAGCTATTCGTTTGCTGGAACAAGCGTTGGCTGAATTGGAGAAACTGGCCTCTAGCGGGTATCGTTCCCCGGAACTCGATGCTCTGCGCCAAGAGGTGCTCATTGCTGCAGGGGAGTGTTGGCAGCAGCTAAAGTTGCCGCAAAAAAGTGCGGAAGTCTTGCAACGCGCTTTATTGGCCCCCGGGCCACATCGGGTTCGCGCTTACTATCAGTTCGCCTTGGTGCTCATGGATTTAGGCAAACTCGACGAAGCAGAGGGCGCATTGCGCGAGATTCTCAGCGTGCCAGTAGCAACCCAGGAATCGCTCGAATATCGCAAAGCGCTCTCGGCGCTGGGGCATCTTCATTTCCAACGGGAGCAATACGAAACGGCTGCGGATTACCTGAACCAAGCCATCGTCCGCTACCCGCCCGATTCCTACTCCGCTTATTCGCTGCGTTACTGGATGGCTGAGTGTCACCGGTTGGCCGGTAAGCAGGAAGACCGTAAGGTCGTTGCCGCCGATACGGAAACACGCCGCCAATTTCATCGCCAGCAAAAACGCAAATACCTGCAGCGTGCGGCTCACGAATTTGAGGCCCTGACGCAGGGCCTGCAGGCGCGAGGAAAAAAGCAACCGCTTTCGTCCGAGTTAGGTGCTCTGCTCCGGGAGAGCCGCTTTGCTCTCGCAGATACCTATTTCCACTTGGGCGAATACGAAAAGTCAGCCCACTTGTATGAGTCCCTGGGTCGCGATCACGAACGCCAACTGGCGGGCCTCCGCGCCTGGTTTGAAGCGCGACGCTCCTATTTGGCTGCGAACCGCATGGACGACGCTCTCCGCGCTATCGAGGAGGCCCGCCGCGTTCTCGAGCAACTTAGCGACGAGGAATTGGCGCCGACCCGCATGACTCGGCAGCAATGGGTACAATTCCTGGAAGAAGCACGCCAAAATGCGCGCCTGCCCGCACTAAACCCCTGATAATACCGCAGGGTGTACCGCCTCAACGATCCCCAGGTTCTGGTCTTTTCACCAAACCGTTCCCCAGGGGTGCTTTGCGATTCAGAAGTAGCAGTTGCTCTCTCATTGAACTTTCATTGCCGTCTAACAGGCATTTAATCAACAGCACGCTATGATTGCACACCATCGGTAAGCAAGGACTACCCCGCATACAAGCGGCAAATATGCGAGAGCGCTAGGTGAAGCCGCAACAAGCGGAACAGAACAAAACAAAATTAGCAAGGACTCACTTATGCATCCCGGATTCACACCCCAACAATATGGCCATTTGATAGCGCTGAGTTTAGCTCTTCTAGTTTTGCTCGTCATGATCGGCACGATTTTGATTCGTCCGGGCTTAGTGCTCTACACCAAATCGAGAACCTGGCCGTTGCTGGTAGTGTTGATCGCCGTGCTGATGTGGCAAATTCTCGATCTCTTTGCCGGCATCTTCCCCGAATGGGGGCGACCTGCGTTTACAATGACCCTCCTCATGCTCGCCTGCTTGACTTGCGGCTCAACAAGTTATTTTTACAAGCGGGACATAGTGTCACCGTGGATGCGACCTCTGGTTCATCTAAGCTTAGCCGGCATTGTCTTCAGCCTGGGTGTGCACGGTATTAGCCAGGATAACATTCCAGTCTTCGAGGAAAGTGAGTATCAACCCTTGGGGATGTTACTCGGAGCGACTAACCACCAGTTGAGCGACAAACAGGCCTACACGGATCGCGGCCGAGTCATTGCCTTATACACGCCACGGAGCTGGCCTGTTGCGCTGGAGAAAAAGCCTTCAGACCCGAGTGTGTTTTGGCCGGAACATGCCTTCGGCCACAAGCTGATTCGTACGGCGCCACCCGATCCCAGGTATAACTGCTTTGGTTGGGTATTCACAGCTGGTCAATATATTTTGGCGCCCGACGATGTACAGCGGATTCTCGAGGATAACGGTTACTACGAGGTGCATGAACCTGAGCCTAACGACGTTGTCGTTTATTACGACCAGCAAGGCATGATCACTCATACTGCCCTAGTGCGGGCCGTTGGGCCAGATGGGTTTGTCCTAGTGGAAAGCAAATGGGGTATCAGCGGGGGACGTTATTTACACTTGCCCGAACTTTGGTTTTCTGCTCGCCAAGTGTATTATCGCAGCCATCGAGGGTCGCACTTGCTCAAGGGACTGGAGCCGGCGCGGTCAGTCCCGGTCGCCGTACGTCCTTGGTAAGTGGTCAGACGCCTCGGCGGTTGCCGAACAATTCGATCTGTAATCGCGGACAATAGCGGTAACCAAATTGCTTGCATGCTTCGACGAGCCAGCGCCCGCGCTCCCGCAATTCCTCCGGTGTGACCCCCTGCGGCATCAGCAGGATACGTTCTTTCGGAATGGGGGGTAGGCGGGCCAGGAGCATCTGGATTTCGTCCAAATCACTCGGTTGCTCGACCACAAATTTGACTTGATAGTCTCGGTAATTCGTCAAAAAACGTCCGAGCACCTCGAGCTGGATTCGTTGGCGTTCATGGCGCCGGGCAAATCGGCCCCCCTCGCGTTGCCAAGGCGTTGAGTTGCTCAACTTCGGACTCAAACTCAATAGGTCGCATGGTACCTCGCGATAAATCGTAGCCGCGGTTTCGATAGTCAGGTGGCGGTCTGCCGCTCGCAACTGTTGACATAGTGCAGCGAGCTCAGGATAGAGAAACGGCTCCCCTCCAGTGAGCACGACATAGGGACACCTGTAGGCCAGCACTTCATGCACAATTTCATGGACGGCTCGCATCGTCCCTTCGGGTTGCCATGAAGTGTATTCGGTGTCGCACCAACGACAGCGCAGATTGCAACCGCTGACGCGAATAAACACCGAAGGCGTCCCGGCTAAAATCCCCTCTCCCTGGATGGAATGGAAAATTTCTGCGACACGAATCATACTAAGTTTCCCTACGTTGGGCCAAAGACATGCCATTCTATCTTACGGCAACGCACCGCGTCCGCGGAATGGCTCGGTTAAGCAGGTTGTTTTACAGGTAGCTTCGATTATTATGATGAAAGGGGCGAGCAGCGCTCCTCGGAGAGGAATGATTCGGGAGCTAGCCGTGCCAGTTCTCACGATTCAGTGTCCTCACTGTCGCCGTACTTTGGAAGCGGACGAGACGCAACGGGGTCGTCGGCTGCGTTGTCCTTACCCGGATTGTCGCAAGCTCTTTCGCTGGCGCGAAGACGGTAGCTGTGTTCCCGAGGCAGAGCCGCCCCGCGTGTCTCCTGCGGGCGTGCAGTTGATTTATCGGAATTGGCAAACCGAGCCGCCGCCGCGTCGCTGGAACGCCAGCAGTACCGCCGCTGACGAAAGCTCTGAGACGACAACAGCATTGGCCGACGAAGAGGCGGTCTCCCTAGAGGACCTGCGCGACTTGGGCTTACCGCTCGAGAAATTGCGAACGCATTCTCGAGTCGGATTGTGGACGGCGCTATTTTTCCTCGGCTTGGTGGGCATCACCGTCCTAGTCGGCTGGCTGGCCTTTCGTGCCGAACGTGCCCGGGAGCCTTATTTAGCAGAGGAAGCTAAGAAACTGTTTCGTGAAGGCCAATATAGCCAGGCTTTGACGAAATTTCGCGATCTTTTACGGCAATATCCAGGAAGTGCCCGGCGAGGCGAATACGCGTTTTACGAACATGCCTGCTTGCTTCGCGCCTTGCTCAGTAATCCGCGCGTGGACATTCTTCGGCTAGCTCAGACGGCCACGCAATTTCTCCGCGACTATCGCCGTACGCCGCACTTCGAAGAACATCGCCGCGATTTAGCCGAAGTCCTCTACCAAGTGGCTCATCGCAGTATCGCCGAAGCTAAGACCAACTTGGACCCGTTACTTCTGGAACAGGTTCGAGAGATATACGATGCGTTGCAGAACATCGGCTTCGGCCTGGGCGATCCCACCGCACGCAGTAACGAGTTGGCCCAGGCGATCAAGCAGACCGATTATGCGATTCGTCTGGCCGAGGCACGCAACCGTGTACAACTGGCGATCCAGGCAGCGCTTCGTTTACAACGGCCATCGTTAGTGGCGCAGACGCAGGAACTATTCGCCCGCTTGGCTAACGAGTTTCCCGAGCTCGGTCAAGATGAGGCTTTACGCAAACCATTGGGGCAACTAGCAGAATTGGAATCTTCTTGGCTGGTGCATATAAGCCCGTGGTCGTGGCAAGCCGCCTTAGACTGGATCGTTAGCAGCGAAGGTGTCCCCAGCCTTCCATGGATCGCCTTGTTTGACTGCTGGTTCCCGCATGCTGATGCCGCTCTTCAGGTGCAACTAACACCAGTGAGCAAAGGGCAAAAGTCGCTCATCTCTCCTAGCCCGCCGGTGGCGTTGTCTAGAGGCGACACCTTAGTTGCATTGCACGGCGACCAGGGTCGAGTGGTGTGGACAGCCACGATGCCAGGCGAACCAACCCTGCAGATTATTTACCGCGAAACAACTGCTCCGGTGGTTTACCTTTGGGCAGCGGAGCGTCGCGTGTTAGCGGCGCTGGAGGCACAGCAAGGGCGAGTGCTTTGGAGCTTAAAAATGCCCAGGCACAGCCCCTTCCAACCCCATGTATGTCCGCCCTACTGGTGGCTCCCAGAGCCGAGGGGCTGGGTCTGGTATGGCGATACGCAAACCGGACAGGTTCTGGGCGTTTTCGGCTTAGATTATCCGTTGACCACTAGCTTTGGTACCGATGCGCTTACGCAAAAATTGGCCATTGCCACTCGACAGAAGCGGGTCTTCCTACTCGATCCCCAAGGGAGGCGGGCCCAGGTTTTTATGATGGGCCATGAAGATGGAAGCTTGGCCGGGCAGATGGTCGTCTTGCCGTCCGCGTTACTCTTGCCTGTGGCTCAGGGAGAGCAAATGCAATTGGTTGGGTTGATTACCTCAACCATGCCTGCGGCTGCTCCATCGGCCCAGCCTTTACTCCGTTGGCCAGGACGCCGGATAACGCACTTGCTCTCGAACGGAGAGGCCGCCGCTCTCATCACCGACCGCCGCGAGATTATTTGGGTGCAGGGTGCTAGCCATCCCGGTGCTTGGCCCCAGATACTTGGTCGTAGCAAGTGGACGCTCAACTTGCCCGCAGTCGCAGCGAAAACGGAAGCGCCACCGGTGTATCTTCTCGGAGAACGATTGGGCGCATGGTGGCTGGCCAGTCCGGGCGTTATCCTGCGGGTACATTGGGATGATTACCGTGAGCAGCTCCGCCAGGAGAGTTATCCGTTACCTGCGGGGGATTTTCTCGATTTGGCGTGGGACACTGGGCAACCTGGCCGCTTCCTTCTCTTGATCCGTGAGCCGGGCGGCTCTCCGCGTGCTTTGGCTTTTGACATCGCTAAGGGAAGTGTAGTTTGGAATCGCGTCCTTGCTTTCCCTCCCGCGGGCAAGGCAGCGCCGAAGTCACCGTGAGGTCGCCCTTGGCCGAGCCGTTATTTTTGGGACTGGAAATAGGTGGTACGAAGTTGCAGGCGGCCCTGGGCAACGGCCAAGGACAAATCGGGCCGAGTTGGCGTGAGCGTGTCCCGCCCGAGGCAGATGCCCACACGGTACGACAACTCGTCGTCCACGGGATTCGTCAACTGCTCCAACAGTCAGGACGCTCTGCGACGGAGATCACCGCCTTGGGCGTCGGTTTCGGGGGACCCGTGGACGATAAGACAGGCACTGTTTTGCAATCGTTTCAAATCCCTGGTTGGTCGGGCTTTCCCTTACGGGACTGGCTAACCGACACATTTACCTGGCCGACGGTGGTGTGTAATGACGCCGCTGTGGCCGCGTTAGCCGAGGCTCATTTCGGCGCGGGTCGCGGTATTTCGCCGGTATTTTACACCAATATAGGCTCCGGGATCGGCGGAGCACTCGTGGTCGGCGGACGGGTTTATCGCGGCTTCGGCCGCGGTGCTACGGAACTAGGACACGTCTGGATAGATTACACCTGGGACGAACCCTGGCCCCAGACCACGTATTGGCGAGACTTAGAGGGGGGTTCTTCAGGCTGGGCCATCGAGCACGCCGTCGCAAACGTCCTGGGTCGAACTTGCACCGTTCCCCAAGCCTTGGACTTATTGCGGCAGGGCGATCCCCGCGTAGCCATGATTTGGCATCGCGCTGTGCAACGCTTCGCTCTAGCGTTGTCCCACGTGGTTGCTCTCCTGGCGCCGCGTCGCATCGTGATCGGCGGCGGGGTGTCGTTGGCAGGCGACTCCTTCTTCGGGCCGTTACGGCAGTATTTGGCACGCCTCGCCTTTCCAGCATTGGCCGCATGTGATATAGTGCCGGCTGCTTTAGGCGAATTGGTCGTTCCTCACGGGGCATTGCTCTTAGCTCGGCTCGGGTTAGAGTCGCTCACTTTTGGTAGCTGAACCATGATCATTACCATTGACGGTCCCGCGGGCGCGGGAAAAAGTACGGCAGCTCGAGGGTTAGCCCAACGCCTCGGTTTTACCTTCCTGGACACCGGGGCGATGTACCGCGCCGTAGCCCTGGCGGTCCAACAAGCGGGCATTTCGCCCACCGATGAAGCAGCCCTAGCCTCCCTGCTACCTCAACTGCGACTCGAATGGCAAGGTGGCCGCATGTTCCTTAATGGTCAAGACGTCAGCGAAGTAATCCGCCGCCCCGAAATTACCGAACTAGCTCGTCAAGTGGCCGATAGTCCTTCGGTGCGCCAATTCCTCGGGCAACTCCAACGCCAATTCGGTCAGAGGACAAATCTGGTTACTGAAGGCCGCGACCAAGGCACGAAAATTTTTCCCCATGCCGAGTGTAAGTTTTTCCTCACTGCCGCTCCCGAAGTCCGCGCCCTGCGACGTTGGCGCGAGCTACGTCAACTCGGTTTGAACATTCCATATGAAGAAGTGCTCCGCCAGCAACAGGAACGAGACCAGCGCGACGCTCAGCGTTGTCTGGCCCCGTTGCAACCTGCTCCCGATGCCATTATCGTGGACACTTCCCATCTCAGCGCGGAGCAAGTGCTTGACTTGCTCGAAGAGCACGTCCGCCGACGATTGCAGGGGAACGCCAACCGATAGAGCAAAGCTGCGTTTACTGTCACTTTCTCAGCAAACTTCGCGTTTTAGTTTTGGGGACTAGTCACCGGCTGCGCTTGCCTCCGAGAGGAACCACCATGCCCAAGAACCGACACCTTTTCGTCGTCATTTCCACTGGTCAAAACATCGCTAATCTCCCTCCCCTCCTTGAAATCGGCCGGAAGGGGGACCTCGCCCTCTGGTTAGAAACTCCCGAGGCCGCCAAGCATCAGTGGACGAAACCAGCTCTAGGCATCCTCCACCAATTTGACATCGAGAGCGAATGCGTGGTATTACCGCCGCGGCTTGATGCTCGCGCCTGGAAGTCGGTGTTAACACCGATCATGGAGCGTTGTCAGCGCGAAAAACTGAAACCCGTCCTGGTTCTCAACGGCGGACATAAGCTGATGAGTGTGGTCATCTACGAAATCTGGCGTGGGTTAGAACCTATCTTGCTGTATGGCTACGATCGTCCCGCCGGCTACTGCCAATTCCCCAGCGGTTGGGACCGAGCTGTGGAACCGACAGCTTATAAAGCCCATGCGCTTGACCTGCCGCACATCCTTCTGGCTAGCGGCTATATGATTCACTCATCCACCAGGTTTGGCCGTATTTATAGCGTGATGCATCCCAACGAGGTCAAGCCAGTACCCGAAACACGCTATGGTCTCGACACCACTTACACGCTCCAGGTGACTCAACAGCGTCAACAACAACAACTAGGCAAGCAACGCTGGGTGTCAGTCACTTCCTTGATCGGTCAGGACCTCCTTGAATCTCTCAGCCGGAGTGCTTCTGATGCCTGGCAGCGTTGGTGCCGCACGGCCAGCGCCTTTTTGCTTACTAAGCGAACCGATTTCCCTGAGCAGATGTACGAAAACCTTTATCATGCTACCGTCAATTTGCTCGCAAGCTCGCCGCTTATCGGACAACTCGATTACGCGAATTATCGTGAACTGGCGACAGGCCTAATTCCGCCATCGGAGTTGCATGCGTGGCGCGAACGCCTGAGGAAACTGATCCTCGACGGTAAACCGACTACTCCCGGTGAGCAATCCCTCAGCACTGAGATGGCACAGCAATTATTCTTTCATGCGTGCGCCCTTGTCCGTGTGTACGTCGAGCAAAATGCTGGACCCAGCGAAAGTCAGAATCCGTCTAATGGCTTGATCACCCTGGGCGACGAATTCGAAGTGGCCGTGGCGCGACGTATCCTGCGACAGCTAAACCAACCCCAATATCGCGAAATTGTCCAATCCGTCTGGCTAGGGGTGCGCGTCTCTCCGCAGGATAATCCCGACAACGTAGCTGCCGAGTTCGATGTATTACTCGTCCTGAAAAACGCTATTCTGTTGCACATCGAATGCAAAACCGGCGTATGGGATCGCAAAGACCTCGACGCTCGAATTGCGAATTTGAAACGCATCGGCTCGCTCGGGGCACGTTTGGCTGTGTGCGCGCCCATGTTTACAACCTCCGTCCCAGGCCTGGAACCCAACCTACAACGGATGCACGACAATCGCCAAAGGCTTTCTAAGCACCAGGAAATTCATTATCTCCCGTTTACCCTGCCTGACCAGCCGCGGTACTATACCGCGCTCAACGAATACGGTGAGCCCACTCAATATGAAATCGGCACATTCGAAGAAGCCTTGTCCCAGTTTCTTCATCAGTATTTAGTTTCCCGCAACTAAAACGCTCTGGATTTAAGCCTACTATCACCCCGAAGCAAAACTTGTTATATTTGGTTTAGGGAGGGACAGAACAAGGACACGGCACTACCAACACTAATATTATCCTGACGTGTAACTTATTGAACTTAGGCCCTAAGCTTCTCCCACATGGGGTTTAAGATTTGTCCAAGCCCAATCTTAGCTGTATGCTAATTTTGTTATCGAAAAGTTGTAATACAATCAGGCTCTATGTTCGAGAATGAACGCCCGTGTAGGTTCTATATCTGCCTGAACTATATACAAGATAAGCGGCGAACTTAGATAAATATCTAGCCGCCTGATTCGCCATCAGGTTGATTAGAATCTCCCGGCGAAGATTCCGTCTGATGAGTTTCCAACCAGCGCCATTCGGATGGTCCGAGAATCAGGCATTCCCATGGTAGTAGTATGGTATAATCGCTGTCTGGCGCTCGAGCGCCGCCGTAGCGCGGCCATTCACTGCTTAGCAACACCGCTTCGTTTTTCTGACCAACCGGACAAGGTTGGGGCTGATGGGTAAGATTACACACGATGCGTGTACTAACTCCCTGACGAGGTCCGCGCCACAGTTGAAGAACTTGTGGATGAGCTGAAGGAACCAACTCGGCGTCGCGGGAGGTGAAATCCCGCCAGGCAGGCCACACTTTGCGACATTGGAGCAAATCCTTATAGAGTTGCCGCAGCTGGGCCCGACCCTTGATTTCTGACCAGCGCCAGGAAATTTTGGACGCCAAGAATGTCTCCACGGCTTGGGGATCAGGTACCTCAGCTACCCACCCGAGCCTTGCCAGCTCCTTACGTCGGCCCTCACGTATCTGCTCGGCCAAACGCCTATCCTCAAAAGACGTGAAAAAGTAAAAAGGCCTGTCCTCCCCGTATTCTTCACCCATAAACAGCAGTGGAATATAAGGGGCAGCAAGTACTAAGCATATGGCTTGGCGATACACCGGTGGGGGCAGAAGCTGAATGAGCCGCTCTGCCCGCGCACGATTAGCTACTAAGTCATGATTTTGCAAGTAGACTATGAAGCGCTCGCCACTCACATCGCCGACAGGAGCACCGTGGCGACGCCTTCTGTAATGACTATAGATTCCATCTAGAACATAAGTCTCCCGCCAAGCCTTGACGATATGTTCAGGTTTCCCGAAATCCACACAATAAGCTTGTCTTTCGCCAGTATAGTAAGCATGCAGAGCATGATGATAATCATCATTCCACACAGCATGCAAACCGTAGCCGCCTAAGCATTCTTCCCGAACTAGGCGCGGGTCGTTAAGGTTGCTCTCGGCTATCACCAAAGCAGGCCATCCGCGCCGCGCGGCAGCTTCCTCAGCAACGCGTCGAATGTCCGTGAGAATATGCTGAGCCGTCATATCATAAATCGCATGTACTGCATCAAGACGCAAGCCATCTAGGTGATATTCCTCTAACCATAGACGCACATTGTCGCAGACGAACTGACGCACACCGTCTGAATCCGGGCCGTCATAATTGAAGGCAGGACCCCAAGGTGTCCGATACCGATCGGTAAAATACGGGCCAAAACGTTCTAAGTAATTCCCCTCAGGACCGAGATGGTTATAGACTACATCTAAAATCACAGCTAAGCCGTGAGCATGACAGGCGTCTACTAAACGTGCAAGCGCCCAAGGACCTCCATAACTGTTTTGCACGGCATATAAATGCACCCCGTCATAGCCCCAATTGCGTTCGCCGGGAAATTGGGCCACGGGCATGAGTTCGATAGCGGTAACACCTAGATCTACCAAGTCAGGCAACCGATCTATAATCGCGTCAAGTTTCCCCGATTCGGTAAAAGTGCCACAATGGAGTTCATAAATAGCTAAGTTCGTGCACGAAACGCCGCGCCAGTTCTGGTCAGTCCAGGAAAATCGCTCGGTGCGCACTACTGCGGAGGGATTATGGACACCCCAAGGCTGCCAAAGCGAGGCGGGGTCAGGATAGGTCCCCTGATCATCTAAGCGGTAGGCATATGCCTGCCCTTCGCTTATGTTCGCCAGGCTCACGGAGAAGTAACCATGCTCCTCGGCCGACATGGGAATGATTTCCTGACCGCCAGCAGCGGTATATAGCACTAAGTCCACATGATAGGCATTAGGTGCCCAGACACGCCAACGGACACTACCGTCCTCTAAAGCATGAGGCCCGATTTGCCGCAGGAATTGAGATCGCCCCATAGGTTTCCTCTCAAGACTGGGTATACCGTCCAAGTAACACTCTATTTTCAGTAGAGGAAAACATTTTCAAGAAACAGCTAATGACTTAGTGCAGGGAAACCAAATTTGGTAGACGCGTTGGGCCACGGTTTCGGCTCCCTCGTCTGCTTGAATAGCCAAGCGCACTAGGCCAGGCAGATGGCGAAACCAGGTGATTTGATGCTTAGCATAATTGCGAGTCCTAATCTTGATGCGTTCGATTGCTTGTTCTCGGGTGCACCTGCCTTCTAAGTAAGAGATGAGTTCCTTATAACCCAGTGCTTGACGGGCTTGTCGGCTAAGGGGGAGAGAAGCCTGCGATTCGGGTTGCCAGAGTCTGCGTACCTCCTGTTCTAAGCCCGCGGCGAGCATAGCATCTATACGTTGCTCGATGCGACGGTATAAGTCTGGGCGAGGCAGATCCAGCCAAACCGGAGGATACTTTCTCGGCCAAGGATGGTCGAATTGATTTTGCCAAGAGCTAAGAGGCCGACCCGTGAGATGCCAAACCTCTAACGCGCGTACGAGGCGGCGTTTATCAGACGGATGAATCCGCTGCGCCGCCAGGGGATCCACATGGAGCAGACGAGCGTATAACTCGTCGCAGCGATATTGTTCCAATTCGCGACGCAACTCAGGATCGGCGCCAGGACCCTCGAAGAGACCGCACATGAGCGCCTTCAGGTAAAGAGGGGTGCCCCCGACAAATAAGACTTGTTTGCCCCGGGCACGAATGTCGCGCACGCAGCGTGCCGCTTGACGTAACCACCACGCAACATTGGCCGATTCCCAGGGCTCTAACACATCCACTAAGTGATGGGGCACTTGTTGCCGTGCTTCGCGGGACGGTTTGGCGGTGCCAATATCCATGCCGCGATATAGTGCCATCGAGTCCATCGAAATAATTTCGGCGTTGAGCCGACGCGCCAGGATGAGGCCAACGTCGGTTTTCCCGGAGGCGGTGGGGCCCGTAAGTACGAAGCAATCCAGAAAAGGCTCTGGAGTCAAGACGGCGACTACCTCCTTTGCTTAGAGGAATCATAGAAGTATATGCTCGGGAGCGCACTGCGGTGAACTCCTGATAAGCACGAAACGCTGCCCAGCTGAAGTGAGACGACTTAGATGTTGATAGCGACTTGCTGAGCTGGTGCGATGTCTATCCGCGAATGAGGTGTGAAATGTTCTAGCGAACAAACCTGCTCGTAGGCGTACCGGGCTTCCCGGCCGAATTGAGGCAGATCCTCGAAGCGGATGCCTACATACTCCCGGTAAACGCAAATTTCTTGAGGATCGCCCATGAGGAAAACGGTGTCGGAAGGAAAAGTTGCTTGCGCGCTCTGAGCCAACTCATGACCCGCTGGTGAACCTGGCAAGGCTACCAGGCAGATAGCATGGCACGTAAGTGCTCCGGAGCCGCTCCAAGTAGGTTCTGCTTGTTCGTACAGCTGACGCAGCAAGGCAGCAACACGTTGCTGAGTGCTATCCTGCAAGAAAAGTAGTTGAGCAAGATCCTGGTTGGGCCAGAGCTCCTGCAGGTAACTCTCTATCTCGCTGAGCAGGACTTGGCGCAAGTGTGTGAGGGAGCTAGTGCCGGCGGTGCATAGACGCTGCAAGGAGGTTGCCTCCTGGTGAAGGCGATCTTGGAACCGTTGGTCTAATCTTCTGAGAAACTCTTCGGGCAATTGGCGCAGGGCGTGTTCGACAGCTTCGGGTAAGTTGTGCCCCTGTGCGTAGAAATATCCTTGGTCTGCGGCTAGAGTGGGTAACTGGGTGGCGGCGTGAGTCAGTTCGCGGGCTAATTCCTGAAGGCGGCGGCGACAAAAACTGAGCTCCTTGGCTTGATCGGAAAGACGACCGCGCAAGCTGGCATAGGTGCGGGTGAGGTTTTCCAAAGCCACGCGTTGGTAACGTAGGATCGCCAGTTGCGTGAGAGCGGTTAAAAAACGTTCCTGGAAGGCCTGCTTGCGTTGTTCCATGCGTCGGTCTCTTGCCCAAGAGCGCTGGAGGCGTTCAAATTCGTGGAGAGCATTCTCGAGTTGTTCCTCGGCAGCCCGCTGTGCCGCCAGGACGTCCGAGCGCCGTTGCTCCAGGCCTTGGATCCAAGCATCGAGCTGGCTGATGGCCCATTGAAGAGCGGCTTCGGCACCAGCTCGACGCGCCGCAGGAACCTCGAGGAAATGCCAAATCCAATTGATTAAGGCTTCTTCCGCATGCTGGCGCAGGTTCTCCAAATGTTCCCGCCAAGGTTGCAGAATTACGAATTTCCGCCACGAACCCGCCAACTCGTCGGGGTTACCAAGCCAGTCTTCCCACAGCTTGAGTGCGGCGCAGGCGAGCACAGGTGGTTCACCGTAATGCTGGGCCAGTTGTCCCAGGGCTTGTTGGACTGCGTGGGGAAAATCTGCGCCCAATGCTTGGCGCGCCAGTTCTTCTAGTGCGGCCTCGATGATTTCCGGTTCAATGGCCAAAGTTTCGGTTAAGTCCCGCCAACCAGTTTGGGGAAGCTCGGCCCAGTCCTCGGCAGGGATTTCACACCATTCGCGCACCAGACGCGCCGCGCAGTGCGTGGCCACACCGCGTAGGATTTGCCGATGTGGATGTTGCACGGAAGCTAAACCGAATATCGAAATGCGAGCGGCAGGCTCTAGCCTGTGTTCTTGCCCACCGGTGCAAGCCTGGGTCGAAGTGCCAGCCGACTGGTTTCTTCCTTGGGATAGCTCCATGCCGCGCATCAAGCTGGCTTGGCGACCCAGCGGGCTGAGCAATTCCCGGTAGAGCCATTCAGCGGCAATGCGTGGGGCATCATTTTCCTGCTTAGAAGGGACGAGCATGCAATGTAAGAACGGCGTCGAAACGTCGCGTATCACGGGGCCCTTAGCTTCATAGCGGGCAAGAAATGTATTCCCACCTCTTTGGAAATACTCCAATTCTGTCAGGGCGGCATAAGTGTTGGCCAGTGCCAACACGTTGGCCTCTTGGCTTTCAGCCTCGTTAACACCCAACAGCGCGAACACTCGAGGCTGAAAATAACCAATATGAGTCAAGATATCGCGCACTACATACGCGGTGTCTAAGAGCATGCCGCTTCCTGTCCCGCCTGCCAGATGAGTCACAATGAAAACCAGCGGCCAATCCGAACGAATTTCCGTCTGCCAGCGTTGACAGGCCTGTTCCAGAGCTTGTGGCTGTGTAATAGCGCTCAGTAATTGCTCCAGGCGGTGCCGGATGGAACGGTAATGTTCAACAAAGGCCAGACGCCCCAAGGCGCGAATGCCACCTGTGACCTGGCTACGGGGCATGCGATACAGCATCTGCGGATCCAGCCATTCAGATACATCAGGTAACTGATCCTTAGGTCGCAAATAACGAGCAGGCCGTTGTAAGCGGGCCAGAAGCAGCTCGCCGCCTTGCGTCAGGAACTCCTCGCCCCAACTGTGATGCGCCTCGGGATCGGTGTCTATGTGGAGCAAACGCAGATGCGGTAATTCGCGGAGGGCGCCGTAGCGCTCCGTGATCCAGTTGGTGAAGTACTGAAGCACACTCTTAGCCCAGCCTCCCAGACCGATGATCAAAGCGGGGACGAAAACCCCCATGCCCAAACGTTCGCTGCGTCGCTCCATTGCCTGGGTGAACATCACGGTGCCCTGTGCCGGGGCGACTACCTCCGCCGGTGCTTCCTCGACCTGGTGTGAACGGGAGCCGTTTTCGACGTCAGCGTTTTCTTCACACCCCTCGGCAAATCCAGGCAAGAAAACGCGGCGTGATCCGCCCTCAGCATGCCGCAACGCTTGCACCATCTCCAGGCAACTGGGATGGCGCTCATGCGGGGTCTTCGCCAAGGCTCGAGCGATAATCGGCTGGTCACTGGCGGGTAACGCAGATAAATCGGGCTTGGCAGTGAGGTGCATGTGGATAAGTTGCTGGGGCGTGCTGGCGCGAAACGGACGTGTTCCTGTCAACAATTCCATATAAACAATCGCTAAACTGTACTGATCGCTATAACGGCTGACCCAGCCTTCGAAGGTCTCCGGCGCGGCGTACACGGGCGTGATTCCGCCCGTAACCGAGGCCGCCAATCCTTGCAGGTCTTTTACTAATCCGAAGTCCGCCACCTTTACATGATTGTGGATGAGGAACAGGTTTTGCGGTTTAATGTCGAGATGTTGTAGGTCATACTGAATGTTCATCAAATCCAAGGCCTCTGCGGCTTCCTCCATATATTCCAACAATTCGCGGCGTGGGATGCCCGCCAACCCCTTGTTTCGGCACTCTCGAAACCGATCCCACAAGCTGCGGTCGGCCAACTCCATGACAATAATGAGCTGACCATCGACGACGTCAAATCTTTCCAAGGACAAAATAAAGGGATGCCGCACCTTCCTGACGCGGGCCAGAGCTTTCAACTCCTGCAGGGCCCGATTTCCGCCGTCGCCATCTGGCAAGTGAAGGTCGCCGTAAACAAACTTAATGGCTTTCAGTAAGCCTCCGGGCGCTTCCGCACGCCACACTTCACCGAATCCGCCTCCGCCAATACGGTTAAGCAAGCGGTATCCAGGTAGCGGCTCGGCACCGACTTCGATGCGGACAGGCATAGCTACTGGGGGCGTGATCGAATGCCTTTTTCAGTGCGCCAAAAAATCTTTGCGCTGGGACTGCCACCTCGACCTTACGTTCTTGGATGCTCAGCACACAGCAGCGGTTTGCCCCACAAGTTTAGCTTATACGGTAATCCTCGGCAAACTTGTCGCGCTGCGACAAATCGCTACTATCGGAAAAAGTCTAAGCTCAGGAGAGGAACTGAAACTTGTCCCAGCCCAAGTGGCGACGGCGCCCCAGTGCTCCCTTGGCCCTGTCTCTGAAGCAGCCTTGGGCCGCACTGGTCGTGCTGGGTTACAAGACCATTGAAGTCCGAACTTGGCCCACGGCGTATCGTGGCCCGCTTTTGATTCACGCCGCGCGTCAACCCGATGAACGCCATCTGCCCTACCTTTTGCCGGACATCGCGTGCCAACTAGCCAGTTTGCGGGGCGGAATCATTGGCCAAGTCGAACTGGTGGACTGCCTTTGTTACACCGAGCGGGAACACTTCGTCTCCGACAGCGTCTGGCATTGGAACCCGCCGGACTGGTTTCGACCGCCGCGGCTTTACGGTTTTGTTTTTCGTCAACCACGTTTGCTGCCGTTTACCGCTTGTCCAGGCTGGTTTCGGCTCTTTCGCCTACCGCCCAGCCTCGCTGAGCAAATCCAGTCGGGGCGACAGGATTCGAACCTGCGACCTCCTGGTCCCAAACCAGGCGCTCTCGCCAAGCTGAGCTACGCCCCGAGCGATGGCGGATCAGCAGAAGAGTAAGCTCTTTTAAAAAGCATTTCACCCAGTCCTACTGCGATAGGGGGCAAGCCTTCTCCCTCTCCATCGAGCCAAAAGTCCGAAAGGTCGAAGGAATGCAGATCTTCGACTTCACATAGGAATGAGCATACGCCACCTTGGCCGTGCAGCCCATAGGCCAGTGGACTAGGCATCATATTGTACCAGCGGGACCGCCCGCAGGGAATCTCTACCTGAACAACTTCAGCGCCTCCGTACTTTCATGATAGGCGCCGCTCTCGTGCGCTAAGCCGATCCCCAAGTCGTCAGACTACATGCACGTACCTAAAGCAACTTACTTATCGTTTTGTTGCATGATTCCATGACTTAGGCCGCACGGGCAACAGGCAGTTGACCAGCTACGCTAGATTTTGCTGCGACAGCGACGGTGACTAAAAACGGAGCTAAGTAGCCAAAGCGGGTTTGTTGGATTTGCTGAAAGCCTGCCGCCTGACAAAGTTGACGAAACTGCCGAGCCGAGCAATGATGAACGCCGCCTTCGATCCATGGCACACAAATGTCATAGATGAACCAACCCCACCAGCCATCGCGATCTCCATCTACTAACAGAAGCCGACCATTAGGTCTTAAAATGCGATACATTTCGGCAATAGCCCGCTGCTGATCAGGATAGTGATGAAAGCTATGACTACAGGTGACCACGTCGAACTGATTATCTTGAAATGGTAGATAAGTGCTATCGCCACGGACTAAGCATATTCGAGAACCATAAGGTTGGCAGCGCTCGCTGGCGCGTTGTAACATGCCAGGACATAAGTCCAGCCCGACTAATTGGGTCGCAGGAAATCGTTCCGCTATAGTGACAAGAAACTTCCCCGTGCCACAGCCTATGTCCAGAATCTTGCGATCACCTGGCCCTAAGTAACGCAAAAGCACCTGATGAGTAGGCTCAAAAAGTAGATATTGCAGGAGGCTGCGGTCATAAGTACGAGACCAACGTTCAAACTCAGCCAGTGCTTGCATGCTCGTATATTGTTTAGCGCCCGGTCGGTTGTTTTTTCCCTTATCAACACTGGGCGCTATATTTTTGCTAAATCGGAGAATGGGGAGATTTTTTTCCTGAAATTTATCCTGGTCTGATTTTGACTGATAGTCGGCTTGCCGATAGATTGACTTATTCATGGAATCCTCGAATATATTGGGGTCTCTCGCGGCTATACGGCGACAGTTTTTACTATCTCATAAGATTTCTCGGGTTTCGGAGGTGAAGTTGTCATTAAGTGGCTTACACAATATGTCACTAAAACAGGGGAACGGTGTCAAAGAAAATAATCTGTAATATCAAGGAGCTAAGCATTATGGCGGATATACGTCTAGTGAATGAGCTTTATGAACAGATCGCTAAGATCCCAATTCGAGACCCGCACACCCACATTTCTCCCCGCAGCCCTGCGGCGCGTTCCCTAGACGATATTCTCGGCTATCACTATTACACAGAATTAGCCCATTCCGCCGGAATGTCACACGGACCCTTGCAGGCGGACTTTCCTGCTCGGGAAAGGTGTCGTATTTTACTAACATTTTTAGAGCGCTTTGATAATACGGTACAAGCGACGTGGCTGGTAGAGATTGCGCAGACTTTTTTAGGATTTCCCAAAAATCGGATTCGAGCCGAGGATGCGGATTGGCTTTGGCAACGTGCCGAGGAGGTAATGGCACAACCCGATTGGGCCCGGCATGTCATTCAACGCAGTAACATTGAACAGATATTCCTAACGAATGACTTTGACGATCCGCTAAAGGGCTTCGATACACAATTTTATGTTCCCTGTCTGCGCACCGACGACTTAGTGTTTCGTCTGCATTTGCCAGAAGTTCGAGAACGCTTAGCTCGGGCCACGGGGATAGAATTAGGGCGTTTGGAGCACGTGCAAGAAGCTCTCGAGCGGTTATTTCATCATTTTGTTAGTCACGGGGCACGAGCATGCGCTATTTCATTGCCTCCCGATTTCACCCCCATGCCCCCCGAGCCTGGCGCTTCTATCAGACTAGATGCCCCGAGCCCGGAGCTTAGTCGTTGGGTTTTCTGGAAACTGGCGGAGTGCTGTCGTCACTATAAATTACCCTTCGATCTAATGATTGGCGTGCATCGAGGCGTTTATAAGCACGGTGTCTATCAGGGTCAGGATTTATTCGATCAACGAACCTCATTATGGCAATATCGCGAGCTGTTCAATGCATTTCCGCAGGTAACTTTTTGTGTCTCTATCCTTTCCAGTATTCAAAATGCCGAGCTGGTAGCTTATAGCTGGATTTTTCCCAATGTGATCGCCTCGGGACATTGGTGGTATAGTAACTTACCTGGCTTCATTCGACATGACCTAAGCACGCGGTTGCAAGGGGTGCCCAAGACCAAATTGGTCGGCTACTATAGTGATGCCTATAAATTAGAGTTTGTGCTACCGAAGTTTAACATGTTTCGTCGTGTGTTGGCGGAGGTGCTGGCCGATGAATATATCCAGGGTCGTGGTTGGTCAGAGGAGGCCGCGTTACAATTAGCCCGCCAGATTCTTTATGACAATATTGCCGTGATTTTCCCGCCCAGTTCTCCGCGGAAATAGATGGGTAATTCATTGCGGTACTCTGAGTACATGAACAAACAACTCATGGAGCTTTTCCAGGCGATATTCCTCGTTTAGCCCCAGTTCAGTCCCAGACATAGGTAACTTGGCTGTCTTTCTCAACTAGGCGTCTGACACTTTCTGGGAGGCAACTCACTACATAAATAGTAGTGCACCGCAGATTCTCCCGCCTAACTTTTTCAAAGCTCTTCTTCGCCTCACCATGACGAGTTTATGCGCCTGCTGAATCTAAGCTCCCCTTGATTTCCAGGTCAGCAATCAACGTGTTATAAGAGTCTCGCCCTTCTATATCAGGTTCGCTTTTTTGGGTTGAGCACGACCTTATTCGTAAGAACTAATGACTGCTCAGTAGCGTCTATGACATAGTTCTGTGCCTCTGCAAATTGTTTGATCATGTTCCAGACTTTATCAGCCGCCCGCCGGCCAATGTCGTTCACCCAACTACCTTGAATTTCGGAGCCCAGTTGTGCCATAATGAAGCAACGTGCTATCTGTTCCGTGAAAGTAAAAGTTTGTTCTACTATAGAACTGAGCAATTGATTAAGTATCTTCACCTCATGAATCCGGCGTTCTTCTTGCGGGAGGCCGCGCGTCAGTTGGGACAGCCCTTTTTTCGATAAGCACGCCATGGCTCGGTAATACTCGAGTAGGTCGGGTCTTTCCCGCAGGATTTCAGGGTGAACAAAAACAAAGTGCGGTGGCGTGTCATCCTGCTTTCGGTTTTCAAAAGCCGTCTGGCTAGTTCCCTAATCTGTGGTAATAGCCTGGTTGGGCCAGGTAAGTTTATAAAGTTTATAATCATTCAGCATCTCAAACCTCTCGCTGACACGTTGGGCTGTTTTTCAACTTATCCACGAAGAAACGGGAGCGAGCGCGAAAAGAGAGAAGCGGCTCCTCTCGTCCTGACAATGAGTCCTCTCGTCCCGACGATGGGGCTAAGGACTCCGGCTTAGGGGTGCTTGGGGCGAGGGATTTAGGTACGCGTTCCATAGCAGCGGCCCATGGCCTATTCAGTGGGCTTGCGCCTAAGATTGACGCACTTGCGAAGTTCGGCCCGACCAAAACGCCCCAGCTGTTGAGAGCTGTTTCCCTTGCCCCGAGGTAAGGTATAAATAGCTTGCACTTCCAAATTTAGGCTTTCAGCAAAATCGCAACAGATCAGGTCAACAAGAGATTTGCTAAGCTGCATTTTGTCTGGCATTCTCCTCACTAGAACCAGAAGGAACGTTGTGCGTTGGGCTAGAGCGTCTCAGCCATGTCAGGTTTGCCAGGTTAGCGGGTCGGGTTCTCTGCGGAGCATCTTACACGAGACCCCAGTAGCGGCGGAGAGTCCATTCGGCGATGATGAGGAGGGCGAAGAGGAGCAGGGCTAGGCCTTGGGCCAAGGGCATGGGCTTGTCCCAATCGGGATAACGCTCGGTGATAGTGCGCACCAGAGACTCGCCGGTGCGATATTGTTCCAGAAGTTTGGTTAGACCGCTGTGGGCTTGGAAGATGCCGCCTGTGCGGGCGCAAAGCTGTTGCAGAAGGTCGAAGTTAGCGGAGCGATTGAGGTCTTCGCGGCTAATGTCGCTGACGAGGAACGATACGGAAATGCGTTCTGCGAAAGGTTTGCCGTTATGTTCGGCTGAGACGAATAACACGTATTGGCCGGGTTGCAGGGTTTCATCGCGGGGAAGGGTAACACGGACTTTGCCGTCGGCGCCACTGCGTGCTTCCAGCGAGAGCCGCCGCGGAGTATCTTCCCCGGGCTTGAGAAGCTCCAGGTGGAAGATAACGCTTTCGACGGGCAAGCGTTCATCCCGATGGCCGCCGGGTTGAACACGTACCGCCTGGAGTAGAACTCCTTGGGAAGAGCCGCGGGGTAAATCAAGGACTTCGAGATCGGCATAAATGGCATCGCCTTGCTGTTCCTGGCGAGCGAGCCAAAGTACCAGTTGGCGCCAAAAACGAATGAAGGCAATTTGTCCTTCAGTCAGTTCTCCCGGAGGGAGCGGTTTGAACAGTAGCCGCTTGTCGAAGGGGGGCATGGTCCAGCGCCAGGTGGTGTCCACAGCCAGGGCGGCGGAACGTCCCTTGCCGATGCCGTCGAGTACGGCAAGCAAGATTTCGCCTTTGCCGTCGGGCTGGGACGTAGCCAAGACTTGGGCCCGTACAACGGGTCGGCCTAATTTGCTGCCGCCTGAACAAGGAGGCAGTTGCTGCCAGCGTTGCAACGAAGTTTTCGGGTCGGGGCCTTGCCGAAGGATGAAGTGATGCTCGGCCAGGGCGCGCGGTTCGGGAATAAAGGGAACATCGAGGATTCGGTTGGGTCCGCCTTCTAAGGAGCCGCTCTCGCTCATGTCCACGGGCAAGACTTTGGCCAGGGGAGTGTTGTGCCAGCCGCCCGCGGCAAAACTTTGATGTCCGCCGATCATTAACAATCCCGCTCCGCGCTTGTCCACGGCGTCGGCAAGATGTTGAAGAATTTCAGGACTGAACTGAGAGGCGGGAATGTCGCCTAGGATGAAGACGTCGTATTGGGTGTTGCGGAGATTCTCGAGCAGCTTTTGGCGCCAGCTATTCGGCTCGGTAACGCGGTAATTGAAGTCGGTAAAGAGCGAAATACGTTCATCCCCTTTGAACGCGCGAGCGATTTCCCGGGGTTCCCAAGCGCGGAGGCGGTCGAGGTATAACACGCTAAGCCCTTCTTTGGTCACCGTGATCGTGGTAACTTTTTCATTGTTACTCAGGTCGCGTTCGGCGGGCTGGAAGTCCGCACGCAGGGAGACGCGAATATTACCGGGTTGGTCGGGGGAGCGTGCAGGGGGCAGGGCAAAACGGAAAGTCTGCTGATGCCGCTCGGGCGTGATGGTGTAAGTCACCTCCTGGTTGGGCTTTTCCGCATGCACTGCGGGTTTACCGTCAATGAGCAGGCGAATGGTGATAGGCTGGTTCAGGAGTTGTTGAGTGTTCACCACGCCGGTGACGACGAGGCGGTCTTTGATGCGGACGTGGCGTGGCGCTTCGATTCGGGCTACTTCGACGTCGGGTAAGGCCTTGGTACCGCCGGGATGGCCGAAACCGATTGCATGGATGCGTGTTGATTGTTCGCGTGCCTTTTGCACGACTTCGTCGAGCCTGGGGAAGTTGTAAGTATCCCGCCCATCGCTCAAAAGGATGACGGCTAAGACAGGCTTGTCCGAAGCTTGCCTTCGCTCTTGCAGCACGCGAACCAGGGCATCGAGTAGGCCCGTGTTGCCGCCGTCAGGATTGTGCTCCGCTTTCGGCCAGGTTTCCGCAGGGATTGGTCTGAGGTGCCCTGCGACGTGAAAGGTGAAAAGGGCGAGTTCTACGGTGCGCTCGCGCTGGAGTTGCTCGATCAGTTCGCGAGCCTGCTGTAGTTCGGCGACCGCTTTCTGCCAACGGGACATATCGGGTAGCTCATCGCGTTCTTGCATACTCCTACTTTCGTCGAGCAAAATAATGACTTGGCCCGTGCGGGTCTCCGTAGTGGTGAATTCCCAGCTGGGGCGTAGCAAGATTAGACCGAGGACTAAGACGGTCAGCAGGCGCAAGGTCAGAAGAATGGCCACTTGGCGAGGCTGTGCCACTGTGGCGGACGGTTGCCTCCAGGAAGCCGTCATGCGTAAGGCCACCAGGCAACCTGCGATGATCAGGCCACAGCCCGTCAAAGTCCACAGTTGTTCGCGGAAGGCTTCGCCTAAGCTGGAGAGTTGGCCGGCGCGGGCCGAGTAGGAGCCAGCTAGCCCGGCGATTGCATACACAAGTGCTGCGACCATGCCCAGAGCCAGCATCCAACGTACGGCAGAGCGGAGTCCCAGATAACTCCAAACGGTGAGCACCGCTACTAGGGCGCACACCGCCAGCACCACGGGCAAGGTCAACGGTTCCCAGGGTTGGTTGAGTCGGGGCAGGAACTCAGCCATGCTCGGCCTCCTGAGCTTCGGGTTTATAGAAACGATTGGCTACCCAGCTTTCCACAGCGAGCAGGACCACCACCAGTAGCAGAAGAAAGGGTAACAGTTCCAACGGCGGATTCTGGCCTAGGCGGGTGCGGGCTAGGTCCACCAACTGTACAGAGCTATCTGCCTGAAGCAAGCTGGTTTCGCCGAGGGTGGAACGGATTTCTTCATCCGAGATACGTCCTTCGAGCAATTCCGTTTCTTTCGGAGGCAGATTCAGACTGAAGGCACGGAGCCATTTTTCGTGCAGATCGCGCACTGTGTAATTGCCTGGCCGATCCAAGCGGTCCAGGAAAAGCTCCCGTTGCCGTTGCTCTAAGGTGCCGCTGCGGCTTTCAGGGCCACGCAGTTCCCAGCTAAATCCCGTTTCGGCAGCACTGGGGAGGGGTACGCAAGGGGTTTCTTCGCCCACAATCCAGTTAGTTCGCTCGGTTTGGGCCTGCAAAAGGTAGCGCACCGTCACGAAAGGCAGAGCGAAGTTCGTCTGCCAGGGTTGATAAAAGTTGTTCCAATCGCTCCATTGCGGAGAAGTGCGGCGGTACAGGGGCGTCGTGAACACTAACAGTTTGCCATGACCTTGGGGGGAGTCGAAGCTTCGCTCGAGAATTAGAGGCCTGGCCTCGTGGCTGACCCGCGCGAGGATTTGTCCCAGCGGTTGCTCGCCTTGGCGTAATATTTCCACTTGCCAAATGCGGTAAACGCGGGCCACAGTCAGATCGGTGTTCCAATCGCGATAAGGTGTCAGGAGCGGATGGGCGCCATAGTCGGCCACTTCAACAAATGTGTCGAAAGGCAGTTCGGCAGAAGTTTGTACTTGCACGGGCATCACTTGGCGTGCGTCATCCGTGTTGTAAGCGGAGGGTGCAATATCAGCGCCTAAGGCCAGAACCACGCGTCCGCCGAGAAGCAAATAATTCCGCAGGCGCTGCCAGAACTCATCGCTGGGCTTGGCGACGTTGAGCAAACAAAGCACTTCAGGGGCCTGTTGTGGCAGCTCGGCTAGAACCTGGTCGGGAGTCAGCGTGCGTACTTCGACAGGAAGGAGACCACCGCCGCTCAGCGCCTCGAGGGCGTTTTTCCAGATTTGGGCATCGGCCAATTGATCCGCAACGAGCCAGACACGTTGCTGCTGCGCTAACAGCGTCCAATAGCGAACATTGTCCGCCTCGAGTAAATCGGAACTGCGCAAGCGGATGCGGCCTTGGACAACAGGAGTAGTTACCGCAAACGGTCGGAATCGCACCGTGACCGTGCGCCCCTGCCCTTCTTCGGCCGCGATTTGCAGTCGCTTGACGTCATGCGGCTGGTCTCCGAAGGTTAATTCGACTTCTAAATCTACTGGCGCACCGACGCCCCGAATCTCTGCTTGCAGCTGGACGAACTGATTTAGCCTCACACCGTAGGGGAGTTTCTCCAATGGAATGCCGTCGCCTACAGCTAAGCTGATGGTGGCGATGGCCACGTTGATCGGTCGAGGAGGCGCTAAGTCGAAATACAGAATCGGCACTTGAGGGGCTTCGGACGATTCCGCCTCAGGTGCCACACTTTCCAGTTGGCGCGCGAGTTGGTCGCGCAGGTCGCGAATACGGCCTGCGGCCTCGGTGCTCCAAGAACCGGCCGTACGATCAGAGAAGACGCAAATCACCGTCGGGAGCCGTGGCCATTTTTCGTCGGCATGGAGCATCTGCTGGAGCACGGTGGACACTGCTTGTAATACAGGACTATTGCGATAGCGAATGGTAAGATTATCGATCAAGATTTGCGCTTCCCCGCGGTCGCGAAACTCCACACGTGGCTCAGCGCTATCCACAACGGCGACGCGGCTGCCTTCGGGGAGTCGGCGTACGTATTCGGCAGCCAGGGCCTGAGCCCGTTGCAATAGCGATTGGCCTTCCAGCTGATAACTCATGCTGACGCTGGTGTCGAAAATCAAAATCGCGGCAATGGGGCTGCCCACAGGCAGAAGGCGACCTGCGCCACTGAGTACCGGTCGGCCCAAGGCAGCCGCGACTAACCCGATGAGCAAAAGCCGCAGCGCTAGAAGCAATAAATGTCGCAGCCTTAGTTTACGCATCAAGGTGCGTTTTCGTTGCTGGATAAGTCGCAGGGCGGGAAAGGGAAGGCGCTTGGGCTTTTGACGAAACAGTAGATGGATGATAATCGGGGCGGCCAAGAACAACGCACCCACCCCAGTGACCATCGGCACCAACCAGCTCAGACTCATGGGCTTGGTCCGCAGCTTAGAAGCGTTTTTGTCGTTCGGTCAAATATTGGATCAAGGCGCGATCGAAATTTTGCCCCGTGTGCACGCGAATGACGTCAATATTCACCTTCAAGCATTCCCGATCCAGTTGCTCAGTAAATTCCCGCAGCGCCTGTAAGTAGCCCTCACGCACCCCCCGGGCATCTAACGTCAGGCGCTCCAGGGTTTCAGGCTCCTCCAGTTCAACCACTTGGCGGAAAGGAAAAGTCACTTCGGCCTCGTCGAGAATATGGAAAATAATCACTTCGTTACCGTCGTGGCGCAGGTGATGCAAAGCGCGGACGACCGGCTCCAGTTCCGTAAGTAGGTCGCTGAACAGAATCACCAAGCTACGTTTGCGAATGATCCGCGCGATCTGGTGCAGACAATCGGCCACATTGGTCTGACCCACAGGGCGGGCCGCATCTAATACGCTCAGGATTGCACCGATTTGCGTGCGCTTACTTTTCGGCGGCAAAAACGTGCGAATCTCCGTATCGAACGTCACCAACCCGGTTGGGTCCTGCTGTTGAATCATGAGAAAAGCCATGGCCGCGGCCAAGTTGATGGCATAACCGAACTTGGTCAACGCTTGGCGATAGGTATAGTCCATGGACTTGCTCAAATCCATTACCAGATAACAAGTCAGGTTGGTCTCAGCCTGAAACTTTTTCACATACAAGCGCTCGGTGCGGGCGTAAACGTTCCAGTCAATGTCCTTGACATCATCCCCCGGCTCGTACTTGCGATGCTCGCTGAATTCGACGCTGAATCCGTGAAAGGGACTAACGTGCAATCCCGCGAGGAAGCCTTGAACAATAAACTTCGCCCGCAGGTCGAGCCGACTCACCTGCCGAATCACATCGGGGCGGAGATATTGTTGAACGTTCGCCATCTTCGAGGCGCAGAATCTTTCCTGGTAGCCACGTGTGTGGTTCTGTTAATCCTATACATCTTGCATCGCAGCCGATGAGTTGATGTCGGAATCCGAGTTGGCATTGCAGTAATGACACAAGGTTGGCCGAAAGTGTAAGCGGGGGAGGTAAGGTCCATGCCCGAGGATAAAAACACCGACGCAGGTGAACTAACTTTACAGGCCGAGCTCCGTGCGTTTGCCGATTACCTGCAACAAGAACGCGGGCTTGCCGAGAACACCGTTCAAGCCTACCGGCGAGATTTGCAGCACTTTCGCCAATACGTTGAGGCACGCGGCTTGAGGCAGTGGTGGTCCATGTCCTTGGCCCAATGGAGCGAGTATCTGCGTTACTTACGCGAGCAAGGTTTGGCCTCTCCCAGCGTAGCCCGCAATCTGGTAGCAGCAAAAATGTTTTTCCGATTCCTGCACCTGGAAGGAAAAGTGGAACGTCGTACCGTCGAACTACTATCGTCGCCGCGGCTGTGGCAGCGCATACCCTTCGTGCTAAGTCCCGAGGCAGTAGAGAGGCTTCTGACGGCACCCCAGTTCGGCGACCGCATGTATTATCGGGATCGCGCTATCTTGGAAGTGTTGTACGCCACGGGCGCCCGAGCTTCGGAAGTGGTTCGACTGCGCCTCGAGGACGTTTATTTGGAGCAAGGTTTTCTCCGCTGTGTGGGCAAAGGGAATAAGCAACGAATAGTGCCTTTGGGGCGACCAGCGCTAACTGCGATCCAAGCCTATTTACAAGAGCAACGACCGCAATTGTGCCGAAGGTCTCCTGGAACTCCCTGGTTGTTTCTTAGCCGCAGCGGTCAGCGTCTGACTCGGGAAATGGTCTGGGTGGTAGTCCGGAAGTACGCCCGGCGTGCGGGCCTGACGGGGAAAATCAGTCCCCACACCTTGCGGCACTCGTTTGCCACCCATCTGCTCGAAGGCGGGGCAGATCTACGGAGCGTTCAGGAAATGTTGGGGCATGCCAATCTACGCACCACCCAGGTTTACACCCACGTCGATCGCCAACGCTTGCGCATGATTCACCAGAAATACCATCCCCGCGGCTAAGGCCAGGCACAGGGTCGAAAATCCTCGGCAGCAAGCTGCCGGGCGTCATGCCGCCGATTGGCGATACCGTTCGACTTCACGGAAATAAGCCAAGGCGCGTTCCAGGGGCCTTTTCTCATGTCGGCTCTCAAGCAAGGCACGGATGCGGGCGATTAATTCCTTTTTGTGAATCGGCTTAGTCAGAAAATCGTCAGTACCCGCTTCGACCGCCCGTTCGATGTCGCTGGGCTGATCCAAGGCGGTGATCATGATTATGGGGATATGCTGCGTTTGGGGATTATGCCGCAACCGTTTGCATACCTCGAAGCCACTGACCCGAGGCATCATGATGTCCAACAAGACAAGGTCGGGCTGCCATTCTTCGATGATTCGCAACGTCTCTAGCCCATCAGTGGCAATGCGTGTCTCCGCCTCGAAATCCGCCAAATAGGCCTCCAACAGCTCTGCACCCTGAGGATTGTCTTCCGCAATGAGAATTTTTATCTTCGTGGACTCCGGACTCATGGTTTTATCACCGCTCCTGGCAGCCATCGAGCCTCTTGACCAGCTGTTTCCGAGCATCATAGCGTGCTCCGAACAATTTGGGAACTGGAGTTTTGAACCAGGCTACGAAGGTCGCATTCGGACAAATGGCGGATTTATGAGATGGTCCATGTCGGAATTGCAACCGGTACGGTCGGCCACCCGCTAGGAACCGGATGGACTTTGGGATTCGCGAGACGGTATAACTCGCATTGGTCGGGTGCGCTGCACAGGCCGTGCAAGTATCAAACAAAAGTTCAAATTACTAGGATGATAGTTTCAATAAAATGGCGACAGGACATATATTACACGATTGCCTATGTTACGGAACACATTGCGAATGTCGCAAAATTCGCTGCCTTGGGCCAAACGTTACTATGATTCCTAACGGTCATTTTCCATCTAAGTTCGCAAAATAATGCCGAGGCAAACGCCCCTGTCATACCCCGTCACATTCGCGATTTTGCCACGCGGCTCAAGTCCTTGAATGTGTCCATGCGTTTGCCTTTGGGTACGCAAAAATATCGTTGGCGAGCCCTACGAAAATATTCTCGTCAATTTTCTCCTTACTCGTGGATGGCCTACTAGGGGTCGAACAGGTATGTTCAAAAAATGCGCTGCGGTGGCGTTAGCCTTGAGAAGCCTCCTATATGCCGCATGTTGGACCAATGGACGTACTTCGTGGGAACCGTCAGCGCCAACCCGCGCCATGTGAGAGCGACCAACGCATAGTCAAGTGTTATTGGGTGTGCTCAGCAGGCTGCCATATCGCCCTGGTGGCGTCGCAATGATGGGCGTGACATTAGCTGTGTCGCTGGTGTTCGAGGGCAGTCATTGGCTCAGATCGGTGCAAGCGGTCTGGAAAAAACTTCATTTTGGTATAGGCAGGCCCGATGCCCGTCGGGTGCTGTCGCCCACTGCCGATACAGTTGTATCGCTAGCCTTCTTCCCAAATCGCTAGTTCGCGGCCTGTGGTCATCCAATGAAGGCAACGCGACCAGTTGGAGAGGGAACCAGGTGTCCACTGACCAAGAAGACGTACGCCTGAGCATCCGCTGGCCTGGGGCACGCTGGCGGGCACTTGGTCTAACAACAAGGCAGCCAATAAGGCGGCGCGCACCGCTTGGCACGCCTCGGCAGTCACGCCAAAATCGTCGCTGCGATGGATTGGGTTCGGGCGAAGTTTATCTTGTAGCAATTGCCACAAAAAGCCGTTACGACACCCCAGACCGCTAACGATGATTCGGACGGTCTTGTCAGACAGTTGCAAATGGGCGAAGGCTCCCGCTAAGTTTTGGGCTAGCCAGTGACAGGTCGTGCACAGCACGTCCAAGGGCTGCCAGCGACGTTGTTCGGCTAAGTCGCAGGTGGCTCGGGCCCAAGAGGTATCCAAAAGCAAGGGAGTTGGAGGTCGGAGTTGTTGGCTGAGCAATGAAGGGTGGACTGACCAACGGGCTAGTAAGTCGGGAATAAGTCGGCCTTGCACGGCGAGATGTCCTGAGCGGTCAGAGGCATCAGGTCGGCCCATGAGCATGGCGGTAAGTCGGTCGAGCGCAGCCAAACTGGGCATCACGGTGACCCCGCGGATGGTCAACCAGTTAGCGCAGGGCGTGAGATAATGTAGCAGTACTTCCTCACCCAGATGAATAACCAGTCGTGGCTCTTGCTCCGAGCGAAACAGAAGCCAATCCGCGGCAGCAGTAACGTCGCGCGTATGCCCACCTGCGGCAACGTCGCGCCAGGCGAAACCGTGGGCCACACTCCAGCCCGTGAATTCTGCCAGCCACGGGGCTAAGGGCCAAGCAAATCCGAACCCACCTTCTGAGAGACTGGCCCAGACCCACCACGGTTCCAATAAGCCAACGCAGATCACCTCGTGCCAACTGGCGCCAATTTCATCCATCGCTTGCCGGAGCAGGCGAAGCAAGTGCTGCGTCCAGACGTTGGCCAGTTCACGAAATTGGGCCAACTCCATGCCCGTCGGCCATACGCGAGACCCAGGACGAGGTCCTGCGGGTAGCGCATCAGCACGCGTTGCCCACTGGGCCAGTTGTAGTTCCTCACCGCGACCGTGTATCTGAACGACGGCCGCCTCGGCCCAGCGCAGGTCAGCCGATACTGCTAAGCCAGCGAACCAACGTGTGGTGTCCGACACGCGAAATGCCAGAGAGAGGTAGCACCAGCAGCATTAGTTTGTTGCGGGCAGTTGGTGGCGTGCTTGGCGGCACCTAGCGCCCGGTCAAGCAGCCAGAGCTAAGGAACTTTCCCGTTTCGCGCAAGCTTGAACGAATGCTTCGAAAATTTGTAAGTCGAGCTTGGAAGCGGTTTCCGAATGTGGGTGCCACTGCACTCCCATCGCCCACCAATCTTCCGATTCGGTTTCGATAGCTTCGATAACTCCATCAGGTGCCACTGCAGCCACACGGAAGCCCGGGGCGACGTCTTTGACCGCTTGGTGATGGTAACTGTTGACCAGAATTTCCTCCTCCCCGTAAATGAGTTCCAAGCGACTGCCAGGCTGTAACTTGACGACATGGCGGTGAATCGCCCCGGTGGTATCAAAATGGGGCAGAGCACGCGGCATGTCTTCGGGTAGATGCATGTACAACGTCCCGCCACAAATGACGTTGAGCAGGTGCATGCCTAAAGCAACCCCCAGGATCGGTAGTTCACGTTTCACCGCCAGTTGACACAGTTGCCGATCAAATTCCTCACGCAGGGCGGGGATGGGTTCGACCGCATGATGGCGAGGTAATCCCTGGCGCTTGGGATCAAGGTCGCCTTGACCACCGACTAACACCAGCCCATCCAGGCGATCCAATAACGCTTCCAGCTCGGGTTTCTTTAATACGGGCGGGATGAGAATTGGTAGTCCACCAGCGGCATATACTGATTGGGCGTAACCGAGATGAACGCGAATCTGCCCGCTACCTTCCATCTTGCCTAACACAAGGTCGGTATTGATGCCAATCAGCGGTCGTGCTAGTCGCTTCATTGCTGTACCTCCGTGTACTCCCAGCACTACTGTATGCCTCCTTGAATATGAGGCCTCCCGAGGGTCGGGGTGTGGAGTGTAACCGATTGTTAAGAAGCTGGCAAGACCATTTCCGTAGTGCACGCTTCGCGGATAACGAAGCCGCATTAACCGATTTGGCAGTGTGTATTATGCTGCAATCTATCGAAAACTTGGAGAGCCAGTAGCAGCTATGATAGTTCGACTCCGCCGCTCCATGGCCGCCTTACCGAACGCCTCAGATGAGAATCATGGGTGAACCGGAGCCCCCAATTCGCCCAATGATCGCTCCACAACCACGGCGAAGATATTTGAGTATGCCGATCCTTATGGGGGCATGCTTGTTCGTTGTCGGCTGCGGAAAAACGGTGCAGGAACAGGTGCTGGAAAGAAACCGGGCTGGGGTCGAAAGGCTGCTCGAACGCGATTACGCCGCGGCGGAATCAGAATTTCGTCAGGCCTGGGAGCTAGCGCCAGGAGACTTCACGACCCAGTTTAATCTCGCCGTCGTACATCATCTTCAGGGACATTTTGAGCAGGCGGAGCAGGGGTATCGGCAATGTTTGCAGCAGGACCCGCATTTTCTGCCGGCCCGTCGTGGCTTGGCCCAGTTATTGTGGCAGACGAATCGGCATGAGGATTTGAGACAGCTGGTGAACCAATGGATAGCAGACCGACCTGATTTAGCGGACGCCCATGCCCTTTATGGCTGGTACTTGGCTCGGCTTGGGGATTACCCCGCAGCCGAACGAGCCTTCCAAGCCGCCTTAGCTCGCCAACCGCAACATGCATTCGCTTTAGCTGAATTAGGGCGGATCTACGAACTGTACCGTTTTCCTGAGCGGGCTCGCAGCCTGTACGAACGTTCGCTGCAGCACGATCCCTGGCAGCCAGAAATTCGGGCTCGTTTGGCAAAATTACGGCGTCTTTCTCCGAGCCCTTAGATGGTGGCTTATCAGTTATGCAACTTTTTCTGGCACAACAGGAGCGGCACTGGTCGGATGGGCGAGCCGGGGATATACTATCCATTGGCCTGCCGGTTACGCTGCCATCAGCATAATCCCGCCTAGCGATTAGTTCCCTCATCAAGAGGTAAAGCCTATGCAGCGAGGAGTCGGTTGGTTGCTGTGTAGCTGCCTAGTACTCAGCGCGGCTCTCAGTGCTGGCCGCGCGGACTCTCGCAAGGATGAACCAGCCAAGAAGGTCATCAGTTATTACCGCGAGGTGCGTCCGATTTTCCAGTTGCGCTGTCAAGGTTGCCATCAGCCGGCGAAAGCGGAAGGAAACTACATGATGACAGAGTATAAGCTTTTATTTGAAAGAGGCCGGAGCGGTGAGCCGGGCATCGTTCCCGGCCATCCCGAGAAGAGCCGTGTCATGCAGTTGATCGTGTCCCACGAGGGTAAGCCGCCAGCGATGCCGCGGAATCAAGACCCGCTGAGCCCAGAGCAGGTAGAGCTAATCCGCCAATGGATTGCTCAAGGGGCACCGGATGATACGCCAGCTTCCGCGCGAACTGCTCTCGTTGACGAAAGCCATCCGCCTATCTACGAACTGCCCCCTGTGATTAACGCCGTGCGCTTTTCCCCTGACGGCCATTTCCTGGCTATTTCGGGCTATCACGAAATTTTGCTCCACCGAGCCGATGGTTCGCAGTTGGTGGCTCGGCTCATCGGCCAGGCCGAGCGCATTCAGTCGTTGGCGTTTTCGCCCGACGGTCGTTACTTGGCGGCCAGCGGTGGGACTCCCGGCCAGTTTGGCGAAGTGCAGGTGTGGGAATTACGTCAGGAAACCCGCGACCTGTCACTTTGGGTGACGGCGCTGACCCACTGGACAGGTGGTACGCTTGCGGTTCCGTTGCCCGGAGCGTCTAGGGTGGCCTGTAGCACTGCAGTCGCCCTTGACTTGCCCCGAGACCTGGGCGTGGTGCCTACCGGCATCTTACGAGGCTATAAGCTGCGCTTGGCGGTGCCCGTCAGTTATGACACGGTGTACGGAGTGAGTTGGTCGCCCGACGGCAAATTGCTGGCCTTCGGTTGTGCCGACAATTCGCTGCGAGCCATCGAAGTCGCTACTGGGAAACAAGTGCTTTACCAAGGCGCCCATGAGGATTGGGTGTTAGACACAGCTTTTTCGACAGACGGTTCCCACCTGGTTTCGGTCAGTCGGGATATGAGCATGAAACTGACAGAGGTGGCGACGCAACGGTTCGTGGACAATATTACCAGCATCACGCCCGGCGCTTTAAAAGGTGGCCTAGCCACCGTGGCGCGTCATCCGACGAAAGACATAGTGGTGACAGGCGGCTCCGACGGTGAACCGAAGCTCTATCAAATCTATCGCACGAAAGCCCGGCAGATCGGTGATGATTTCAATCTGATTCGCAGGTTCGATCGGCTCCCTGGTCGGATTTACTCTGCAGAGTTCAGCCCGGAGGGCGGGCGCATCGTGGTCGGAGCCAGTTCCTACGGCACGGGCGAAATTCGCGTTTACGACGCCCAGTCGGGCAAACTGCTGTGGCGCTTCGACCAGGCTGGCCCAGTTTACTCGGTCTGCTTTGACCCGCAGGGTCGAGTGGTGGCAGCCGGTGGATTTGACGGAATAGTACGCCTGCTCGACGCCGATTCAGGTAAACTTATCAAAGCTTTCGTCCCTGTGCCTTTGACTAATAATCGTGCGGCGCAGGACAAGCCCTAAAGGGCTCATCGACAACTGGGATCGGAAATTCTGGTCAGCTGGATAGGAGCCTTACGATGCGAAGGAAACTGGTTGGCTTGCTGAGCTTATGGCTCGTGGGTCTCGGTCCCGTCTGGAGCCAAACGGAAACTCTCCCGGCGGGTGCTCAAGTGATCCGCTTAGAGGCCTTTCCGGAGCGCATCGAACTGGAGGGCCCCTTCGCTTATCGCCAACTGCTGATCACCGCACACTTAGCGAGCGGAGACACGCTCGACGCCACGCGGATGGTTCGCTATGAGGTTTCGGCCCCCTTGGTACGAATCACGCCCCTCGGCCAAGTCGATCCCGTGGCCGACGGTGCCGGAGAAATAACCGCCCATTTAGGCAGTCAAACAGTTCGCATCCCCGTGCAGGTACGCGGCAAGAAGGAGAGGTATCCGGTGAGTTTCGTCCAAGATGTGATGCCAGTCCTGAGCAAACTTGGCTGCAATGCCGGCACTTGTCATGGGGCTGCTAAGGGAAAGAATGGTTTCAAGCTGTCGTTGCGTGGCTACGATCCGATCTTCGACCATCTTGCTCTGACAGATGACGTGGAAGCACGACGGTTCAATCGTGCCGCGCCAGAGCGCAGCCTGATGTTGATGAAACCTGCAGGCGCCGTGCCCCATGCCGGGGGTGTATTGATGCAACCGGGCGACCGCTATTATGAAATGCTCAAACTCTGGATCGCCCAGGGCGTGCCTCTGGACAAAAACGCCCCGCGGGTGGTCAGTATTGAAGTCTTTCCCAAGAATGCCATCTTGCCCTTGCCGGGGATGAAACAGCAAACTGTGGTTCTGGCGCGCTACAGCGACGGTCGAGTGCGCGACGTTACGGCCGAGGCGTTCATCGAAAGCAGTAACACAGAAATTCTGACCGCTGATAAAAACGGCGTCGTTACCGCCTTGCGGCGCGGGGAAGCGGCAATCCTCGCACGTTACGAGGGAGCCTATACCTCGAGCTTGTACTTTGTCATGGGCGACCGGAGCGGGTTCGTTTGGCAAGAGGTACCTGAATACAACTTCATAGATACCCTGGTCTATAACAAGCTCAAACGGTTCAAGATTCAACCCAGCGACGTTTGCACCGATGAAGAATTCATTCGCCGTGTGTACCTCGACTTGACAGGGGTGCCGCCGAGTTCCGACGATGTGAAACAATTCCTGGCCGATTCCCGACCCTCTCGCAGCAAACGCGAGGCTTTGGTAGATAAGTTGGTGGGCAGTCCGGATTATGTCGAGCATTGGACGAATAAATGGGCCGATCTTTTGCAGTGTAATCGTAAATATCTCGGCGATCGTGGCGCGGCTGCCTACCGGGAGTGGATTCGTAAGTCCGTTGCCGAAAACATGCCTTACGATAGGTTTGTCTATACTATCCTGACCGCCAGCGGGTCCACCCTAGACAATCCTCCAGCGGCCTATTTCAAGATTCACCGCGATCCTAGTGCTTTGGTGGAGGCCACGACTCATTTGTTCCTGGGAATTCGTTTCAACTGTAACAAGTGCCACGATCATCCGTTTGAACGTTGGACTATGGACAATTATTACGAGTTGGCAGCCTACTTCGCCCAGGTGCAACGTCAGGAAGACGAACGTTTCAAGGGACAACGCATCGGTGGCACCGCAGTCGAGGGCGCTACGCCTTTGGTGGAGGTTATCAGCGATGCTAAGGGAGGCGAAATTAAAAATGAGCGTTCGGGACAGACTGCGATTCCTCGATTCCCGTTCCCAGTTGAAATCGAACTGCCCAAAGATGCGCCGCGGCGAGAACAATTGGCTCGCTGGTTAACCTCCCCTAAAAATCCCTACTTTGCTCGCAGCTATGTGAATCGCATATGGAGTTATCTAACGGGTGTAGGCCTGATTGAGCCCGTGGATGACATTCGCGCAGGGAATCCGCCGACCAACCCGGAGCTGCTCGAGCGCCTGACCGAGGAGTTTATCCGCAGCGGCTTCAACACGCAGCATCTTATCAAACTCATTTGCAAATCGCGCGTCTATCAGCATTCTGTGAAGACCAATCGTTGGAATCAGGATGACGAAACGAATTACTCCCACGCGCTGGCTCGCCGACTTCCCGCGGAGGTTCTATTCGATGCCATTCACAAGGCGGTCGGCGCCACGCCGCACCTTCCGGGGTTACCCGCGGGCGCGCGTGCGGCACAGTTGCTGGATTCCAACGTGCCTCTCCCTGGTGGTTTTCTGGAAATCTTCGGGAAACCGCCACGAGAAAGCCCGTGTGAATGTGAGCGTTCCAGCGATTTGCTCCTCGGTGCCGTGCTCAACATGATTAACGGCCCCGTGATCGGCGAAGCCATCCGCGACCCGAACAACCGTATTGCCAAGCTCGTGGCCTCGGAAAAGGACGATGCCAAGGTCGTGGAAGAACTGTTCCTTATGATCCTCAATCGCCGACCGACACCTCGTGAATTGGAAGAGGGCATACGCGTGCTGAACGCGCCGCAAAATGATTTTGAACGCTTAGCGCGAGAACGCCAACGGTTGGAAAAGGCCCTGGCTGATTCGGAAGCGCGCTTGCCGCAGCGGGCCTTGGAGTGGGAAAAACAGCAAACCGTCTGGCACCGCGCCGAAATTCTGGAAGCTCGGGCCACGTCGCAGGTGAAGTTTGTGCGCCAGCCTGACGGTTCTGTGCTGGTCGAAGGACCGAACGCGAAAAATGACGTTTATTACGTCCGCGTGGCAGTTCCCACGAGCCAGGTAACGGCCGTGCAATTGGAGGTGTTGCCTCACGATTCGCTGCCCAATAAAGGTCCAGGCCGGGCCTCAAACGGAAATTTCGTGCTCACCGAGTTCCGCGTGCTGCGGCCGAGGAGCACAGTAACATCGGCCGAATGGACGGCTCTGCTTGGCAGCACGGCCAATACCGGGAAACTGGAGCGATTGGCGTTGCATCGGCCCCAAGCTGATTACTCGCAAAATGGGTTCCCAGTGCAGAACGCTCTCGATAACCGCGACGATACCGGTTGGGCGATTGCTGACCAATTGGGTCGTGCTCACCAAGCCAGCTTCGAGCTGCGCGACACCCTTACGGACGTTGGCGAGTTAATTCTCGTGCTGGAAATGAAGCACCCGCAGATAGCAGAACACACTATCGGACACTTCCGTATCTGGGTGACTCCCAGCTTGGCTCCGGTGAAACTGTCAGGGCCGCCGGAGAGGATTGCCAACATTCTCCGCGTGCCCCTGGAGAAACGGACCCAGCAGCAAAAAGACGAGTTGTTGCGCTACTATCGCGGCCTGGATGAAGAATTGCAGCGTTTGCACCGCGAACTGGCCGAGATTGGCTTACCTATCAGCATCCGCTTCCTCGGCGCTCAGGACATCGCCTGGGCCTTGATCAATAGTAACGAATTTCTATTCAACCATTAGTCGCGCCGGCTAAGCTACTCGAGCGGCAAGGGGAATATTATCCTCGCTTGAGCTTCGTATACACGGAGTCGTCGAGTTACTCGGCGCTGATGCGAGTCGCTCACGATGCTCGCGAATTCCTAGCGCCAGTCGGCGTAAGTGCTACTTTGTCTCATGATTCGGCGTTGACTTGCGCGTTTGGCGCGCGTGTTGAGCGCTAGGACAATTCGCTCCATATCATTTAGCATTAGGCCCGCTATGATGAGAACTGCCGAACGTACATCGGCCATTTTGGTTCGCGACCTGCCCTTACGCGGTCATGCGGCGCTGCGTCGAAAACGACCTGGTTGTGTGTGAAGATCGCCTGACGCATCAAAGTTGATCTGTTACGTTTAGCACGTGCTCGCAAGTGAGCAGTGTTGCGACTCGCCCACGCCGTTACTATTTCCCGATTACAGCCAGGCTAAGTTGCTCAGCAACGAATTACTGCCGGTCTATTACCGACGGTCATGCGGTTAGGCGCCAGACGCTAAGCCAAATAGATGGGGCCAAACTTAGCGCCACTGCACAGGTGAAGTTCACAAATTAGCCCCAGGTGACCAGCCCAAAAGTGAGGGGATTGATCGGGTTCTTAGGTTTTGGCAGAACACGAACTGCGAAGCCATATTGGCCACTTGTCTGGCACAAGAGGTACCCGACATACGTATGGCGACCATCCGCTAGGCTTCCAGTGTGGGCCATACTCACCGTCTGGGGCTCGGGAATGCCACCCAGGGAGTCCACGCGACCGTGATACAGCTGGACTTCGACGTCGTCGGGGGAGAGCGGGCCGAGGTGTACCTGCGCTTGCACTTCAACCTCTTGACCCACGGCCACGTTATCGAGGTGGTTGGCCTCGACATGCTCAATGCGAATCGCCGACCAGTGTTCCATAATTTTGCGCCGCCAGGCCGCTAACTGGCGCACTGGTTCGAGGTGATCGGCTGCCAGTTCTGTGAAGTGTAACCATGACGGCCAGTAGCATCGTTCCATATATTCCTGGAGCATCCGGTGGGTATTGAAAACGGGCGTGATGGTTTGCATGGAACGTTTCATCATGCGAATCCAACCACGAGGCAGACCGTCGCTGCCGCGGTTGTAGAAAAGAGGCACGATTTCTTGCTCAAGCAGATCGTAAATAGCACGGCTTTCCACCTCATCCTGATAATTCAGGTCGGTGTATTCTTCGCCAGCGCCGATGGCCCAACCATTGTCCGTTTGGTATCCTTCACACCACCAACCGTCGAGAATGCTCAGGTTGAGTACGCCATTGATGGCTGCTTTCATGCCACTAGTGCCCGAAGCTTCTAGGGGTCGGCGGGGATTGTTCAGCCAAACATCGGCGCCTTGCACCAAGGCCCGCGCCAGGCTGTAATCGTAGTCTTCCAAAAACACCATGCGTCGGCGGAATTCCGGTCGGCGTGCAATATGAACTATATGCGCGATCAATTCCTTGCCGCCGTGATCCCGCGGATGAGCCTTACCGGCAAAGATAATTTGCACCGGACGCTCTCTATGGTTCAGGATGCGCTCGAGCCGTTCAAGATTCCGAAGGATCAGAGTGGCACGTTTATAGGTGGCAAAGCGCCGTGCGAAGCAGATAGTGAGGGCTTCCGGATCGAGGACTTCGTCAGCGCGATCGATTTCCGCAGGGGGAGCGCCTCGGCGTCGTAATTGCCATTTCAGGCGTTGTCGAGCCATGATCACCAGGCGTTCGCGGCGCCGCTCGTGAGTCCGCCAGAGTTCGGCGTCGGGGATATTTTCAATGCGTTTCCAAATGGAGTGGTCGGCGAGCCGGTTGCGCCAGTCCATCCCCAAATAGCGCTCGAAAAGTAAGTTCATATCGCGGCTCACCCAGGTGGGGGTATGTACCCCGTTGGTAATGGAAATAATTGGCACCTCGTTTTCGGGCAGGTGGGGCCAAAGTCCGTGCCACATTCGCCGCGCTACTTTGCCATGCAGTTGGCTCACCCCGTTACTAATGTGGGCCAACCTCAGAGCCAGCACCGCCATACTAAACGGTTCATTCGGATCATGCGGGTTTTGCCGACCGAGGGCGAGCAACTGGTGTCGATCGATCTTAAATCGCGCCAGATACGCCGAGAGATAATGTTCCACCAACCCTGGCGGAAATAGATCAATCCCCGCCGGTACAGGCGTGTGCGTGGTGAAGATATTGCTAGCCGTCACCCATTCGCGGGCCTCGTCAAAGCTCAGGTGATATTTTTCCATCGCCTGAAAAATACGTTCCAGGGCGAGAAAAGCTGAATGTCCTTCGTTCATGTGGCATACGGTAGGAGGAATGCCCAGGGCATGCAACGCACGCAGTCCCCCGATACCCAGGATCATCTCCTGACGAATCCGCATTTCTTGGTCGCCGCCGTAGAGTTCTCCCGTAATTTCGCGATCATGGGGACTATTTTGGGGAACGTTGGTGTCCAACAGGTACAGCGCAACTCGCCCGACCTGAATGCGCCAGATCCGGGCATACACCTCGCGGTCCGGAAACGGCACAGAAACAAGAATGGGACGACCTTGCCCGTCTAGCTCGGGGAGGATCGGTAAGTTGAAGAAATCGTTCTCCGTGTATTTCTCCTGTTGCCAACCATCCACATTGAGATACTGACGGAAATAGCCCATCCGATACATCAGACTGACGCCGACTAACGGCAGACCCAGGTCGCTGGCGGATTTCAAATGATCGCCTGCTAACACGCCTAATCCCCCTGAGTAAACCGGCACACTTTCATGCAGGCCGAATTCCATGCTGAAGTAGGCCACGCGAAAGTGCAGTTGACCAAAACCGGGCTGCTGTTGGTAGATCCGGGCAGCTTCGGGCACCGCGGTCGTATCCTTCAGTCGCTCCGAGATAAGCGGAACGGAACTGGCGGCCAAGCGACGTTGGTAAGTTTCCTCATACCAAGTCGGAGCGCGCATGTATTCCTGGAAGGCATGATAAACTCGTTCCAGGTGGGCCATGAATCCGTCATCGCGGGCCAATTCCTCGAAGCGTGCCTGATCAATTACGCCCAGCAATTTCACGGCGCTATGTTCAACTTCCTCAAACAGCTCTTCATCAATTCGGCGGAACAGCTGCACCGCATCGGGATTCCACGTCCACCATAGGTTATAGGCTAATTCCCGCAAAGGCAGCAATGGTTCTGGCAGTCGAGGCGCTACGCCAAAACGTCGTAAAGGGATTGCGATCATGGCATTTCCTTCCCCTTCGCAGGATTCGCCAAGGCGAATGCATCCGCAGAGGGCGGGTGGCCCGTCCGCAGTGATGATTACGGGCTTGGCATAATCTACGCTTATGACTGGCGATTTTCCTCTGCGCTAGCATACTGTTAGTAATGAAGATAGGGCGCGAGCAGGGAACTCTGAGCCGAAGCGGGACGCTGGCGCAAGGCGTTGCGGCGGTTAGCTGGAAGAAAATCAGCGCAATCCGCCTCTCGGGAAGCGCGGCGTCCGCGACCTAAGTGCGAAAAGTCGGCCGAAGGAGCAGCTTACCGTGCGCATTGTCATCACTGGAGGCGCGGGCTTTATCGGCTCGCATTTGTGTGAACGCTTCCTGCGGGAAGGACACGAGGTGGTTTGCATTGATAATTTTATCACGGGGACTTATGCCAACATTGAACCGTTCCTCGACTCGCCACGGTTCACCCTAATTACCCATGACATCTGCAAGCCGTTGTATCTCGACGGCCCTGTAGACGCGGTTTTACACTTTGCTTCCCCGGCGAGTCCCGTGGATTATTTGCGATATCCGATTCAAACCTTGAAAGTCGGCTCATTGGGCACGCACAACGCCCTGGGGTTAGCGCGTGCAAAAAATGCGCGGTTTCTCCTCGCCAGCACCAGCGAAGTATATGGCGATCCCCAAGTCCATCCGCAGCCCGAAGATTATTGGGGCCAAGTCAACCCTATCGGTGTGCGCGGCGTGTATGATGAAGCCAAGCGTTTCGCCGAGGCTCTGACTATGGCTTATCACCGATACCACGGTTTACGCACCCGCATCGCCCGAATTTTTAACACGTATGGTCCTCGGATGCGCTTGGATGACGGGCGCGCTTTGCCTAACTTCATGGGCCAAGCGCTTCGCGGTGAACCACTCACGGTCTATGGGGACGGCTCCCAAACGCGCTCCTTTTGCTACATTGACGACTTAGTCGAGGGGATTGTGCGTCTGCTGGCGACGGATTATCCCGAACCAGTCAACCTGGGTAACCCGGAAGAGGTTACGATTCTAGACTTCGCCCGAGAGATTATCGAACTGACCGGGACCAACAGCCCGATCGTGTTCCGTCCTCTGCCGCAAGATGATCCCCGCGTGCGCCGACCGGATATATCCCGCGCACGTCAGCTCTTAGGCTGGGAACCCAAGATCTCCCGCCGGGAAGGGCTTCAGCGCACCCTGGAATATTTCCGCCGATTAATGCAATTCCAGCCCACGCAGGAGACACGACCATGCGTCTCGGCCTGATTAACTCGGCTTGGGTACAAGCGGGACGCGACACCGCTTGGGGCCTCCGCATGACTAAGGACATCGGTTTCGACACCATTGACATCTTCGCTGACCCCTTAGAGATGGACATTCGCGAACGCTGTTTGATCAAACGAGAATGCGACCGACTTGGCTTACCTATTGTGAGCATTGCTTGCGTCGCTTTGGGCCTAGCCGATTTTAATCGCTCGGTGCAGCGCTTTCATCTGCAACGCTGCCAGGCGTATCTGGATTTGGCCTACGAATACCAGGCGAAAAACATCTTGCTGGTACTGGGCGAATACGTCTGGCAGCAGGAGGTGATCCCACCCCAGGAGCAATGGCGCATCGCCGTGGAGAACGTTCGTCGGCTCGGCGACTACGCCCAACGGCTGGATTTGCAAATCGCCCTCGAGTTAGAGCCCTTCCGATTCTCGCTCATCAATAACGTGGACCGCATGGTCTCGTTTCTGCAGGAAGTAAATCACCCCGCTGTCCGTGCCAATATCGACATTTCCCACTTGCACCTGGCAGGTGTTCGTCCCGAAGAATTACGACGCCTGAAAGGCCTGGCCATCCACGTGCATATCAGCGATTGCGACGGCAAAAAGCACGGCGATCTGCCCCCGGGCAGGGGCGTTGTGAATTTCCTCCCCTACCTGCAGGAAATCAAACAGCTAGGCATTGACGGCAGCATGAGCGTGGAGCTTGAATATTCCCCAGAACCCGAGAAAATTGTCGAATGGGTTCGCGAGGCTTACCAAGCGACGGATCGGCTCATGCAACAAGTAGGCTTACGCGGTTGAGTTGTCCGCGACAAGGGCACGGCGCGAGCCTGAGCCTTCCCGACTGCTACCCCCGATCAACCGAACAAAATTGCTTTCAGGTTAGTTGCCATGTTGGGCCTTGCTGTTATTGCTTCAACAGCTCCAAAATGATTGGTTTGACCGCCTGCGCCCAAAGTTCGTAGCCTTTTTCAGAAAGATGAAGGTAATCGGGCATGAGGTCGGGGGAGATATGGCCATCGGGCCTGATAAACAAATGACCGATGTCCAGATATTTCACCGTTTTGCCGCCGTCGTCCAACTTAGCAATGATTTGATTGACCCGAGCAATCTTTTCCCGCTGCGTCTTCGTGGCCGGATCGTTGGGGTCTTTACCTCGCGGGAAAATCCCCAGCAAGAGGATCTTGGTCTTCGGCGAGCGTTTGTGAATTTCGCGCACTATGGCGGTAATGCCTTCGGCAATCTCTTCAGCCGTGTTGTCGTTGCCATTAGTGTTGTTGGTTCCAATCAGGAGCATGACTACCTTCGGTTGGATGCCGTCAAGTGCCCCGTTTTGGATGCGCCACAACACGTGCTGGGTGCGATCCCCACCGATGCCGAAATTAGCTGCCTGGAGGGGCACGAACTCGCGTGCAAAAATCTTGGCGCCCGGCGCCTGGGGACTGTGTCCCTCACCACCCCAGGAATCGGTGATCGAATCACCCAAAAAGAGCACGTCAATACCGCCGCGCTTGGCCAGAGCCACAAAGGTTTCGTGCCGCTTGAGCCATTTGGCGTCGCGGGGCACAGGCTTGATCGCCGAGTGGAGCTGCTCTTGCGCCGCAGCCCCGATAAGCACATTGACCAAGAGGGTTACCACAGCTGTCAGGCGGAAACTTTGCATGAAGGTTCCTCCGCTTCGGTGGGGGTGGAAAATGGTTTCAGGATGTACCGCGGGTCAATGCCGTACGGCCGTTTCTTAATTTTGCATAATAAAATCTAGGCACGAAAAAAAGGGGAACCATGTCCGCACATGCAGCGAACGACCGCCGAACGCACATGCTGGCACGTATTCGGGAAGCGGTGCGACAGGGCAACCATTACGGCGTTGCCCCTGAACCAGGCCCACGAGGGAGCCTGGGGTACCAAGGCACAGGTGCCGATGATCGAGTTGAGGCGTTTGCTCGCTCATTACGCCGTGCAGGCGGCCATTTTCATCGCATCAGAGCCATAAGTGATGCACCGCGAGTCATTATTCCCATCCTGGAGAATGCCCACGCACGGCGTGTTGGAATCAGTGCCGAACCAATTTTTGAGGAACCTTTATTTTTGGCGAAGCGGCTACGGGCATTCGGCCTGGAACTGTGGCAAGTCACCGACGGCAGGGGAACTCATGCCACTGCGGCCAAAGATGCGCTTTTCGCCCTAGAAGCGGGAATTACTGGAGTTGAAGCGCTCATTGCTGAGACAGGCACCATCGTGTTGGCGGCGAAACCCGAACGGCCCCGCTCCTTAAGTTTGCTGCCGCCCTTGTTTATCGCCTTAGCCCGAACCGAGCAGATTGTTCCCGATCTGTTTGACTGGTTCGCGCTCGCAGCATCGACGCAGCTGCCCTCCGCCTGGACCTTCATCACTGGGCCGAGCAAAACCGGCGACATCGAATTAACGCTAGTCACCGGCGTTCACGGGCCAGGCGAGGTACACGTAATCGTGTGCGAAACCTAACGCCGAAGCGGCGCTTGCTTAACAGGCTTGCCCTTATACAAATAGGGGCATCCCGATTTCTTGGATCCATTGCCAGCACAAGGGTAAAGTGCATGGCCGGCGAGGGAATGATACCCTTGCGACCGGGGTTGGAAGGTGTCCCCGTCGCAGAGTCCGCCATCAGTTTTATTGACGGCAAACGAGCTCGATTGAGCTACCGCGGGTATGCGGTGGAGGAATTGGCTCGCAAAAGCTGCTACGAGGAAGTAGCCTGGCTGTTACTGCGGGGGGAATTACCCACCCAGCGGGAGTTGGCTGATTTTGATCGCCAATTACGAAGTCATCGCCGCATCAAATATCGGCTCCGCGACCTGTTGAAATGCTTGCCCGAAACGGGGCACCCGATGGGTGCGTTACAGGCAGCGGTAGCAGCCCTGGGCATGTTTTATCCTGCCAGGGATGTTTCCCATGCGCCGACGAATTGGGAATCGGTGATTCGTATTCTCGCGAAAATGCCAACGATTGTGGCGGCGTTTCACCGGTTGCGGAACGGCGATGACGATTTGCCCCCGCGGGACGACCTCGACCATGCGGGTAATTTTTATTGGATGCTGTTCGAGCGGGAACCTTCCCCCGCGATCCGGAAGGTTTTGGACGCCTGTTTCATTTTGCATGCCGAGCATACCATGAACGCCAGCACTTTTGCGGGGCGAGTGGCCGCCTCTACCTTGGCCGATCCTTACACCGTTGTCAGTGCCGCGATCGGAGCACTCACCGGTCCCTTACATGGCGGCGCGAACGAACAAGTGTTAGACATGCTCGAAGAGATCGGCAGTGTCGAAAACGTTCGTCCCTGGTTGAAGGAAGCCTTAGCCAAAAAGCGGAAAATCATGGGTTTTGGGCATCGTGTGTACAAAGTCAAAGATCCTCGCGCTACCGTGTTACAGGAATTAGCCGAACACCTCTTCGCAGAGACGGGACGACCCAAGCTGTATGATGTCGCACTCGAGCTCGAGCGTGCCGCTGCCGAGGAACTAGGACCCAAGGGCATTTATCCCAATGTGGACTTTTATTCAGGGATCATCTACATGAGCTTGGGGATTCCCAAAGATTTATTTACGCCCATTTTCGCCATTTCCCGTGTCGCGGGTTGGCTCGCGCACTGGCTCGAACAGCTGCAAAATAACCGAATCTTCCGCCCAGAGCAAATCTATGTCGGCAAACCTGACCGGGCGTATGTCCCTTTGGAGGAGCGTCCCTGACCGGGCCTCAGCGGATTTCGCTAGGTGATTGGGGCGCGGATTCGCCTTCCGGAATTAGCGCAGCAGGTGTTCTATCATGCTCGACCCACAATTCGTCGCGGAAAACGCGGAATTGGTCAAGGAGAACTGCCGCCGTCGGCAGGTTCAGGCCGACGTGGATCGTGCCGTGGCTCTGTACCATCAGCGGAGAGAGTTAGCGCGGCGGGTGCAAGCGCTCCACCAACGTCAGAACGAATTGCAAAAGCAAACCAGTCGCGAGAAAGATGCTGAGAAGCGCCAAGCGCTGATCGAGGAAGGTCGGCAACTGCGGGCCCAAGTAGCGGAGCTTGAAAATCAGCTACGTCAAGTCGAGCAAGATCTACGCTACGTGTTATGCACCATCCCCAACCTGACCCATCCCGATGCTCCTGTGGGTTCGCGTCCGGAAGATAACCGTGTGCTGCGCACCTGGGGGGAGCCCCCACGCTTCTCCTTTCGTCCCAAAGATCATGTAACTCTCGCCGAGAAACTCGACTTAGTGGATTTCGAAGCGGGCTCGGCAGTGAGCGGCCCCAAGTTTTACTTCCTTAAAAATGAAGCCGTGTTGTTGGAGTTGGCACTTGTGCATTATGCATTCCAAACTTTGATAGCTGAGGGGTTCACACCGGTAATTACTCCCGACTTGGCGAAAGCGGAAGTGGTGGAAGGTATCGGCTTTCTTCCCCGAGGTCCCGAAACGCAGATTTATAGCGTGGCCGACACAGATTTGTGTCTTATCGCCACGGCGGAAATCACGCTCGGCGGTATGCATCGGGATCAGCTACTCGAAGAGAGCCAGTTGCCGATTCGCTACGTAGGCCTATCCCACTGTTTTCGTACCGAAGCGGGCGCACCAGGACGGGAAGCCCGTGGTTTATTTCGTGTCCACCAGTTCACCAAAGTGGAAATGTTCGTCTTTTGTGTCCCTGAGCAAAGCGAACATTGGCATCAAGAGTTGCTCCGCTTGGAGGAAAAATTGTTCCAAGGGCTCGGGCTGCCTTATCGCGTGGTGGACACGTGCACAGGCGAATTAGGAGGCCCTGCCTACCGCAAGTTCGACTTAGAAGCCTGGATGCCAGGACGCGGGGAACATGGGGAGTACGCCGAGGTCACCAGCACCTCGAATTGTACGGATTATCAAGCCCGCCGACTTAACATCCGCTACCGACCCTCAGGCCAAAAAGGAACACGGTTCGTCCATACCCTAAACGGTACAGCTATCGCTACCAGCCGTGCCATCGTTGCCATTCTCGAAAACTATCAGCGTAGCGATGGCGCCGTGGTCGTCCCCGAAGTGCTACGCCCCTGGGTCGGCAAAGAAGTCATTGGGCCCTAAGCCTCTTTTTGGATATCGGCGCGGAGCCGTCCGTCCTTGCTATGGTCAGCCAGAAGCGACGTCTTGTCATACTTGGTTCGACGGGTTCCATCGGCAGAAACGCCTTAGAGGTTGTCGCTAAATTTCCCGAACGCATAGAGCTTGTGGGGTTGGCGGCGCGGCGAAACGCCCGCTTGTTATGGGAACAAGTTCGGCAGTTCGCGCCGCGTTGGGCTGTGTTGACCGATGAGACGTTGCGCGAGCACGTTCCGGCAGAGACTTTTCACCCCGCAGAATTACGCTTCGGAGAATCAGCGCTACGAGAGTTGGCCCAAGAACCCAGCGTGGACCTGGTGTTAGTAGCCATTGTCGGCGCTGCGGGTCTCCTGGGAGCCTGGTCGGCGGTGGAAGCAGGCAAGATCGTGGCCTTAGCCAACAAGGAAGCCTTAGTGTTGGCGGGCCCTTTACTATTACGGCGTGCCCAAGAATGCCATGCCCAGATTCTTCCTGTCGATAGCGAGCACAGTGCCATTTTCCAACTATTGCAAGGACGAAATCCGGAGGAAGTATCCCGTATCATATTGACGGCCAGCGGCGGACCGTTCCGCGGTAAGACCCGAGCGGAACTTGAAAATGTAACCGTGGCTCAGGCCCTGAACCATCCCACTTGGCACATGGGGCCGAAAATCACCATTGATTCCGCGACACTGATGAACAAGGCCTTGGAAATCATCGAGGCTCGTTGGCTTTTTAACGTGGCGCCTGAGCAGATTCTTGTTCAGATCCACCCCGAATCCATCGTGCACGGATTAGTGGAAATGCGGGATGGCGCCGTATTTGCCCAACTGTCGCCCCCGGACATGCGCTTGCCCATTCAATATGCCTTGTTGTATCCGCAACGGTGTCCCGGACCTGCCCAACGTCTAGATTGGTCGACACTGCGGGCCCTGCACTTTGAACCTCCTGACTTAGCAACTTTCCCAGCGCTAGAATTGGGATACGAGGTAGCACGGCACGGGGGCCTGAGCGGGGCGGTGCTCAACGCGGCCAATGAAGTGGCCGTCGAATACTTCCTACAGGGACGCTGTCGCTTCTTAGACATTCCCCGTGTGTGTCGCGACATTGTGAACACCTATATGCAGCAACGACCACTGCAGCCCACGTCTGACGCATCCACTTATACCCTCGAGGATATCCTCGCGGCTGACCGCTGGGCGCGACAGGAGGCTCACCGTTGGCTCAAGCGCTAAACGATAATTCTGCCCCTGCTGCCGCTTCGCTGAAAGCTGAGTCGCCTCGCAAAGCCAGTTTCACGGGGTGGCTGATAGCCGGCTTGGCTATTGGCTTACTGGCGTGGTGGCTCTATGGCAAAAGCTGGCCCCAGTTACTTCAGAGCCTGACCAACGCTGCGCTGTTAGCTGGTGGACTAACGCTCGTGATTTTTCTCCACGAACTAGGGCATTTCCTCGCGGCCAAATGGTGCGACGTTCACGTGGAAACGTTCAGCATCGGTTTTGGCCCACCCATTCCCGGACTCTCCTTCCGCAAGGGAGAAACCTTCTACAAAGTGGCTTGGATTCCGTTAGGTGGTTACGTGAAGATGCTAGGCGAGCTACCTGGCGAACAGGCTGATCCCGAAGTGCTGAATAATCCGCGAGCTTATCAGAATAAACCCGTCGGCCAACGCATGCTCATCATTTCAGCAGGCGTGATCATGAACCTGCTCTTAGGAGCGGGTTGCTTCGTCTATGCCTATATGGCCGGTAAGAGCGAAGTCTTGCCCTTGGTTGGTTATGTCGAGCCAGGCTCGCGAGCTGATCAGGCGGGATTAGAACCCGGTTCGCTCGTCCTTCAAGTGAACCGCAATACGAGACCCGCATTCGAAGACCTAATGTTTGCCAGCGCTACAGCCCGCGCTGATGTTACACCCATCTACTTGCAATGGCAAACGCCTGGCGGCGAGGTGCGAGAAGCTCATCTCGTGCCCAGAAAATTGCCCCACGATCAGCGTCCCCTGCTGGGGCTCGGCCCGATGCCGGGGCTGCGACTGGCTCGCTTAGATATTGACGAAGCTGAGCCTGTTTACCCAGAAAGTCCCGCAGCGCAAAAGGGCTTTCGTTCTGGCGATGTTCTCTTAGGAGTCCGCAAGGTGACCGACGGCGCCGAGTATCCTTTCATTTCGCCTAACGAATACCAACATGAAGATGCCGAGCTGCGCGTTCGCGCCTTGCGTCAAGCGAATCGCGTGCTTTATCGCCTGCGTAGTGAGCCGGTGGCGTTTCAGCTCTGGCGCCCGGATACGAACGAAACCATCTCGCTGGAAGTCCCTCCCAATCCCGTGCGGTGGTTAGGTCTGAGCCTGCAGTTAGGGCCCATCGTTTCAGTCAATCCCACGACTCAAGAAGCCTGCATCTCGGAGACTCAACTACAAGTCGGCGACTTGATCGTGGCCATTAATGATCAGCCCGTGGGCGATCCCTTTCGACTCCCCGAGCGTCTGGAAGCGCTCGCAGGTCAAACCTTACGCCTCAGCGTGCGGCGCGGGCAAACGCAACTAATCGTTCCCGTGCGACCGGTGGCCGAGAAGCCCTCGTGGTGGGAGTATGCCCCATCTCGACCACTCGCCCCGTGGCCGATTCCCGCCCTTGGCATTACCTGTCGCGTTGAACCAATCTTAGCCGAAGATCTCGATTCCCAAAAATTCCACGCTACCGACGCCGAAACCCATCAACCTCTGCGTCTGCCCGCGGGAACCAGATTTACTCAGATCGAGTTGCAAGATCGCTCGCTTCGATACCCCAACCATTGGCGCGGCGCGACCTATCGTTTCAGCGACGATGAGACCCAGGCGGACGCCGTCGCTTGGCCCTACTTGTTCTGGTCATTACAAGGCACCCTAGTAAGCCCCGAAGTAGTTCTAACGGCGCAGATTCCCAGTGAAGAAGGACCGATCGTGAAAAGGGTACGCCTGCTAGCGCAACCCATGCCAAATTGGTTCAATCCCGACCGCGGCCTCATTCGCGACCGAGAAAAGATCATCCATCATGCTGCCAACCCCTGGCAAGCCATCTATCTCGGACTCCGCGACACCCACCGCATGGTGGTTAACATCTACCTGACACTGAAGAACTTATTCACCGGCGACATCTCGATACGTTTACTCAGCGGACCAGCGGGCATTGTCGGCATGGGCTACGAAATGGCCAGTCTAGGCTTCAATTACTTCGTCTGGTTCCTAGGCGTTATCAGCATCAACTTAGCTGTGATCAACTTCTTACCCATCCCCTTGTTAGATGGCGGGCACATGGTCTTTCTCATCATCGAAAAGTTGCGCGGTCGTCCTGTGAGTCGCCGCGTGATTGAATACGCAGGCTTATTGGGCTTGGTACTGCTTCTCTTACTGCTTATTATTGCCACCACCATGGACATCACCCGTTTCCTTGCCCGATAACGTCCTGCGATCCGCCGTGATTTCTACCTATATATGTGCTGACTAATCACCGTACATGTTTCCCATTCTGCCATCGCTCTCATGATATGTATGCTGCTCGAACTAATCGTTCTCCGGAGGTCGGTCGTGCGAACGACAAGCCCGCTGGCTTGCTCTAATGATCGTTATGTTACTCGAGCTAATGGTGAACATCGTGGTACTCTATACGGTTACCCCCAGATAGGCATATAATAACTAAAACTCCCGCCAAACCAATGAGTTAGGCATAGCTTCAGTCCCTGAGACGGTACTATCTGCTACCTATTAATCCCGCCTAGCTTATAAGGAGAGCCTCCCTATGAGACACTTAGCCCGCTATCGGTTTATGCGAATGGTGTGTCCACTCGCGGCATTAAGCCTGTTATTTAGCTCCGAGGAATTAACGAGTCAAAAACCTGGACTTCTCCCAACGCAACCATTTGATTGGCCCCAGTGGCGCGGTCCCGAGCGAAATGGGAAATCTAGTGAGACAGGTTTCTTACGCAGTTGGCCCAAGGACGGGCCTCGCCTGGTCTGGAAAGCCAGCGGTGCGGGACGCGGTTATAGTGGGCCGAGTATTAGTAGGGGACGCCTGATCACTATGGGTAACCTGGGCAATGAAAAGGAGGAGAAAGAATATGTGATTTGTTACGACGTCACCACAGGGCAACGGCTATGGTCCGTGGTTAATGGGCCCGCTTACCGAAACAGCTATGGCGACGGACCGCGATGTACACCGACTATTGACGGCGACTTAGTCTATGCCTTAGGCGCTAGCGGGGACTTAGCCTGTTTGCGACTTAGTGATGGGAGCACGGTTTGGCGCAAAAACATCCTCAAGGAGTTTGACTCTTATAACATCGGCTGGGGAATCAGTGAGTCACCACTGGTAGTAGGTGAATGGGTAATCGTAACGCCTGGGGGTAATAAAGCGACTATGGTCGCGTTAGACAAGCGCAATGGCCAGACTATATGGACGAGTAAAGACCCTAATCAGAAAGGTCGAGAAGCTCCGGGCTATGCCTCGCCGATATTTTTCCGTGTGGGAAACTTAGAACAGGTGGCTACCTTTACTGATCGCGGCGCGTACGCTTGTCGGTTGCGAGACGGCCAGTTCTTATGGCGCTACAATAAAGTTGCTAATTCAACGGCCAATATTGCGACCCCTATATTTCACGATAATCATATCTTTTATAGTTCGGACTACGGAACGGGCTGCGCTTTACTAAGATTGACTCCCGAAGGTCGAGCCGAGGAGGTTTATTTCAATAAGAATTTCAAGAATCACCATGGCGGTTATGTTTTAGTGGATGGCTATATATACGGCTACGATAGTAGCGTGTTGACCTGCCTCAAATGGGAAACGGGAGAGGTGATGTGGAAAAATCGCAGCGTGGGGAAAGGTTCGCTCGTGTACGCCGACGGCCTCCTATTTGTTTTGAGTGAAACTGGCGTAGTAGGACTAGTCGAGGCGACACCAGCGGGATACCGCGAACTGGCCCGCTTTAATTTGCCACAGCGCAGTGGTCGCCCCACCTGGCCACACCCTGTGCTGGCGAATGGCCGACTTTACATCCGCGACCAGGACACAATTTTCTGCTTCGCGGTGAAATAGCCAGCTGGCGAACTAACGTATCAGTGAAGAATTGCTGAGCATCTTAGGCCGGCCAACACAGGGGTTTTTCGTAACCTTGCCGCATAATGTAATAGTTTCTTCAATCTCAGTATTACTGAAGGGGCGCGGTTGATCCTAATCTTCACCGAACGTACTTTATTGTCTGCGCGGTTCACCTTCCATAGAATTCTTAAAGGCCAATTGATGTGAAAATACTGCGGAGGCTAGGTTATGAACGGTCGCAGGTCGCGAAAAATGTTAGCAGCTTTAGGCGTCACTTCGATTGCTTTAATAACTTTAGTCGCTGGCACATTACTAATTCGTCAAGCACTCGAGCAGCCGCGGTTGCCGGAATCCGCCGAAATAACTTCATCAGAGTTACCGGACAGCGGTGCCACGGACAAATTGTCGACAAACGATAGTGGGACAGGGGAGACGTCTTCTGCGGCGCTGAGTAGTTCGGAAGAATGGAAACTTCCGACGGCAAGTACCACGGCAGTCCTAGGGGACGACATTACGGCCCGCGTGCAAGAAATCAATTCGCCGAAATATGCAGAACCCCCTAAGCGGTTTCGTTCGGGACACGTTCAGAGAAAAACCCTTGACCCTAGCATGGTCACGAGGACTAAGAATGGATTTCTTATCAAGTTTCCCTCCAGAGCTCCGATTCCTACGCCCACCGTGTATCAAGGGAAGTTGTATGTAAGCGGGGGCTTTCGGAGCCGTGAGTACTATTGTTTCGATGCGTAAACAGGCCAACCGATTTGGGCGGTCGACCTTAGCGACGATGGGCCTTCGTCGGCGGTGTGTAGCGATGGGATCGTTGTGTTCAATACCGAGTCATGTACCCTATTCGCTCTGAACGCTGATACGGGAGAACATATCTGGTCTTATTGGCTCGGCGATCCTCTAACGAGCACACCGGCGATCTCGGATGGCATTGTTTACACCTCATACCCATGTCGTCAACATGCTCTCGGGCAAAGACCAAACGATGCTGAGGCCCCCAACAAATCTGTACCTAACGCCTCGCATGCTCTGATTGCCTTAGAACTCAAGACAGGAAAAATCCTCTGGCAGCGCTGGCTGGATAGCGACGTAATGTCGGCTCCTGTGATCGTGGGCGATGAAATTTATGTAACCTCATTTGCGGGGACAGTCTATCGTTTCCGTAAGCAGGATGGCACGATCCTCAGTGCGCATGCGGCTCGTGCGACTTCGGCTCCCGTGGTCGTGGGTCAGAATATTCTGGTAACTCAGCGTGTTACCGAAACTGGTAATCGGGTGGCGGAGCAAATTGTGGGTCAAAACCAACTGAACAAAAACGAGTGGCTGATAGCCGCTAAGCAGTTCGCTCCCTATTTGGACGCCAACGTGCAACGCCAAGCTGATTTAGCCAGTTTTGGATTGTCTTTGGATGAAGCCAATGGTTTTGCCGGTGGCGCGCCTGTAGAGGCTAACCCACAAGCAGCTTTAGAAAATATCGGTCAGGCAGGAGTCTTTATCATGCAGAGCTTCCAAGGTTCTCGCATTCTGCCGTTTCAAGGAATGCTGCTGAGCAATATGGGTGACGTGTTGACCTGCGTCGATTCCCGTAACGGCCAAGAGCGTTGGCGCCTCAAATTGGAAGGGGATCTCGCGAAGCAAGGTGGGCACTTAGCCGCACCCCCCGCGGCAGCCGGCGGTCAAATCTTTCTCGCGACCTTGAGCGGGGAAGTGTGGCAGGTGGATCCGCAAAGCGGCAAGATAGTGCAGCGCTATCGAGTTGGCGCCCCGATTCGTGCTCAGCCCATCATTTATCAGGGACGTATTTATGTCGGTACCACTGACGGCCAGCTTGTTTGTGTGGATACAGGTAATCCCAAGTTCACGGGTTGGTATGCTTGGGGCGCTAATATGGCTCATACGAACATCCCGGAGCACGAGCAATGACCTTGTGACTAACCAAAATTGTTAGCACGTTGAGAATTGCCATCGAATCTGTGCTATTAGGTGGCTTTCCTGACTTATTTTTGTCAGCTTACATTGCTGATAAACAGGTCTAATTGCAGGGTACTAATCAGCCGAGCTTAGCTTAGCGCGGATGTGTGTCTATATACTTAGTTACCCTAAACAAATAAGGACACTCGTGAAAGTGTTACTGATGGTTCCTGTCGATCATTTGTGTTAGAGGGGCGCGGTAAAATTAGACATCCGTACTTAGGGTACTAAGTCGGATTACTAGGTGGAATTAATGGGTGTCCCACAAAGGTTTTATCTCATCGCGTTTAGCGACCAAACCAATAGTAAGGGGCCATTTGCGGTGCTGGCCAACTGGGAGTAGGCACATGTTGCGTGTGGCCGCCAGTGCCGGGTAAGTGTGGCGTGTGGCCAGTAACAATCGGGGGCTGTTGGGCGGGCGATACGCCGCCCGGATGGGGCCAGCCAGGAAATACGGTAAGTCCTGCTGATGGATAAAAAGAATAGCCAGCCCAAGGCGTGTCGGGATAGCCGCTATGTTGTACCCAACCCGGAGTGCTCGGCCAAGTTACGCCCGTCGGGTACACAAGAAACCACGGGTACGGGTGGAAGATTTCGGGGGGGTGGCCTAAGGCGAACCAATGGCCGCCGTGAGGGCCGCGTGAGGCGAACCACCAGACGAAACTCGGATGGTGCCAGCGCCAGTTGATTCCCGTCTGCACCTGATTATGATGGTCGCCTGCGTTCATCCGATGGTTAGGCCACAAAAACGCAACGATGGCCGCGGCGAGCAAGATTTTCCTCATGGTGCTCCTCCTGGTGTCGTTGGCGGACGATGTGTAACGCTCCACGGTCTCACTCAACTATGCCCCAGAAAATCGCGAACTCGCCAAAGATTCATCATACCGAAGCGTGACGAATGCCGGTCTTTTTCGCATAACTGGCAAATTTATCGCCCCAGGCCTCGGGAATGTGTGTGTGACCTCGTGAGATTATGGGCCCGCCCGGAGGATTAGATAAAGAAATCATGGACGTGACTCCGCTCACGGGCTACAAAGGGTTTAGTGCGTAGCCATTTAGCTCTGCCTGCCCACTATGGATCCCCCCGATACAGGAGCCTGCCATGGGTCAAAATTTCTCACGCCGCGGTTTTTTGTGGACGAGCGTAAGTGGCACGTTGGGCTGGTTTTGGGGTGCTCCCGCGAACCATGCCAACGTGCTTCGGGCCAACGAACGAGTCGGCGTAGCAGTTATGGGCTTGGGTCGTGGCCTGTCGTTGGCACGCACCTTTGAGCAGCAGGCGGATGCCCAAGTGCTCTACGTCTGCGACGTAGATCGGCGGCGTATAGATCGAGCTGTGGATCAAGTCGGGAAATTGCGCGGTCGCACGCCGCAAGGCGTAGTAGATTTCCGTCGCTTCCTAGACGATAAGCAGGTGGATGCGGTCGTGGTGGCTACTTGCAATCACTGGCACGCTGCTGCGACGATCCTGGCCTGTAAAGCGGGTAAGCATGTCTACGTGGAAAAACCGTGCAGTCACACGCCGCGAGAAGGCGAACTGATGGTGGCCGTAGCGCGCCGATACAACCGGCTGGTGCAGATGGGCAATCAGCGGCGGAGTTGGCCCGTGATTCGGGAGGCGATAGCCGCTCTTCACCAAGGCGCGCTTGGTCGCGTCTATCAGGCGCAATCGTGGTACACCAATCACCGACCGACTATTGGACGGGGTCAGGAGACGTCGCCCCCGAGTTGGCTCGACTATGAACTTTGGCAAGGCCCCGCGCCGCGGCGACCGTATCGTACCAACGTCATTCATTATAATTGGCATTGGTTCTGGCACTGGGGCAACGGCGAGTTAGGTAACAATGGCGTGCATATGATTGATTTGTGCCGTTGGGGCTTGGGGGTTGATTACCCGATTCAAGTGACTTCCTCCGGGGGCAGGTTCCGTTACGACGACGACCAAGAGACGCCCGATACCCATACTGCCGCGTTTATTTATCCAGGGAACAAACAGGTCGTCTGGCACGGTACCAGTTGCAGCAGGCTCGCTGGTCTCCAACCGCCCAACGTGCTTTTTGTCGGCGAGAAAGGAACGATGGTCATCCGCGATGCCAGCTATGGCGCTAATTATACAATCTACGACCCTGAGGGTAAAATTGTGACTCAGCAAAAAGGCCAAGGTGGCGACGTCGAGCATGTTCACAATTTCCTGGAGGCAATTCGTTCAGGCCAGCGGCTCCATAGCGAGATTGAGGAAGCTCATAAGAGCACTTTACCGTGCCACTTGGGTAATATCGCGTACCGTTTGGGCCGTGTGCTACGTTGCGATGCCAAGAGCGGGGCGATTTTGGACGACCGAGAGGCGCAAGGGTTTTGGTCGCGCGAGTATCAGCCAGGTTGGGAACCGTCTGTCGAATAACGACGCCGAGTGCCGACCACGGTGGTGTCAAAGTGCTGAATGTTGAAGCAGCTGGGGACAGTTCCATCCCTCAGCAACCCTTGTCGGGGCCTACTTGCACGGCCTATGGGAGGGATTTCTGCCAAGATGGCAGCGAGTGGACGGTCTGATTCGGGGATGGCAGCGACGTGAAGGATTCTGGCTGGTATCGGATTCGCAAATTCTGTTAAAATTTATACTTACGAACGCATGCCTATGGGCACATGTTTTGCATAGCTATACGTACGCTTGTCGCTATGCTCGTAACATTGCCTACTTCGTCTCATGGCTTGTTAGGTCCCGTAAGGGGCCGACCAAAATTTCGGGTAAGCCTAATTGCCAAAAGCCAAGAGCTAAATCCGGCAGCTATTAGACCACTCGTAATTCCAGTCAAGAAAGGAGCGGAATCAGCCATGGCCACGACTCTTAAACCGCTCGGGGACAAGATCGTCGTAAAGCGCCAGGAAGCAGGCGAGAAGACCAAAGGCGGGATCATTCTGCCCGACACGGCAAAAGAAAAGCCGCAAATTGGCAAGGTGATTGCCGTGGGCGACGGCCGTCTGCTCAAAAGCGGCAAGCGCCAAGAGTTGCAGGTGAAGAAGGGCGATACTATCTTGTTTAGCTCCTACGCGGGTGATGAGTTTGAACTCGACGGGGAAAAAGTTCTGCTCATGCGCGAAGAGGACGTCTTGGCCATTATTGAAGAGTAGTGCTATTTCGCTTAGCCCTTTGCGACGAATTATCTGAATAATTTTTGCAACGGTTCGTTACGAAGTCGCTGACATACCCCCACGAAGAAAGTCAAAGCTTCGTGAATTACACCTAATAGTCAATCTGAATAAACTCGCCCAAATAGGCGAAAGCAACCTGGAAATCTAAGGAGGAGATAACTCGCCATGACCGCGAAGATGATTGCCTTTGACCAAGAGGCTCGGGAAGCTCTGCGTCGTGGTGTGGCCAAACTGGCTAAAGCGGTGAAGGTGACGCTCGGTCCCCGCGGACGCAACGTGATCCTGCAGAAGAGCTTCGGCTCTCCGACAGTAACGAAGGATGGCGTCACCGTCGCGCGGGAAATCGAACTTGAGGACAAGTATGAAAACATGGGCGCCAAGATGGTCAAGGAAGTGGCGTCCAAGACCAGCGATGTGGCAGGCGACGGGACAACGACGGCCACGCTGCTGGCAGAAGCCATTTTCCTGGAAGGTCTGCGGGCTGTGGTTTCGGGCGTCAACCCCGTGTTCCTGAAACAAGGTATCGAAAAAGCCACACGCGATGTCGTGGAAAAACTCAAGGTCATGTCAATCAAGGTGAAGGACAAGAAAGACATCGAGAACGTCGCAGCGGTGGCTTCGAACAACGACCAAGAGATCGGTGAAAAAATCGCCGAGGCCATGGAACGCGTGGGCAAGGATGGCGTTATCACCGTGGAGGAAGGTAAAGGTCTTCAGACGACCGTGGAATTCGTGGAGGGTATGCAGTTCGACCGCGGTTATCTGTCCCCGTACTTCATTACTGACCCGCAGCGGATGGTTTGCGAATTAGAAGAACCGTATATTCTGATCCACGAAAAGAAGATTTCCGCGGTGAAAGATTTGTTGCCGTTACTCGAACGGGTGGTGCAGACAGGTCGGCCTTTGTTGGTGATTGCGGAAGAGGTGGAAGGCGAGGCTCTGGCAACGCTGGTCGTGAATAAACTGCGAGGCGTGTTCAAGTGCGCCGCGGTCAAGGCGCCGGGTTACGGCGACCGTCGTAAGGCCATGCTCGAAGACATTGCCATCCTCACAGGTGGTCGAGCCATCTTCGAAGACCTCGGCATCAAGTTGGAAAATGTTCAGTTGCGCGATCTGGGTCAGGCCGCCAAGGTCATCATTGATAAGGAGAATACCACTATCGTCGGTGGCAAGGGCAAAAAGGAAGACATTCAAGGTCGTATCGAGCAATTGAAACAAGAACTTGCCAAGGCTACGAGCGACTACGATAAAGAGAAGCTCAACGAGCGGATTGCGAAGCTATCAGGGGGCGTGGCGAAGATTTTGGTCGGTGCTCCGACGGAATCCGAGATGAAAGAGAAGAAGATGCGTGTGGAAGACGCCATGCACGCAACGCGAGCCGCAGTGGAGGAGGGTATCCTTCCTGGCGGCGGTGTGGCCCTACTGCGTGCGGCCAAGCAATGCAAGCCTTCGGGCCTGACCCATGACGAGGAAGTCGGTTATAACATCGTCCTGCGGGCTTGCCGTGCTCCCTTGAAGCAGATCGCGGAGAACGCTGGGTTAGATGGTGAAGTCGTGGCCAACAAAGTCGAGGAAAACGAGAATCCCCACTGGGGCTACGACGCCCGGTTGGATCGCTACGTGGACATGGTCAAAGAAGGGATCATTGATCCGACCAAGGTGGTGCGTTGTGCGCTCCAGAACGCTGCTAGTGTCGCTACCTTACTGCTCACGAGCGAGGCTCTCGTAGCGGAAATTCCGAAGAAAGAGGAGAAGAAATCAACGCCACCGCACCACGACGAGTTCTAACTGGAGCCCAATAGACCTAACTTCTCGAATAGAACGCAGTAGTACAAGCGACTGGAACTTTCCTTGGGGCGGTTCAACCGCCCCATTTTGCTTGAGTTGGTGAGAGCGGCCCGTAGCGTAATCCGGGTTTTATTGTCTCGTTCCCTTTTCTCCCGCGCTGGTAATTTGGCCAAAAGGCGGGTTTGACCCGCAGGGCAGCGCTGTTAGGCTGTAAAATGATTGTTGAAGATGCAAGAGGGAGGCGAATAAGGTCAGCGATGAACGAGATTCGAGTTTTAGTAATTGATGATCAGGAGGCACATGCTCAGGCGGTAGCAGAGAGCTTGGCTCGCATTGGTTACGAATGCGATGTGGCAACTAGCGGCGTTGAGGCTATCCAAAAGATCGAAAAAGAGAATTATGACGTAATCATTACCGACGTCAAAATGGAACCGGTAGATGGGTTGACGGTGTTGAGGAAGGCCAAGATGGAGTTACCTGAAGCCGAGGTTGTGTTGATTACGGGCCACGGCGACATCAAAACTGCAGTGGCGGCCATGCAACAGGGGGCGGCCACTTACTTAACTAAGCCGGTGGACATTAGTGAATTGCGCGCTGTGGTGGACCGAGTGGCGCAAAAGCAACGGTTGGCTCGTACCAATTTGGAGTTGCAGCGGCGGTTGGATGAAAAATTTGGCTTCGAGGGAATCGTGGGCAACAGCCCCGCGATGCACGCCGTCATCGAGAAGCTCAAACAAATTGCCCCCACTAACGCCACAGTGTTGATCACTGGCGAAACAGGCACGGGTAAGGAATTGGTGGCCAAGGCCATCCATAACAATAGTCCGCGCAAAAACAAACCTTTCGTTCCACTGAACTGCACCGCGCTGAATGAAAACCTCCTCGAGGATGAATTGTTCGGTCATGAACCGGGTGCCTTCACAGGAGCCGATCGCCTGCGCAAAGGGAAATTTGAGTATGCCAATGGGGGGACGTTGTTTCTCGACGAAGTAGGCGACATGCCATTGACCCTGCAAGCGAAGTTGTTGCGTGTCATTGAAGACGGCCAAGTGTATCGCATTGGTGGTAACGAGGCCATCAGGGTTAGTGTGCGCATCCTCTCAGCGACGCATCGGGATCTCGAGGCGCTGGTGGCCAAGGGAGCTTTCCGTCAGGATTTGTACTATCGTTTGAAGGTGGTTACCATCAAATTGCCGCCACTGCGGGAGCGCCGTGAGGATATTTCGTTGCTGGCTCACCATTTCATGAAGGAGATGGCCCAGCGCCACGGTAAGCAGGTGCACGGGATTGCCGCTGAGGTGCGCCGTGTACTTACGGCCTACGATTGGCCAGGCAATGTTCGCGAGCTGCGCAACGTCATCGACAGTATGGTGGTGCATGACCGCGATGGCATTTTGGGAGTGGATGATTTGCCTGAAGGAGAATTGCTGCACCGCGCTCAGGGAGCGACACATCCTTCCCCAGTGGAGGGAAGCCTCATCGGCAGACCTTTGGAGGAAGTGGAACGGTTTTACATCCTCCAAGCTTTGGAGCTGACTCAGGGCAATCGTGAGGAAGCAGCCAAGATGTTGGGTATTGGGGAGCGGACGCTTTATCGGAAAATCAAGCAGTGGGGGTTGCAAGTACGAAAACGGGGCGCTAAAACCGAGGTTAGCCCATCCACGAACTCTACGCCATGAAACCGCCGCGGGTGCACCAGCTGTCGCCGGCCTTGGTCGGCAAAATAGCTGCCGGCGAAGTTGTGGAACGTCCTGCCAGTGTCGTCAAAGAGTTGTTGGAGAACGCTTTGGATGCCGGGGCAAGTCGCGTCATTATCGAGTTGGAGCAAGGTGGCAGGGAACTGATTCGCGTCGTCGATGATGGATGTGGGATAGTGGCCGAGGATTTACCGCTCGTCTTCGCCCGCCATGCCACGAGCAAGATCACCACGGAGGAGGACTTATACCGTATTGGCACCTTGGGCTTTCGCGGAGAGGCATTATCGGCGATTGGCAGCGTGGCTTGGGTGCGAATCCAATCGCGCCCGGCCTCCGAAGAGGTGGGCGCCCAGTTGATATGTGAGGGAGGACAGTTAGGACCAATAGAACCCTGGGCGGGACCCGCGGGCACATGTGTGGAAGTGCGCCGCTTGTTCTTCAACACGCCCGCGCGACGCAAATTCCTGCGCAGCGTGGCCACTGAATTGGGCCAAATTGTGGAAACAGTGCAGCGATTGGCGTTGGCCTTTCCCGGGGTGCAGTTTCGGCTGATCCACAATGAGCGGGAAGTGCTGGAAGTGCCTGGTTCCTGGGAGCGGCGCGAACGATTGCGGCACTTTTTCGGCGATGACTTGGCCGAGCATCTTTTGCCCGTGGAATATGCCCAACACCAGATGCGTCTTCACGGCTGGATTGGGCATCCCAGCTGGGATCGGGCTCGTGGACGTTGGCAATACTTTTTCGTCAATCAACGTTATGTTCGGGATCGGGTGTTGGCGCATGCCGTGCAGGAGGCGTATCGCGGTTATCTGATGGTGGGACGTCAGCCCGTGGTGTTTCTGTTTTTGGAGATGCCTCCCGAAACTGTGGATGTGAACGTGCATCCGATGAAAATCGAAGTGCGGTTCCGCGATCAGTCGCGGATCCATCAGTTGGTGTTCTATGGCGTGCGGCAGACCTTGCAGCGTTTCGAGCAGGTGCCCACAATGACGCCCACGGGCTACGGGCCAGCACTTCCGTCGGCAACCTTGTCCCCTGAGCCGGCAGGAAGCAGGACTATTGGGCACAGGCTGGCTAATCCTACCAGCAAACATACGTTCGATGCGCAAGCGAGGAACGAGGCCGTTGCGCGGGCTGGCCTGCAAGACAGTGGCGGCATCGTGCCCGGTGGCGTTTCAGGGAGCACATCGGCAGAAACTGGGCCGATACGTGTTCACACGCGGGGAGAATCGGGCCAGGAGGTTTTAGCTGAAAGCCCTGCGGCAGAGAGTCCCGCTACCAGGGATGCCGTGGACTCAGCGACAAAAGTTTCGCCTGTAGTCGAACCAGGCTTCTTTGGCATGGCACCCTACGTGCGGGCCATGCAGCTGCACAACACCTATCTGCTCGTAGAAACTCCCGATGGTTTATTGCTGATCGATCAACATGCGTTACACGAGCGAATCTTGTATGAGCACTTTCGAAAACAATTTCAGGTGGAGACGCCGCCTCGGCAGACCTTGCTCGTTCCCGAGCCAGTGGACCTGACGCCCGCGCAAGCGGCATTATTGCTCGAACAGTCGGCCATGCTGGAACAAGTAGGTATCAGCATCAGCGAATTTGGCGGCAGCACTGTCCTAGTCCGGGCAGTGCCTTCCTGCTGGAGACGCTCGGCAGCAGAGTTGGTGCAGATAGCGGTTGAATACCTGGAAGAAGTAGCACGTGTTCCGGAACCACATGTTTTGTTAGACGAATTACTGAAGCGTATGGCTTGCCGGGCGGCGATCAAAGCGGGCGAGCCGCTCAGCCCAGAAGATATCGCATTCTTACTCCAACATCGCTCTTTGGTCGAAAATGCGCACCACTGTCCCCATGGGCGTCCGACGGCTTTGTTTTTGAGTAAGCAAGAACTGGAGCGGCAATTTCGCCGCTCAGGCTAAGCCTTCCATCAGCGATTGGAGGGCTATTCAAACGGATGGCCGGGGGCGAGGTTTTCCATACGCAGGTACGGTTTGAGAAAGGCGAGGCGAACGTCGCCCGTGGGGCCATTGCGCTGTTTCGCGATGATCACTTCCAGCACGCCTGGGTCTTGTTCGGGATTGTAATAATCGGGGCGGTGGAGAAGGAAAACAGTGTCGGCGTCTTGCTCGATAGCGCCGCTTTCGCGGAGATCGGAGAGACGGGGTCGGTTGTCGGCCCGATCTTCAGGTCCGCGGTTGAGCTGGGCACAAGCGACGACGGGCAGCTGTAATTCTTTCGCCAAATGTTTGAGTCGGCGTGAGATCGCCGCCACCTGTTCCTGCCGACTTTCACGACGCGACCGGCTATCGGGCTCGATGAGTTGGAGATAATCAATGATAAGTAGGCGGATGTTGTGGCGGAGTTTGAGTCGGCGTGCATTGGCGGCGATGCGGAGCAGATCTTGTGCAGGCGTGTCGTCGATGAAAAACTTGGCCGTGGAAAGGGCGTTGCCCGCCGCGTGCAGGCGGCGCATCTCTTCCGCGCTCAGGTGGCCCTTACGGAGCTTATGACTATCAATGCGGGCTTGGCAGCAAAGCAAACGCTCGGCTAACTCGATCCGCGACTGTTCGAGACTTACGAAAAACACGGCCTTGTCTTCTTCCAGAGCCACATGGCGGGCAATGTTGAGGGCGAAAGCAGTCTTACCCATGCTCGGCCGTGCCGCGATGATAATCAACTCGGAGTCTTGCAAGCCCGCAGTTTTTTCGTCCAAATCGAGGAAGCCTGTGGAAAGCCCACTGATAGCACCCCCTGCGAGCCGCTGATGACGTTGGTCAATGCGGCTATAGGCTTGGGCGATACATTCCTCGAGCGTGAACGTCTGCCCGGTCAGGCCCCACTCTGCGATTTGCAAAATTTTTCGCTCGGCGTCTTCGAGGAGGTCGTCGGCAGGTGCGTTTTGTTCATAGGCCTGAGTCAGGATTTCGTTAGCCGCGCGGATCAGGTCGCGGATGATGGCCTTATCCCGCACAATACGAGCATGGTGTTCGGCGTGGGCGGCAGTGGGCGTGGCCTCCCAAAGACTGGCCAAATATGCGTAGCCGCCGACGTCCTCGATGAGTTTCTCCTGATATAGCCTTTCACTGACGGTGACCAAGTCAGCGGGCTGGCCATGATCATAAAGCCCGACGATGGCGCGAAAAATTGCCCGATGCGCAGGATCGTAGAAATAATCCTCTTTGCGGATGATTTGCAGAATGTCGCCGATAATGCGGTTATCGCGCAACATACTGCCCAAAACCGCCCGTTCGGCGTCGAGGCTCTGAGGGGGTAAATACTCCGAGGTAACAACTCCAGGACGCGCGCTCTGGGACATGAAATACCTGCACGCCACAATTTGGCTAATGCGGCATGGCTGCGTTATTTGTTGGCAATTGCTGCCGTGGCCAAGGCCGCATGTTCAGCACCGATAACCAAGACTTTTACCTCGCTTTCGATATCGTAACCGAGATGAAGTTTCACGGCATATAAAGCTAACTGTCGAATCGGCCCTTCCATGCGCACTTGCTCCGGCTCGATAGGATATCCCTGGGCCTTGAGTGCATGGGAGATTTCTTCCGGACCTACGGAGCCGTAAAGTTTTCCTTCTTCGTTCGCGGTGGCTTCAATGGTGATGGTGACCTCACGCAACCGCGCAGCGAGATTTTTCAACTCAGCTATTCGTGCCTGACGCAGTTGTTCAATGCGTTGCTTATGTTGTTCCAGACGGCGAAGATTGTCCTCGGTGACAAAAGTAGCCAAGCCACGCGGAATGAGATAATTGCGACCATAGCCGGGGCGTACTTCCACCACGTCACCAGCACGGCCCAGATGAGGTACATCGTCCACCAAGAGCAATTGCATGCCGCCATTGGGACCTCTGGGAATTTGCTGGCGCCGTTTCACAGGCTTGCGAGGCGCTGTGGGCTTTTCTGCTGCGACACTGGCGCTAGTTTCATTGGCCGCTGTCGCTGGCGAGGCGGCCGTTTTTTCCGTTTGTTTTTGTTTTTTTCCTTTTTCTTTCGCGGTATCTTTAGCGGTCTTAGCCATGGATAGACCTCAAATCTATATTGGAGCTGTGCAATCTTGAACCCGCACGCCAGAGTTAGCGCGGGTGTTAGAAAGGAATATCCTGGTCGGCGGGATCAGGGTCAGGCAAGTCGGCAAAGGGATCTTCGGCGGGTTCCGCTTCGAACGGGGCGACACTGGTACCGCTAGGCCGGACAACGGACGCGGACCGCGCTGTCGGCGTGCTCTCGCTATCGGGTCGGCTGTCGAGAAACTGAAAGCTGTCCATCACCACCACCAGACGTTGGCGTTTTTGGCCGTCGGTGCTGGTCCATTGGTCGAGGCGGAGGTGGCCCTCGATGTACAGTTGACGCCCTTTGGTAAAAAACTGTTCCGCCTGGTCGGCCATACGACCGAATTCGCCCCGGTTGAACGCCTCGATTTCCAGATAAACAGGTTCATCCTCCCATTGGCCCGTCTGGGGGTTTTTTCGCCGGCGATTTACTGCGAAGCCAAAGCGGGCTACCTTTCCACCATTGGCAAAGGTGCGGACTTCCGGGTCGCGCGTCAGCCGACCTATCAACAACACCTTATTTAGATTGGCCATGCTACTTCCTCCAACCGGGGTATCCTTTCGCTATAGTGTACAAAAGATCGCTTGCTCGGTCAAGACGATTCGGCGGGCTGGGCTGCCGTTTCTGCTTCTACTTCTTCTGCCAGGCCGGGCGCCTGGATGGCGAGAGCTTGTTCATCCCGGCCAAAGGCCAAAAGCGTTTCCTCCATTTTGGGATGATGCCTGATTATCAGAAAGCGTAGGATATTCTCATTGATGCGGAAATCCTCCCGGATCGCGGGTAAGGCTTTGCCCGGGGCTCGGAAAAAGATCAGATGGTAACTCCCCTTGCGCTGTTTCTTGATTGGGTAGACGAGTCGGCGTTCGTCCCAGAGTCGGCTAACTTCGATGGTAGCCCCATGTCGTTCTAGGGTCTGGTGGACCTGCTGAATGAGCTTATCTTTCTGCGTGTTATACTTATTGCTGTCAAACAGCAATAAGCATTCGTACAAGTGTCGCGGGGCGGTCAAGGTTTCTTTCCTCCTTAGCGTCAAAAGTTCCGCTGACGGTCAAGTACCGTCTCTGGTCCGCTGGAGCGATTAACCCGCTCACTAAGTTGCATACATTGTATGGCGCCATGGCCGCCGGAGGGCAGAGTATTTCGTCGCGGTCATACTACATGGGGCCAAATTAGCCGGGTGAACTTACTCCCACGTTCTTATGGCGGCTAAGGCTTGGGCCAACTGGCCAGCGCGTTGGGCATTGTGAACCAATAAAGCGCGATTAGCCTCCAGACTGCGACCGCCGGTTAGCTCGGCCAGCCGACGCAGGATAAACGGCGTCCAGTGCGGGCCGTGGATGCCTTGCTGCTGGGCTTCACGCTCGGCCTGGCGCAGTGCCGCCTCGTGTTCGGCAGGATCGAGTGCCATCGGGGGCGCCACCGCTACTACTATCCCTCGTCCGCCGTGATCCCAGTGCCGACATAACCAGTGGGCCAGTTCCTCAGCACTGTGGGCCTCAGCCAAAACACGCAAACCGCTGCTCCGCAGGACAAACGCCGGCCAATCGTTCGTATCCCAGCCGATTACGGGTACGCTGAGCGTTTCCAGCCATTCCCACGTTGCCTCGGCATCCATGAGGCTTTTCGCGCCGCTGCACACAACTGCCACAGGTTGCTGCGCTAATTCCCATAAGTCAGCGGAAACGTCCCACTGGGCCACGTCGCTGCGACGCACTCCCCCCAAGCCTCCGGTGGCTAATACACGGATTCCCATTTGCGCAGCTATGTACAACGAGGCGGCTACGGTAAGACCAGCATTAGCCGCTTGTTCGACCACCAACGCCAAGTCGCGTCGGCTTGCTTTGCGCACCTGGCCCGAGGCTGATGTTTCTGCTAACCGCGATAGGATTTCGTCGTCGATACCGATACAGACTCTGCCCTGCCAGACGGCCAGGATGGCGGGTACGCTTCCGCCCGCCCGCACCGCTTCTAGCATCGCCTGGGCAGTTTCCAGGTTCGCAGGGTAAGGCAAACCGTGGGTCAGAAACGCCGATTCCAGCGCTACTACGCTACGCTGTGTTTGTAAGGCTGTCGCTACTGTGTGGTGAACCGACCACCCATGCGGCATGGGCGCTACTCACCGGGTAATCGCTCGTCCGCCCAATTCCGCGGAATGAGAAAGTATTCCGTCAGCTGAGCCTCGCGGCTTCCTGGTTCGGGACGGTAGTCGTAAACGTAGCGCACCGTCGGCGGTAACGACATGAGGATGGACTCGACGCGCCCCCCCGTCCGCAAACCAAACTGCGTCCCCCGATCATACATCAGATTGAATTCCACGTAGCGACCGCGACGCACCTGCTGAAAGAAACGTTCGCGTTCACCGTAAGGCTCGTCTTTTCTCCGTTGCACAATGGGCAAATAGCTTTCTAGGAAATGGTCGCCGCAATCCCGCACAAACGCGAAAAGTCGGTCGAGATCGCCTTGTAGATAATCGAAGAAGATGCCGCCGACCCCGCGATGCTCCCGCCGATGGGGCAGATAGAAGTATTCGTCGCACCATTGTTTCAACCGCGGGTAATCAATGAGCGGGGCATGGCGTTCACAAACATTTTTCCAGACGCGATGAAAATGCACGACATCTTCAAGGTAAGGGTAATAAGGTGTCAGGTCGGCGCCACCTCCGAACCAGGCGGCGTCCCCTTTCCGCAGGAAACGAAAGTTCGCGTGCACCGTGGGCACCATCGGACTCAGCGGATGTAACACCAGAGAAATGCCCGTTGCCTGGAACGACCGCCCCTCGCCGGGCATCGTCCGCGCGAAGTCTTCGGGAAATTCGCCCCAAGCCTGGGCGAAATTCACCCCGGCTTTTTCAAAGACGGCTCCTTCTGACATTACGCGTGTGCGTCCCCCGCCACCGCCGGGACGATCCCACACATCCTCACGAAACCGTCCCCGACCATCTACTTCCTCGAGGGCTTGGCAGATCCGATCCTGCAACTGGCGAAAGTAAGCTGCTGCTTGCTCAAACATGGCATTTACCTCCATTTTTATCAGACGTTCTTCATCTAAGGGCGCTAGGATACGGCCCATCGAGGGGATGTCTATTATTACGTCCTAGCATGTCGTGTGCCCAACCGCTTGACTACTCCTCGACTCACGCCGGGCCAAACTAAACGCGGCTATTTCCGCATGTTAGAAAGCCGCCCTTTTGCGTGCTTATAAAGGGACAATTGATAACGGATGGTCATGAAGGTACCCCCAATATGGCCGGACGTGCATTAAATCGCGCTGACAACTTCATATCCAACTTCATATTTTCCCAAAACTGAGAAATGGGATGCCAAAGCACAAGCGGCCTCAGTGACTCGATTCGTTCACACCTTGCCCTGTAAGAGCTGCTGGATGTCTTCTGGCGTGATGCGATTCTGCGGTTTGCCGAGCTTGACGGCCAGCCAATTGCGGACGACTCGGGTATAGGGCCAAGTCCCTTGACGCAACATTTCGAGCATGCGGGCATCGCGACGGCTCCGTTCCTGATACTTTCGAGGAGCGTTACGGCTTCGCGATTCTTTCATATCCAGCTTACGCAAGACGAAACGCTTGCCGCGTTTTCCGACCATGCTTTTCTTCTCCTTATGCCAAGCTGTCGCAGTCCTCAATTCACTTCTACAGCTCCCAACATTGTACACCCGTTGTCAAGCCTGCTTGCTTAAGGACAGCCAATAACGCCACATCTCGGCAGCGCTGAACATGAAACCTGCTTCAAGACAACTCGCCTTTCGGTAAAACGCTAAGCTGTCGGCCACGAATTGCGACCTGCGCGACTGTCAGCGTACCCCGGCATGGGAAACAGACCGCGACCGTAAGTCAGTGATAACTTAGTAAGGTTTAGGCAACGAACCAACTCGATGGCCGCGGTTGTTTGTCCATATTCAGGCTACGACTATCAATCCATGGCGCTAACAGTGATCCATCGAACGTCTCTCTTTTCCGCGTTTGCTCTGCGATAGCCTGTGTAGTCTGCGGTTCAACGCCTAACTGCCCTAACGGAGAACTCCGCATTAAGCGTTACCCTATGATTTGGGGGCGTTACGTAAACCGTGACGCATTGGTAGCTCCCGCGAGAAAACCGCGTGCTAAGTGTTATCAAGCAGGAGCCAGCCAAGTGAAACTGCACAAAACGCAGATTGACGCAGCGCAGACAACACAGCAGACGGCGTCGAACGCTAAAAGCGCATATCATCACAATCGGCGATGGCATCTACCACACGGCATGACCAGCAGAGCATGCAGCTAACGATTGTATCTCGCAACATACACTGTGCGTGCACGCTGCTACGTTGTAACTCGGCAGCCAAGAAGATGGGTCAGGCGTTCCCTGATGTTAGGTTGGCACCTAGGCAATTTCAAGGCTCAGATTTTTCTCCCTGTGCCGGTCGGGGGCACTTTTCGCGATTACGGTTACACTAAACTGAGCAAGATGTGAGTCTGTCATGGTGGAGTCTTTGTTCGAGCCATTGGCCGAGGCCTGGGCCTACGAGCTTTCAGCGAGAGACAGGGTATGAAAACCGGGGGGTAACCGTGCTCGCTTATGGCACGGTAGACTGTGCCTGTGGTTTCCGCCAGAATAAGCCGTCGGCTAACGTTAGGTCAGTCGAGGATTGTTTCAGCAACTTGATTCTATGGAAGCCTGGTGAGCAAACCGACGCAGCGTTATGGTAGGCCCATCTGACGACGTAACTCGATGTACTCTGCTAAGGCGGCTTGCCAGGGACGCAATCGGGGAGCTTCGGCACGTTCACTTGCTAATGCACTATAAGTAGGCCTTGGCGCTCGGGTACCTAATTCGCTCGACCGAATGGGCTTGATCGTTGCGCTAAGCCCCGCGAGCCGTAGGACACTGCTTGCGAAGTCATACCAGGACACCTCTCCCTCGTTGACTAAATGTATTAGGCCATTTACGCCGCGATCTAAACATTTGAGCACACCCTCGACTAAGTCATTCACATAGGTCGGCGAGCAAACTTGATCCGTAACCACGTTCAACTCTTCGCCGCGACATGCCTTGTTTAGTATCGCTTCGACGAAATTGGTTTTTTTTCCGCCCGTTCCTGGCAAGCCATACAATCCGCAGGTACGCACCACTAAGTGCTGCATAGTTATAGCGCGGACAAAATACTCACCCACCAACTTGCTGGCCCCATAGACGCTAAGGGGACCGGATAAGTCACTTTCCACGTATGGGTGCCGACGATCCCGGGCTAAGCCAAATACATAATCAGTACTGAAGTGTACCAACAACGCGCCTGCCTGAGCGCATGCCTGAGCCAATTCACGCACTGCAAACGCGTTGATAGCGAAAGCTTGGTGCGGCTCATTCTCCGCCTGATCCACATGGTTGTAGGCCGCACAGTTCAGCACAATCCGCGGACAATATTGCCGTAGCAAGGCCTCCGCGGCACCGGGAACGGTTAGATCAAACTGAGGCCGGCTCACTGCTTTTGCCCGGCTGCCTAAACGCCGTGCAAAGGCTTGCCCGAGTTGACCCGTCCCACCAATAATCAAATAATCGGTCACACTTCCTCCCGCAATAGCATGGTGCCGTCTATGACGGTACAATACGGAAATGCCGCCCGATGTCCTGAGTCGTGACGCCATTTACGAACGGTTCCTGGAACAATTGCCGTTTGACCTGTACCCGGTACAGGAGGAAGCGCTATTAGCTTGGTTTGCCTCGGAACAGGGGGTGTTGGTGTGCGCGCCCACAGGCATGGGCAAAACCGTGATTGCCCACGCTGCTTTGTTTGAAGCTCTGCATAACGGCACTACCGCTTACTATACCACGCCGCTCATTGCCTTGACCGAACAAAAGTTCGATGAGCTGCGCTGCCTGGCCGAAAAATGGGGCTTTTCCCCCGACGATGTCGGTCTGGTCACCGGCAACCGGCGGGTTAATCCCCAGGCACGCATCCTGGTAGTGGTGGCTGAGATTTTGCTCAATCGTTTGCTGCAACCACGTGGTTTTGATTTCTCCCACGTTTCCGCGGTGGTTATGGACGAATTTCACAATTTCAACGACCCTGAACGCGGCATCGTGTGGGAACTGACCTTGGCCCTGTTGCCCAAACAGGTTCGCTTGTTGCTGTTGTCCGCCACGGTGGGCAATGCTCCCGAGTTTCTCAACTGGCTGCATCGGTGCCATGGCCGACAACTCGAGCTCGTCCAAAGCCAGGAGCGACGTGTGCCGTTGACTTATCAGTACGTGCCCGACCAATTCCTCACGGAGCAAATTCAATGGATGGCCCAAGGGTCGCCCGAGACGCGCAAAACCCCGGCCCTGGTTTTTTGCTTCAACCGCGAAGAGTGCTGGACGATTGCGGAGCAACTCAAAGGACTTCCCCTCCTGGACGAAGAAACCCGTCGCCGTGTCAATGCTGAGGTGGACAAACTCGACTGGAAGCACGGCGTGGGGCCTAAACTGAAGCAAATGCTGCGGCGTGGTGTCGGGGTTCATCATGCGGGTTTGTTGCCGAAATATCGGCGCGTCGTGGGCGAACTGTTTGAACGCAAACTCTTGGCCGTCGTTGTCTGCACGGAAACGCTCTCCGCCGGCATCAATTTACCCGCCCGGAGCGTCGTGCTCAGCACGCTCGTCAAGGGGCCTCCAGGCAAACAGAAGCTGATTGACCCCAGCACGGCGCACCAGATTTTTGGTCGTGCTGGGCGACCCCAATACGACACGCAGGGCTATGTTTTCGCCCTGGCCCACGAAGATGACGTACGCATTCACCGCTGGCGTGAAAAATACGAAGCCATTCCCGAAGACACAAAAGACCCCATCCTGCTCAAACTCAAAAAAGAACTCAAACGCAAGAAACCGAGCCGACGCGAAAATCAAGTTTATTGGAGCGAAGGCGACTTCCATCGGCTTCGCAATTCACCGCCTGGGAAACTCGCAAGCAAGGGACAACTTCCGTGGCGCTTGTTGGCGTACATGCTCAAAATCTCCCCAGAAATTGACCCCGTCCGCCAGATGGTACGCAAACGCTTGTTGCCGCCTCATCAAATCAGCGCTGCAGAAAAAACTCTCGATATCATGCTTCGTGTATTACATCGGGCCGGCTTCGTGCGCCTCGAACCGGAACCTCCCAGCGAGGAGCAGGCTAATTCCGAGTACGTGCCCATCGCCGCCCAGGCCACGGACAAACTCGACACACTTCTATTGTTTCGCAGTATTCACCCGCTTTACGGCGCCTATTTATTGGACATGCTCGGCATCGCCGACCGTCGCGAACGCTTGCAGGCTCTGGAGAGTGTCCTGGAAATCCCGACCTCGTTGCGCCGTAAAGTTCGAGTCCCAGGTCCCGACAAACTCCCACCAGGACCTTTGGCCATTACGCGCCTTGATCCGGAACTGATACGTCGCGGACTCATGGCCGCCCCGATTCCCGAAAACGGAGAAGACGATGACGACGACGAACCCGTTGACTGGGAACCTGAAGAGCGGCCTCCCGTTCTTGCCGACAAACTCCGTCTCCTTTTTCAAGAGTTGTATCCCGAAGTGAACGACCTGAAAATCGTCCCCGTCTGGTCAGCGGGAGAATTGTTAGAGATGGGCGGCGATTTCAATAAGTACATCGCCGCCCGCGACCTGGCCAAACAGGAAGGGATCATCTTCCGACATCTTCTCCGCCTCATTTTACTGTGTGGAGAATTTGCGGATGCCCGACCCACCGAGGGCGACCCCCAGGCCTGGCATGAGGAAATGGTGGACATCGCCGCACGACTGACAGCCAGCTGCCGCGCAGTAGACCCGACCAGCACCGACCAATTTGTCGAAGAGGCCCAAGCTGCCGATGTGGTCGAAGGCGAAACGGCGCGCGAGCACCCCCACGCCCTGGCCGAAGCCATCGCCGTCGCCACCCAAGCCTCAGAGATACTTTTTACTCCCGAAGATACTACTCGCATCTGGGCTTCTCAAGCGCGCCCTTTCGGTGGCGGACTCGAACCTTCGAACTGATAGCTTTCCTTGAGATTGCCACAGACCTCAAGGAGCCGATAGGTCGGCCCGTCTATTTCGCCCCGATATGATTCTCCCGCTTCTAGTGGTATGCACGACGTTGACCCTGGAAGGGCCGAAATGGGATACTAACGGCCGGCCCATCGCCCGCTTTATTGGTCTTAAGCGCTATGAACTCGTTTACACCGAGGACGACCTCCCGACACACTATTCGTTCCAGGGCGAATACGGCATACCCGCTTTGATGAAAGAAGTCGAGCATCTGCAGCGTGTCGGACGGCAGAGGTTTCTTGACCAATCCAAACGACCAATAACGCGGCAAGCGCTTCGCTCACGGCTCGACCAACTGGAGCCTAAGGTACGAACTATTCTTCAAACACAAGACCCAGAGGGACGCTGGCTCAATAACCACGAAATCAGAATGGCCACGTTCATCAGGAACATGGAAACCTTAGCCGAATATTTAGAGACCTACGCCGTCTGGAAGGATTCCGAACAATATTAGCGGACTTTCAGGTAAGGGAGGCTGCGCGATATTTGGCCCGAAAGGAGTGTCGGCATGAGACCAGTGCGCTTTGTGATGGTGGGTGGATTTTTAGGCGCGGGCAAGACCACCACGTTGCTGGGATTAGCACGGCATTACATCCAGCAGGGACGGCGTGTGGCCCTGATTGCCAATGACCAGGCGGATCACCTCGTGGACACAGCCTTATTTCGCAGCTTAGCCGCGGCC